>NZ_JBFAXQ010000027.1:0-92697 GCF_040680855.1 Kribbella sp. NPDC051952
CGCCACGAGGGTCTTGAGCAGGGGGTTGCCGGAGGCGGCGGTGGCCAGGGGCGCGGCGGCCATGCCGTCGATCGAACCGGCACCGGACGGGTTGGCCTTGGCGTAGTCAGCGCACCCAGCGCCGACCAGGCCTGAGGCGTTGTCCATCGAGGCCGACGCACTCGGCGTCTCGGCGGGGGCCGACGAGGACGTGCTGGTGGACGGAGAGCCGCTGGACGTGTCGTCGCTGCCGCCGCACGCCGACGCCGCGAGGACGAGAGCCAGGGACGATACAGCGAGACCGGCACGAGCAAGATTGTTGGACATGACGAGGTCGCTTCCTTGGAGAGTGTCGCTGACGGGAGTACTTCGGAGCCCTGGCGGTTCCGGATGGGCTTCCGATCAGCGGAATTCGGCGGTCTGCGGGAGGCGGTCCCGCTCCTAGCCTGAGCGGGTGACGGCCTCAGGGGAGCTGACCAGCCAGCGGACCATCAGCGAGGAGATCGAGAAGATCCAGGCGGACAGCCGGTCCGGCGACACCCAGCCGCGGCTCGACTATCCGCCGTACCGGAGCACTCTGCTGCGGCATCCGACCAAGGAGCTGCGGCACGCGGACCCGGAGGGGGCAGAGCTGGTGGCCCCGGTGTTCGGGGAGTCGGACGTGGGTGCGCTGGAGTCCGATCTGACCGTTCAGCGCGATGGCGTGCCGATCGGCGAGCGGATCCTGGTCCGGGGCCGGCTGGTCGACGGCGAGGGTCGCGCCGTACGCCGTCAGTTGGTGGAGATCTGGCAGGCCAACGCCGCCGGGCGGTATATCCACAAGGGTGATCAGCATCCGGCGCCGGTGGATCCGAACTTCACGGGGGTCGGACGGTGCCTGACCGATGACGACGGCTGGTATTCGTTCACCACGATCAAGCCCGGGCCGTATCCGTGGCGGAATCACCGCAATGCCTGGCGGCCGGCCCATATCCACTTCTCGCTGTTCGGCACGGACTTCACCCAGCGCCTGATCACGCAGATGTACTTCCCCGGCGATCCGCTCTTCGCGCTCGACCCGATCTACCAGTCGATCACCGACCCACGGACGCGCGAGCGGCTGGTGGCGACGTACGACCACAGCTTGTCTGAGCCGGAGCGGCTGCTCGGGTACCGCTGGGACATCGTTCTGACCGGCGGCCACGCGACCTTAATGGAGCATGAGGATGACTGACCTCGCGCCGACACCCGGCCAGACGGTCGGCCCGTTCTTCCACTATGCGTTGCCGTATCCGGGCGATCGCGAGCTTGTACGCCGGGGGACGCCGGGGTCGGTGTGGTTACACGGCTATGTGTACGACGGCGACGGGAACGGGATGCCGGATGCGTTGCTGGAGATCCGGCAGGCGGATCCGCGGGGAGTGGTGCCGGAGCTCGAGGGCTCTCTCCGGCGGGATGGCGCGCGGTTTACCGGATGGGGACGGAGCAATACGGACCCGACCGGACATTACTGGTTCAGCACGGTCGAGCCTGGGGCCACCGGTGAGGGAGCTGCGCCATTCTTCGCGGTGACGTTCTTTGCCCGGGGGTTGCTGAATCGGTTGTTCACGCGGATCTACCTGCCTGGTTCCACGGACCCGCTACTGGCTGGGTTGAGTGCGGACGAGCGGTCGACGTTGGTCGCCGTACGCGAGGACGACGGGAGTTTGCGGTTCGACGTGCATCTGCAGGGGCCGCGCGAGACGGTGTTTCTGAGGTACTCCTGATGGGGTCGCTGCTTGAGCCTGGATCGCAGCGGGCCGCGGGTCTGGTCTCGGACGATGCGCTCGTGGAGGCGATGGTGCGGGTCGAGGCGGCTTGGCTGCGGGTGCTGGGTCTTCCTGGTGAGGTGAAGGCGGGTGCTTTGGCGCCTGCTGACGTTGAAGCTGCGGGGAATCCGGTGTTGCCGTTGGTGAAATCGCTGGAGATCGAGGGGGCGCATCGCGGGCTCACGAGTCAGGATGTGCTCGATACGGCGCTGATGTTGGTGGCTCGGGATGCGGTCGGGCGGATGGTCGTGGAGCTTGGTCGGGTTGCGGATTCGCTTGCTGGGTTGGCTTCTGAGCATCGCGGGTCGGTGATGGTGGGGCGGACCTTGACGCAGTACGCGGTGCCGGTGACGTTCGGGCTCAAGGCGGCGCAGTGGCTGACCGGGGTTCTGGATGCAGGTGATGCGCTGCGGGCGCTCACCTTCCCCGTCCAGTGCGGTGGAGCTGCTGGAACGCTCGCACTCGTGGGCCAACTCCGCCCGGATCCCATTGCGGCGGCGCAGGCTTTGGCTGGTGAATTGGGGCTTGCTGCAACTGATCTGAGCTGGCATACCCGTCGTACGCCGGTCACCCGGCTGGGTGATGCGCTGGTGGAGACGTGTGATGCGCTGGGGCATCTGGCCGGGGACGTGTTGTTGCTCGGGCGGCCTGAGGTTGGTGAGGTGACGGACACCTCGGCGGGTGGGTCGTCGACGATGCCGCACAAGCGGAATCCGGTCCTGAGTGTGCTGGTGCGGAGTGCTGCGTTGCAGGCGCCGCAGTTGGGGGCGCAGCTGCATTTGTGTGCGGCCTCGGCTGAGGATGAGCGGTCCGCGGGTGCCTGGCATGCGGAGTGGCCGGCTCTGCGCCGCTTGCTGGAGCTCACGCTGACTGCGTCGAGCCAGGCCGCCGATCTGGTCGCGGGCCTCGCGGTGCACGCCGACGTGATGCGTCGACGCGCGGAATCGGTCGCGGACGACCTCCTGAGCGAGCGCGGCACCTCGGGTGATCCGGCGTCGTACCTGGGTGCTGCTGGTGAGCTTGTCGACCTGGTCCTCGCACGGTGGGAGAAGACGTCATGAGCTTCGACGAAGGGATGGCGGTACGGCGGGAAGTGTTGGGGGATACGCACGTCGACCGGGCCGGAAGTGAACTGAGTAAAGACTTCCAGGAGTTCATCACGCGGTATGCGTGGGGCGAGATCTGGACGCGGCCGGGACTCGATCGGCGCGCGCGGAGCATGATCACCCTGACTGCGCTCATTGCCCACGGGCATTGGTCGGAGCTCGAACTCCACCTCCGCGCGGCGCTCCGCAACGGGCTGACCCGCGAGGAGATCGCCGAGGTGATCCTGCAGACCGCGGTCTACTGCGGCGTTCCGGCCGCCAACCAGGCTTTCGCTGTGGCGGACGCCGTACTGAAAGACGAGCCGTGATCAGCCGGACGCAGGTCGGGATCGTGGGTGGTGGGCCGGCCGGACTGATGTTGTCGCATCTGCTGCATCTCGCCGGAATCGAGTCGGTGGTGATCGAGATCCGCAGCCGGGACGAGATCGAGCGGACGCATCGCGCCGGCATCCTCGAGCGCGACAGTGTCCGGATGCTGGTGGACTCCGGTGTCTCGGATCGGGTGTTGCGGGACGGGCATGAGCACGAGGGGATCGACCTGCGCTTCGGCGGGGTCAGCCACCGGATCGACTTCCAGGGACTCGTCGGCGCGTCGACCTGGCTGTACCCGCAGACCGACGTCTTCATCGACCTCGCGAACGCCCGCGACCGGGACGGCGGCGACGTCCGGTACGGCGTTGTCGACACGCAGATTGTCGACAACACGACGATACGGCCCGGGATGCTCTTCACCGACGCGGAGGGAGTCGAGCACGAGATCCGGTGTGACGTGCTGGTCGGGGCCGACGGGTCGCGGAGTATGACCCGCGCCGCGGTCGCCGGGCGGCGCGAGTACTTCGGGCAGTATCCGTTCGCGTGGTTCGGCATCCTCTGCGAGGCGCCGCCGAGTGCCGACGTACTGATCTACACCCGTTCGGATCGTGGCTTTGCGCTGATCAGTCAGCGGACCGAGTCCGTGCAGCGGATGTACTTCCAGTGCTCGCCGGAGGAGTCCGTCGACGACTGGTCCGAGGACCGGATCTGGTCGGAGCTGCAGGCCCGACTCGCAGGTGCGGACGGCTTCCAGCTCAAGGAGGGGCGCATCTTCAGCAAGACGGTCCTCCCGTTCCGCTCGTACGTCTGCGAACCGATCCGGCACGGCAACCTCTTCCTGGCCGGCGATGCCGCACACACCGTGCCGCCAACCGGAGCGAAGGGGCTCAACCTGGCTCTCGCCGACGTCCGTGTCCTCGCGGAGGTGTTGGAGCGCGCGCTGCTCAAGAACGACAAGGCGGCCCTGGACGACTACACCCCGCGGGCGCTGTCCCGCGTCTGGAAGGCGCAGTACTTCTCCACCTGGCTGACCACGCTGCTCCACACCCTCCCGGACGCCCCGGACTTCGACGTACGACGGCAGCTCGCGGAGCTGTCCGCGGTCGTGGACTCCGACCACGGCGCGGCCTTCCTGGCCGAGTCGTACACCGGCTGGCCGGCGCCAGTGCGATGAACCACACACCGAGATCACACGTACCAAGGGGTGAGCGTCCCCTAGCGTGAGGTGTTGATGGTGACGACCGCTGTACTCAAGCCGGTCGGGCTCGGCGCTGCCGCGACCCTGCTCGGCTGCCTGCTGGCCGCCGCGCCGGCCCCCGCCGGCGCGGCGTTCGCGGCTTACCTCGCCGCGGCTCCGCTGGTCGTACTCTTCTGGTTCCGCCACCACCCGAACCGGCGCCGGTTCGGTCTGGCGAACTCGGTGACGCTGGCTCGCCTGGTCGCTAGCGTGTGGATCCTGGCCCTGGTCCTGCAAGCGGTCTGGGAGGAGCCGACCCGGTTGATCGCGATCTGCATCACGGTCCTCGGCTCGGTCTGCCTGATCCTTGACGGTGTCGACGGCCGGATCGCGCGCCGGCGTGGTGAGACCAGCCGGTTCGGCGGGTGGTTCGACAACGAGACCGATGCGGGTACGACGCTGCTGCTGTCCATCGCTCTCGTAGTCGTCCACGTGGGCGGCTGGGTGGTCGTCCTGATAGGTCTCCTCCGCTATTTGTACTTGCTGGCCGCGATCCCGTTCCCGGCGCTACGCAGTCCGCTTCCGTTCAGTCAGGCCCGCCGGGTGATCGGGCTCAGCCAGGCGATCGTGATGCTCCTGGCCATCCTGCTGGCGGGGCTCGTCCCCAGCGAGTGGCTGATCATCCTTCCCGGCATCGCCCTCCTGGCGTTGATCTGGTCGTTCGGCCGCGACGCGTGGCATCAGGTGGTCAGCGCGCGATCGTGATGTCGTCCAGGAGGAACGTCGACGGGGTCCCGTCGTTCTCGGTGCTGGTCCAGGCGAGCGTGACCGTCCGGCCGCGGTACGGCGTGAGGTCGACAATCTGATCGACGTACGACGACTTGGCCTGAGCGCCGGTGAACGATCGGACCGGGTGGCCGTCGACGCTTACCTGGAGTACGTCGGCCTTGTCACCACCCGCGATCCGCAGGGCGAAGCGCAGGGCGGGTCGGCCGAAGGACGGGACCGTCACGCGCTGACTCAGGGAGTCGGTGTGCGCCGTACCGGTGCCGCCGAGCCAGGCGTAGCCCAGACCGCCGTGGCTGTACTGACCGTCCGCGCGGATCACGTCCGGCGTCTGCGCCCAACCGCCCGTACCGGCTTCGAAGTCACCGTTGACCACACCGCGTGCACCTTGGCGGGTGCTGACGACCCAGCTGATCACCGTGTTGCCGCGAGCCTTGGTCGAGTCGGACGCGGTCACCGTCACCGAGTACGTGCCGGGCTGCGTCGGGCGGCCGTAGATGAGGCCGGTCGACGCGTCGAGGCGGAGGCCTGCTGGTAGGCCCGTCGCGCTGAACCGCACCGGGCGATGCCCGGAGTCCGTCGCGCGAGCCCGGAGCAGGACGACGTCACCGACGGCGCTGGCCTGCTGCGCGGGCGCGCTGACTGTGATCCGGTTGCCTGAGGTCGGCGAGGTTAGCGCGCGGGTGCCGTTCGGTGTGCCGAGGCCGGTCGGTCCGTCCCAACCGGCTTGCGCCGTACACAGTGCTGCCGGGGTGCACTCGCCGTTGTTGCCTTGGACAACATCGTTGAGGTTGCCGGTGGCCCCGTAGGGGTAGCCGGCCGGACGGGAGCCCGGATCGGGGTCACCGGCAAGTGCGTAGATCGCGGCAACGATCGGGGCCGCGGCGCTGGTCCCGCCGTACACGGCCCAGCCGTCGCCGCCCGTGGTCTGGTAGACAGCCACGCCGGTCGCGGGGTCGGCTACCGCGGAGACGTCGGCCACCGCGCGCTTCGGGCAGACCGAGGCGGGGATGATCGACTGCCAGCTCGGCTTGGCCAGGACGGCGGAGCAGCCCGAACCGGTGCCGTCGCCCGGGAAGCTGTTCCAGACCGTCTCGGTCCAGCCGCGACCGGAGTCGTCCTTCGTCAGCGTCGTGCCGCCGATGGCGGTGGTCGCGGTCGAGCTGGCCGGGTACGACGTACCGGCCTCGTAGTCGCTGTCGCCGGTCGAGGCTGCGTAGACGACTCCGCGGGGGTTGAAGTACAACTTGTCGAGGTCGGCAATGCCGCCCGACTCCGGGCCACCCCAGCTCAGCGAGACGAACTTGGCGCCGAGCCGATCGGTGGTGCGGACCGCTTTGAGTAGGTCGTCGCTAGGGGAGTTGGCCTCGATCAGCGTGATGCCGCAGTGGGGGCAGGCGGCCGACACCATGTCGAGGTCGAGGGAGATCTCGCCGGCCCAGGAACGTGAGGGAGCGGGGAGGGGGCTGGGCAGGCCGTCCTGGTTGAGCTTCTGGAAGCAGCCGTTGTCGGTGGTGCACGCCGGGAGGCCGAACTGCTTGCGGTAGACGGCGAGGTCGGCTTCGGCCGTCGGGTCGTCGTAGGCGTCGACGATGTAGACCCGTTGCCCTTGGCCCGCGGTTGCTGACGGCAACTTGTACGCCGATTTGAGGTCAGTTGGGCCGTAGCCGGCGGGAGTGGCGCCGGTGGCCTTGGAGCGGAAGCCGAGGTCGGCGCGGCGTTGGGCGAAGCAGGTGAATTCGCCGGGGGCGACCTTCTGGTCGCAGCTGGCGACCACCTTCGGGGACTCCTGGACGTCCGCGGTCGCGACGGTGGTCGTCGCACCGACGAGGACCAGGGCCAGCGGAACCGCCAACCGGCGCAAAGGGATCACAGCTGCACTCCGAACAAGGGAAGGAAACAAAGGAAAGAAGAACTGGGGCAGGGGACAAACGGGAGGGAGGGGCTGGGGGAGGGACACGGGAGGGGAGGTGTGGAGGGCAAGGGGAGCGGGTGGGTGAGGGGATGGGGAGTGTGGAGGGGGCAGGGGAAGGGGCTTGAGGAGGGTGGGTTAGGCGGGGGGCAGGGTGGTTTGGTGCCAGGTTTGGCCGGCGTCTTGGGTTTGCCAGAGGTGGGTGTTGGGGGTGTAGGCGGCGTCGCTTTCGACTAGCCAGGCGGTGGTGGGGGACTGGAAGACCAGGTCGTGGATTCGTTCGCCGTTCTCCAGCCACGGGTCGGCGATGCGCCACGTCTTCGAGAGGGTCGGGCGGTTGTAGACCAGGCTGGCGGTGATCGTGGTGAGCATGACCGCGCCGTCGGGGGCGACGGCAAGTTCACCGGCCAGGCCGAGTCCGCCGGGGATGGCGTCGTACCGGAAGGTCTTGCCGCCATCGCCGGAGACGAGGAGGGTCTTGTCGGCGTGACCGCGGCCGTAGTTCGCCATGCAGAGCACGAAGAGCCGGTTCGGGCTGTTCACTGCGAAGTCGCTGACCGCGGCGTCATCCGGGTCAGCGCAGGTGACCGTGCTGGTCGACCGGACCACGCCACTGCGCAGGGTGGAGATCCGCGCACGCCCGCCGAAGGGCGCCGCGAGGAGGTAGGCGGTCGACCCCTGACCATCCAGCATGACGTTGTCGCCGGCCGCCACCGGGACATCAACCAGCTTCCAGCCGGTCGACTTACCGGCCGGAGCGCGCCAGACCTTCAGCGGGCGATCGTCACAGATCCCGGTGCCGATCGCACAGCCCGAGGTGACGACGTACGTGCCGTCCGGCGTGGCCAGCAGGTGAAGGATCTTGGCGTCGCCGCCGGGCACCGGGACCTGGGTCCAGGTCCGGCCGCCGTCCTTGGTGACCTCGAGGTACGGGTCGAACGCCCAGCCGAACTTCTTGTCCGCGAACTGCAGGCTGGTCAGACCCGGCTCGCCGCTCTTGGCCAGCCCGTTGTGGGTCCGGCCGGCGGTGGCCCAGGTCTTGCCGCCGTCGTGGGTCGCAACCACCCCGGCCGGGCAGGTCGCCGTACCGCAGGCGACGGCGCCGAGCACGTAGCCGTCGGTCGGCGTCGGCCAGACGATCGACTGCGGCGAGAACGCCGGTTGGGTGGGCTCGGCGGTCGCCGTGCTCGCTCCGGCGCCGACCAGGAGGGCGGTGAGGACGGCGCCGATCACGGCGATCGATGCACGGCCAGCATGTAGACGCAAGGTTCACTCCTCGGACACGGACGCTTCTGCAGACACGCTAAGCCCTGATCTGTCCGGTACGGCGCCGGATCCGGCCAAACGCCGATTCCGGCCAGCTACGCTCGCTGGGTGACTGACTGGGAAGCGGTGGGGCTGTCCGGGGTGGACGCGCGGGTGTATCGGCAGTTGCTGCGGGATCCCGGCGTACCGGTGCGGCAGCACAGTGAGGCGCTGGAGGAGCCGGAGGCAACGATCGAGGCGGCGGTCGGCCGGCTCGTCGCGGCCGGGCTGGTGCGGGTCGGCTCGGAGGCGGCGCCCGCGCCGGTGGACCCGCGATCCGGGCTCGGCATGCTGGTGCGGGAGCGGCGGGCCGCGCTGGAAGGCGTCGCTGCGATGACCGATCAGCTGGCCCGCGAGTTCAGCGCCGGGCAGTTGCAGGCCGAGCCGAACCGGTTGATCGAGATCGCGGTCGGGCGGGACGCGATCGAGGCACGGATCGACGACATGTTGCGTGGGGCAACGCAACAGGCGGTCGGCACCGACACCCCGCCGTACGTCGCCGACGGGAGCCTGCAGGTGTCGAGCGCCGAGCTGGCGCTGCTGGATCGCGGGGTGCGGTTCCGGGCGATCTACGCGGCCGAGGTTCTCGATCACCCCGGTTGGGTCGCTCGGTTGGGCGCGATGGCCGAGCGCGGTGAACAGTCGCGCGTACTGCCGCAGGTCCCGGTGAAGCTGTTGATCGTCGACGGCACCACGGCGATCCTGCCGCTCGGCGGCGACGGTTCGTCGCGGCCGGGCAAGGCACGTGCGGTGGTGGTGACGGACTCGGCGCTGACGAGTGCGCTGCAGGTTCTGTTCGATCAGCTATGGGGTCAGGCGACGCCGCTCCAGCTGACCCAGTCGGCCACTGCTGATCCCGTCAAGACGCTGATCAACCTGCTGGCCAGCGGCATGAAGGACGAGGCGATCGCGCGGCAGTTGGGCGTGAGTGGCCGGACCCTGCGCCGCCGGATCTCGCAGGTCCAGGAAGAGCTCGGCGCCACCAGTCGCTTCCAGGCCGGATTGCAGGCGGCCCGCCGCGGCTGGGGGCGCGAGCTATAGCGCCGGCTGTGCTTGCGGGGCCTTGGTCCGCGCCACGATCAGGTGCAGGGTCAGCGTGATCGCCAGGACGATCGAGGAGACACCGAGCAGGTGGTGCGCCGACAGGCCGGCGGCCAGGCCGGCGCCACCGAGCCCACTGCCCAATGCGGAGCCGAGCGAGATCGCGCTGCCGTTCAGCGCCATCGTGATCGCGGCCGAATCCGGCGCGAGGGCACCGAGGCGGGCCTGCTGCGGCACAGCCGCGCCGCCGTTGCCGACGCCGGCCATGAAGAACCAGAACAGCCCGAGGATCGCGACCACGGTGGCCGACCCGGCCATCAGGCCGAAGAGGCCGATGAGCGAGTTCAGCACCAGTCCGGTCAGGACCAGGGTGAGCACGCGGATCGCGCTGAAGCGGTCGGTCAACCGGCCGGTGACGGCGTTGCCGAGCATGCTGAAGGCGCCGTACCCGAACATCACCAGCACGAGGATCCAGTCGTGGGTCAGCGACGGGCCGAGGATGAGGACGGCGTACGTGAAGCAGGTGTAGCTGCTGCAGAGGATGCCGGTGGTGACGAGCAGACCGAAGAGCAGGCGAGGCTGTCGGAGCGGTCGCAGGCGATCGGCGAGCGTACCGGCCGGGAGATGCAGATGGGGGAGCTTGAGCATGATGCCGACCAGCGCGATGCTGCCGACGACCGCGACCAGGATCATCGGGAACCGCCAGTTCGACTGCCCGATCACCAGACCGACCGGTACGCCGAGCGCGGTCGCGGTCATCCAGCCGCCGAGCACGAACGACAACGCCTTGCCGTGATGCTCGACCGGCGTCAGCGCGATCACGTATCCCATCACCGCCGCGTTGAGCAGCGATCCACCCAGGGCAGCCACGATCCGGCCACTGAGAGCGATCGGGTACGTCGGAGCCGCCGCAACGATCACGTTGCCGAGCACAAAGACCGCGAGCGCGAGGGCAATCGTCGTACGCCGTTCCCAGCGGCTCGTCAGCGTGCCGAGCACAGGGCCCGCGAGCGCCGCGGTCAGGGCGAACACCGACATCAACTGACCGGCGGCCGCCGGGCTGACCTCCAGGTCACTGGCGATGGCGGGCAGCAGACCCGCCAGCACGTACCCGTCGATCCCCATCGAGAACGTCGCGACCGCGAGCCAGATCAGCGTCCCGTACGACACCCCTGACTTCTGCGCCGCACCGGCCTGAGTTGCCTCCACCCAGACATCGAACCCCGTCCCACCCACCTACGGCAAGACAAAACTGCACATTAATGTCGCCACCAGCCATAATTCACGCAACTCCAGGCGGGAAGCCGACGGGGGTTACGGGGGCTGGATGCCGTAGTCGTGGATCTTGCGGTAGATGGTGGCCCGGGACATGCCGAGGGACTTCGCGGCCCGGCCCTTGTGGCCGTCGTTGGCCACCAGGCTGCGGATGATGGCGTCGCGTTCGAGCGCCTCGAGTTGGCTGAGGCTGCGGCGGCTGATGGCCTGGACCCGCGTCGGGAGGTCCCCAGGCGTGATCACGCCGGTACGGCGACGCCGTAGGACGACCTGCTTCAGCACCTGGCACAGCTCCGCGGTGTTGCCCGGCCACGCCGATCGCATCAGCTGCTGCATCGTGTCCGGGGCGCAGCTCAGGTCGCCGTGACTCAGTTGGTTCAGGAAGTACGGCACCAGTTCGCGGACGTCCTCGATGTGATGCCGCAGCGGCGGCACCTCGACGGTGAGCGGGAACAACGTCAGCAGGTCCCCGAGACCTGCTGTGTCGGAGTCGTCTCCGGTGAGCGTGAGCGCGATCCACGGCGGATCGGACGGCCGGCGCTCCTGGACGCCGTACAAGGCCTCGATGGTCGCGTCCACGCCGCTCGCGTCGAGTCGCTCGACGTGCCGGATCACCAGCGCCTGCAAGGAATCGTCGGTCAGCTCGGCCTCGAGTTCGGCGGCGAACTTCGCGCCGGCCGCGCCGACGTCGACGACGTGGAACAGGCCGCCCGGGTTGTTCTGATGGTGTGCGGCCCGCGCGAGCGCAACCTTGCCCACACCACGTTCGCCGGTCAGCACGACCCACTGGCCGACGCGGCAGGCGTTGTCGACCTCACGACTGCTGCCGAGCCACGGCGCACTACGACCGACCAGCCCGGGCAGAACCGGCCGCGACGGCGGGCGGTGCAGGGTGGCCGGCGCCGGGCCGTCGACACCGGCACTGAGCGCGCTGACCTGGATGATCCCGGATCCGTCGTGACTGCCGATGCCGATCGGCCGGCAGCTGATCCGGACCCAGCCGCCCGTGGGCAGCTCGACCACGACAGCCTCCGTGCCGCCGCGCGCCAGCATCTCGGCCGCATGCCCGAGCACCGCGCGCTGGTCGGCCGCGTCGAGACACCGCCGCGCGTTCGCGTTCATCAGCAGTACGTCGTCATCGACCGCGAGCACCATGTCTCCCAGCCGCCGTGCACTCTGCTTGTACGCACGCAACAGCTCGAGCTCCCGCGTCGAACTGTCGGTCAGCATGGCCGCACGGATGTTGTCGGCCGTGGTCTTGGCAAGCGCGATCAGCAACGAGCCCGCATCCCGGCGCCAGCAGGTGAGGTCGATGGCCCCGACCGTCTTCCCTGATACGGGATGCCGGATCGGTACGCCGGCACACGCGAGGTCCTCGAGGTCCTCCGCGTAGTGCTCGTGACCGAAGACGTGCATCGGACCGCCGCCTTCGAGCGCGGTCCCGATCCCGTTCGTCCCGGCGAACTTCTCGGCATAGCTGAAGCCCGGCGCGAGGTGGACCTTGTCGAGGTGGCGGCTCAGGTGGTCGTCGGCTGTCAGCCGCTCGAGCACCAGGCCGGTCCGATCGGTGAGGATGATGCTGATCGGCTGGCCGTCGAGGTTCTGGTGCAATTGCTGCAGGACCGGTCGCGCGCTGCGGGTCAAAGGCAGGTCGAGGTCGGGATCGGCGATATAGGGCAGGGCGATCCGATCGGCGGGCAGGTTCCAGCGCCGGGATCGCACCCAGGACGCGAGAATCGACGTCCGCACGTCCTGCGGTCGCACCGGATCGAGGGTGAGGAAGTTCAGCCGGGCCGTGGCGGCGCGACGGCTGTCCTCCACCAGGGGTTCGAGTTCGTCCACGGAGCCTCCTGACGCCGGAGGGTACGGCGGATTCGCGCGGCCCACCCGGTCATCGCACTTCGAGCGTAGTGCACCCGGACACAAGTGGCGTCTCAGAATGAGACAACCATCTGCTGCTGCCGGGCATGTGATGCGAGCAGCCGATGAGGAGGTTCCGATGGACAACGATGTCTCACGCTCAGAACCCGGTCCGGAGTCGTCTTCGCAGGAGACGTACAACCCGTGGACCGTCGTACACCTCGTCTTCGAACATCTTGCCGATGCGGGGTTGCATCCGGTGCTCGGGGCGACCGGACACCCGGGTGAGCCGGCCGCGGAGCTGTTGCGCTGCCTGGGCATTCAGCCTGATCTACAAGGCGATCAGCGGATCGTGCAGCAGAAGAGCGAACGCTTGGCAGAACTGCGGCAGGCCATGTTCGGAGAGGCGTGAATACCAGCTGTGTGACCCGCATCTCAATTTGAGACCTCACCGGCCGCACAGCGGCGATGTACTGCAACCACAGTCGGCCACATGACCGGGAGGAGTGCCATGAGTCGCCAGAGTGTGGCGAAGGCCCACCAGAAGATCCAGGAGCTGTCCTGGGAACCGGCGTACCACGAGCCGGTCTCTCAGTACGGCACCGACTACACGTTCCAGAAGGCGCAGAAGAAAGACCCGCTGAAGCAGGTTCTGCGCTCGTACTTCCCGATGCAGGAGGAGAAGGACCACCGGGTGTACGGCGCCTCGGACGGCGCGATCCGCGGCAACATGTTCCGCCAGGTGCAGGAGCGCTGGCTGGAATGGCAGAAGTTGTTCCTGAGCATCATCCCGCTGCCGGAGATCTCGGCCGCACGGGCGATGCCACTGCTGTTCCGGACCGTGCCGAACCCTGAACTGCACAACGGGCAGGCGATCCAGATGATCGACGAGGTACGGCACTCGACGATCCAGCAGAACCTCAAGCGCCTGTACATGAACAACTACATCGACCCGGCGGGCTTCAACTCCAGCCTGCGCAACTTCCAGAGCGACTACTGCGGCACCATCGGCCGTCAGTTCGCCGAGGGGTTCATCACCGGTGACGCCATCACGGCGGCCAGTATCTATCTGACCATCGTGGCCGAGACGGCATTCACCAACACGCTGTTCGTCGCCATGCCGGCCGAAGCGGCCGCCAACGGTGACTACCTGCTGCCGACGGTCTTCCACTCGGTGCAGTCCGACGAGTCCAGGCACATCAGCAACGGGTACGCGACGCTGTTGATGGCACTGGCCGACGAGGGCAACCACCAGCTGCTGGCCCGCGACCTTCGGTACGCGTGGTGGAACAACCACCGTGTCGTCGACGCTGCCATCGGCACCTTCATCGAGTACGGCACGAAGGACCGCCGCAAGGACCGTGAGAGCTACGCGGAGATGTGGCGTCGCTGGATCTACGACGACTACTACCGCAGCTACCTGGTCCCGCTGGAGAAGTACGGCCTGGAGATTCCGCACGACCTGATCGAGGAGTCCTGGAACCAGATCTGGAACAAGGGCTACGTGCACGAGGTCGCCCAGTTCTTCGCCACCGGCTGGCTCGCCAACTACTGGCGGATCGACCCGATGACGGACAAGGACTTCGAGTGGTTCGAGTTCAAGTATCCGGGCTGGTACGACAAGTACGGCGCCTGGTGGGAGAACTACAACCGGCTCTCGATGCCGAACGGGCACAAGCCGATCGTCTTCGAGGACGTCGACTACGAGTACCCGCACCGTTGCTGGACCTGTATGGTCCCGTGCCTGGTCCGCGAGGACATGGTGATGGCCAAGGTCGACGGCCAGTGGCGGACGTATTGCCACGAGATGTGCAAGTGGACCGACGAGACGGCGTTCCGGCCGACGTACCAGGGCCGGGAGACGCCGAACATGGGCAAGCTGATCGGTCACCGCGAGTGGGAGACGCTGTACCACGGCTGGAACTGGGCCGACGTCGTCTCCGACATGGGCTTCGTCCGCGACGACGGCAAGACGATGGTCGCGCAGCCGCACCTTGATCTGAACCCGGACAAGATGTGGACGCTGGACCACCTGCGTAAGTGCCCGCCACTGGCGAGCCCGAACGTGTTGCTGAACGAGATGTCGGACAGCGAGCGGACCGCGTTCGCCGCCCGCTACGTCAAGGGAGGCCCGGCCGGCCGGCCAGGCCGCGACGACGCCTGATCTCGTCATGGCTGAGAAGCACGTCGTGAGGTTCGAGCCCGTCGGCATCGAGATCGAGGTGGCGGAGGAACAGACGATCCTGCGCGCCGCGGCCGAGCAGGGCGTCATGCTCATGCACGGGTGCAAGGAAGGTCAGTGCGCGTCCTGCAAGTCGTTCGTCCTCGACGGGGACGACATCGAGCTGGACCGCTACTCGACCTTCGCGCTCCCGGACTACGAGCTGGACGAGGGTTACACCCTGCTCTGCCGGGCCCATGCGTACGAGGACCTCACGATCGAGCTGCTCAACTACGACGAGGAGATGATCCGCTCCGGTCTGCCGATCCAGGAGCGCACCGCCGAGGTCGCCGCGATCACACCGGTGACACACGATCTGCGGCACGTGGTCCTTCGGCTCACCGAGCCTGGTGAGCTGAAGTTCTTCCCCGGGCAGTACGTCGACATCTCGGTACCGGGTGTGGACGCGAGTCGTTCGTTCTCGATGGCGAACACCTCCAGCCGGGAGTCCGGGCAACTGGAGTTCGTGATCAGGGTGTACCCCGGCGGTGTGTTCTCGGAGTTCCTCGACCAGCGCCTGAAGGTCGGGGACCGGTTGGACCTGACCGGGCCGTTCGGGGTTTTCACCTTGCGTGACAACCCCGGCGCCCGGCTGGTCTTCCTAGGTGGCGGGGCCGGGATGGCGCCGATCCTGGCGCTGTTGCGATCGATGGCCGACCGCGGCATCGACCGGCCGACGACGTTCTACTACGGCGCCCGCACCCAGCGGGACCTGTGTTTCACCGACGAGCTCCGGGCGCTCGAGGAAGCGCTGCCGAACTTCCGGTTCGTGCCGGCCCTGTCGGAGGACGAGTGGGACGGCGAGACCGGACTGATCACCGATGTCGTCCGCCGGCTCGAACCGGATCTGAAGGGTGCCGACGCCTACGTCTGTGGCCCGCCACCGATGGTCGAGGCCGCGATCCCGCTGCTCGAACGGATCGGCGTCGTACCGAAGCACATCTACTACGACAAGTTCACCACGACCGGCGACGCCGGCGACCCCAAGGTGCTGGAGGCAGAGAGCCGATGACCACCACACAAGACGCCACGACCGAACCCAGAGTCGAGCGCAGCGTGCCGAAACCGGTCTTCACCGACGCAGAGGCGGGCTCCCGGGAGTTCCCGGACTCGACCTCTCGGCGCTACAACTACTACGAACCGCAGAAGCGCAAGCAGAGCCACTACGAGGACGTCACCGTCGAGGTGCAGCCCGATCCACGCCATTACCTGAGCCAGGGCTGGCTCTACGGGTTCGCGGACGGACGCGGTGGCTATCCGATGGACTGGACCGTGCTGAAGGCGTGGGGCGAGGACAAGCCCTCACCCAAGCGTGGCCCGGGTAGTGGTGGCATGTTCGTGAAGGAGTGGCCGGCCACCGGCTGGCACGAGTTCCGTGACCCGAACGAGGAGTGGGAGCTCACGCTCTACCGCTACAACTCCAACGTCGTCCGCCAGGTCACCCAGAACGTCGAGGCCGCCAAGCAGTCCAAGGCCTTCGAGCAGTGGAACACCAACTGGGTCAAGTTCGTCGAGCAGCACATCGGCGCCTGGATGCACGTCGACCACGGTCTCGGTCTCTACCTGTACGCGAACGCGAACCGGCGGGCACCCACCAACATGCACAACAACGCGATCTCGGTGAACAGCATGCACCGGATCCGGGCCGCCCAGGACCTGGCGCTGTACAACCTGACCTTGTCCGAGGAGATCGAGGGCTTCGACGGCAGTGCGCATCTGGAGACCTGGAACTCCGACCCGGCCTGGCAGGGTGTGCGCGACGTCGCCGAGCAGCTGACCGCGATCGACGACTGGTGCGAGGCGATCTTCGCCGCGAACGTGGTCTTCGAGCCGCTCGTCGGTGAACTGTTCCGCAGCCAGCTGGTGCAGCAGGCCGCACCGCGTAACGGTGACTTCGTCACGCCGACCGTCGTCGGTGCCGCCGAGTACGACTTCGCCGAGCGCGACCTGCGCTACACCACGGCGATGTTCGAGCTGCTCAGCAACGACCGCGAGTTCGCCGACCACAACAAGTCGATCCTGCAGGACTGGTCGGCGAAGTGGACTTCGCAGGCGCTGACCGCGGCCCGCACGATGCAGCCGCTGTGGTCGCAGCCGGACGCGAAACCACCTCGGTTCGAGGACGGCCTCGACCGGGTCAAGAGCCGGTTCAGCGGCATCGTCACCTCGCTGGGCCTCGAGGAGCCGAAGGAGCTGTCACTGTGAGCACCACGTTCACCACTTCAGAGAGTCCGTTCAAGCAGGACAACACCGCGTCCAACAAGGCCGGCGTCACCCTGATGAACAACCAGGTCGGCGCGGTCGTCGCCGAGGTGATGACTGGTCTCGACAACGTCACCGTGACCCACCTGCCCTCGATGATCCGGGTCGACGCGGTCGGCCGGATGGACTTCGTGTACGACGACATCTCCGAGGCACTCGGCGAGGAGCCCGGGTACTTCGACCAGGCCGAGTTCGAGGAGAACATGTCGACCCACTACGGGCGGATGGTCCACCTGGACGACCGGACGATCATGTTCGCCAACCCCGAGGACGCCGCCGAGTACATCGGCTTCGACCTGACCGCATCCAGCTGAGACAGGGGGTCTTTTCGTGTACGAGAAGAACGGTGAGAAGTATTTCGTGGTCGACAGCCACATGCATATGTGGAAGGCCGGCCCGGACAACTGGGTGAAGGGCGCGGAGCAGTACGCGAAGGGCTGGATCGAGTGCTTCCACGCGTACCAGAGCCTCGGCCCGAAGGAGACCCACTGGACCATCGAGAAGTTCATGAGCTACACCCAGGACGACCTGATGAAGGACGTCTTCGAGGACGGCTACGTGGACGTCGCGGTGTTCCAGCCGACGTACCTGAAGGAGTGGTACGCCGAGGGTTTCAACACCACCGAGCAGAACGCCAACCTGGGCGAGAAGCACCCGGGGATGTTCGTGCTGAACACACGGTTCGACCCGCGCGACGGTGACGCCGGGCTGGAAGAGCTGGCGGCCAACGTCGACCGGTACGGCTCGAAGGGCGTCAAGCTCTACACGGCCGAGTGGAACGCCGGCTCGCGTGGCTACAAGCTCACCGATCCGGCCGCGTACACGTACCTGGCCAGGGCGCAGGAGCTGGGGATCAAGAACATCCACGTCCACAAGGGCCCCACGATCTGGCCGCTGGACAAGGACGCGTTCGACGTCTCCGACGTGGACCATGCCGCGACGGACTTCCCGGAGCTCAACTTCATCGTCGAGCACGTCGGGCTGCCGCGGATCGAGGACTTCTGCTTCATGGCCACCCAGGAGCCCAACGTGTACGCCGGTCTGTCCGTCGTCATCGGTGGTCTGATGCACGCCCGGCCGCAGTTCTTCGCCAAGGTGATGGGCGAGCTGCTGTTCTGGGTCGGCGAGGACAAGATGACGTTCGGCAGCGACTACGGCATCTGGGAGCCGAAGTGGCAGATCGAGGGCTTCGTGGACTGGGAGTTCCCGGACCAGCCGGAGTTCTCGGACTACCCGCGGCTCGGGGTCGAGGGCAAGAAGAAGATCCTCGGGCTGAACGCGGCCAAGCTGTACGACATCAAGGTGCCCGACGAGCTGCAGCTCAAGGAGGCGGCACCGGCCGCGCAGGACGACGCGAAGCTGGTCACCCAGTAATGACGGCGACCGGGGCGGTGGGGTGGGGAAGGAATCAAACCACCGCTACGGAGAGGTCCAGGGTCCTTGCGGCCCTGGACCACGTCCGCGATCCCGAGCTGGACGAGCCGATCACCACGCTCGGTTTCGTGGCGTCGTGCCATGTGTCGGCGGCCGGTGATGTGGCCGTCCGGCTCCGGTTGCCGACGTACTTCTGTGCGGCCAACTTCGCCTTCCTGATGGTGGCCGACGCGTACGACGTGATCGCCGCGCTGCCCGAGGTCCGCAGCGTGGACGTCGTCCTGCTCGACCACTTCGCCGGCGCGCAGATCAACGCCGGGGTCGCGGCCCGGGCGGGATTCGTCGCGTCGTTCGACGGCGAGGCGGCCGACGAACTGGACGAGCTGCGGAAGACCTTCGTCACCAAGGCGATGCTGGCCGGCACCGATCAGGTGTGCCGGCCATTGATTGCTTCCGGCATCAAACCGGCGGAGCTGGCCGGCCTGACGCTGGCCGACGTACCGCCGTCGTCCGAACTCGACCGGCTGCTGCGGCGCCGGGCCGAGCTCGGTCTGCGCACCGACGCGGCCGCGCCACTGCTCGTCGACCCCGGCAACGGGACGGCGATCACCGGCGCGGGAGCACCGAAGTACCTGGGTATGGCTCGCCTCACCCGGACCGGGATCGAGGCCAACACCGGCATCTGCAGAGGAATGCTGAAGCACCGGTACGCCGAGACCGGTGCCGGCGAGGAGGGATCGGGATGAAGGCCGTTCGACTGCACGGATACCACCAGCAGCCAGTGGTCGAGGACGTACCGGAACCGGTCGTCAAAGGCCCACTGGACGTCGTCGTCAAGATCGGTGGCGCCGGCGTGTGCCGCACCGACCTGCACATCATCGAGGGCCAGTGGGATGCGGCCATGCATCCGAACCTGCCGTACACGATCGGCCACGAGAACGCCGGCTGGGTGCACGAGGTCGGCTCCGCGGTCACCAACGTCAAGGTCGGGGACACGGTCATCCTGCACCCGACACCCACCTGCGGTCTGTGCCATGCCTGTCGCGCGGGCGACGACATGCATTGCGAGAACAGCTCGTTCCCGGGGCTGGACAGCGACGGGGGAATGGCGGAGTACCTTCTCACGTCCGCCCGCGCCTGCGTGAAGCTCGACCCGAGCACGCGGCCGGAGGATGTCGCCGCACTCGCCGACGCCGGCATCACGGCGTACCACGCGGTCCGGAAGGCCCTGCCACTGTTGCCTCCCGGTACCACCGCCGTGGTGATCGGCGCCGGTGGTCTCGGGCACATCGGGGTGCAGTGCCTGGCCGCACTGACCGCTGCCCGGATCATCGTCGTCGACCGTAACCCCGAGGCGCTCAAGCTGGCCGAGCAACTCGGTGCGGACCAGACGGTGGTTGCCGATGGCAAGCAGGTCGAGAAGGTCCTCGAGCTCACCGACGGTCGCGGGGCGCACGTCGTACTGGACTTCGTCGCCGAGCAGGGCGCCGAGCAGGACGGCTTCGCGATGACGGCGGCCGGCGGTTCGTACTTCGTGATCGGGTACGGCGGCCAGGTGCAGATCCCGACGCTCGACATCATCTCGACCGAGCGGAACATCGTCGGCAACATCGTCGGCACGTTCAACGAACTGACCGAGCTGATGGCGCTGGCGCAGGCCGGCAAGGTCACGCTGCACACCAGGACCTACCCCCTCGACGCAGCCGTCGACGCAGTAGCCGACCTAGACGCCGGCCGAGTCCGAGGCCGCGCAATCCTCGTCCCCTAAACCTCACCCACCCCTCCTTCTTCTCCTTTCTTTCCTTCCCTTTCTTCTACTGACGACCAAAGACCAGGAGGGTTTCTGATGGCCAAGGAACTTCGATTCGGTGAGCAAGCCCGCGATCTGCTGCTGTCCGGCGTGGACCAGCTGGCCGACGCGGTGAAGTCGACCCTGGGCCCGAAGGGCCGCAACGTGATCCTGGAGAAGATCACCGGTTCACCCGTCGTCACCAACGACGGCGTGACGATCGCCCGGGAGATCCACCTGCGCAACCAGTTCGAGAATATGGGTGCCCAGCTGGTCAAGGAAGCCGCGATCAAGACCAACGACATCGTCGGTGACGGCACCACCACCGCGACCGTGATCGCGCAGGCGGTCATCCGCGAGGGCATGGACGCGATCGCCAAGGGCGGTAACCCCGTACTGGTGAAACGGGGGATCGACCTGGCCGTCGGCAAGCTGGTCGAGCGGCTGCGCGCGGTCGCGC
Organism: Kribbella sp. NPDC051952; assembly: GCF_040680855.1. Classification (NCBI taxonomy): domain Bacteria; kingdom Bacillati; phylum Actinomycetota; class Actinomycetes; order Propionibacteriales; family Kribbellaceae; genus Kribbella; species Kribbella sp. NPDC051952. The sequence continues at coordinate 20,647 of NZ_JBFAXQ010000027.1, forward strand.
ACCCGGTCGAGACCGAGCACGACTACGCGCGGGTCGCGGCCATCTCGGCCAACGACGACGACGTTGTCGGGGCGGTGATCGCCAATGCGCTGTACACGATCGGCGACGGTGGGATCGTGACCGTCGAGGAGTCGGCCACGCACGGGATGGGCGTGGACTTCCTGGAGGGATTCGAGTTCGACAACGGGTATCTGTCGCCGTACATGGTGACCGATCCGGGCAGCCTGCAGGCGATCATGGACGACCCGTACATCCTGTTGTGCAGCGAGAAGATCACCAAGGTCCAGGAGATCATGCCGCTGCTGGACAAGATCATGCGTGAGCCCAGGCCGCTGGTGATCATCGCGGAGTCGCTCGAGGGCACCGCGTTGAGCATGCTGGTGCACAACCACGTGAACGGCCTGTTCCAGTGCGTCGGGGTCAAGGCACCGGGCTTCGGCGACCGCCGGCTGCACAAGCTCGAGGACATCGCGGCGATCACCGGTGGTGCGGTCTACAGCCGCCACTCCGGCTTCACCCCGGAGACGATGACGCTGGCCCAGCTCGGCCGCGCGGAGCAGGTGCGGGTGACGGCCGACCGGACGGCGATCGTCGCCAGCCCGGGCCACGAGAAGGATGTCACGTTCCGGATCTCGCAGCTGCGGGCCGAGCTGGAGCGGGCCACCTTCGGCGTCGACGAGGACGTGCTGACCGAGCGGATCGGTGCGCTGTCCGGCAAGGTCGCGGTGATCCGGGTCGGCGCGCCGACACCGGCCGAGCTGAAGGAACTGCAGCACCGGGTCGAGGACGCGTTGTCGGCGACCCGGGCCGCGATGGCCGAGGGCATCGTCGCCGGTGGCGGGATGGCCTTGCTCCACGCCGCCTCGGCCCTCGACGAGCTCGACGTGAAGGGCGACTACGCCATGGGTGTCGAGATCGTCCGGCGGGCGCTCCGCGAACCGGCGTACCTGATCGCGACGAACGCCGGCTACTCGGGGGCCGAGGTGCTCGAGCGGACCTCGGCGATGGGCGTCGACGACGGGTTCGACGCGCTCGAAGGCAAGTACGGCAACATGCTCGACATGGGCATCATCGACCCGCTCCGGGTCGCGCGCTCTGCCCTCCAGAACGGTGCGTCCGTCGCAGGTCTGCTCCTCACCACGAACACTCTGATCGCCGAGGAGCAGACACCATGGGGTGGTAGCGCAGCCCTGATGACCGAGTTCGGGCCGCTGGACGAAGGGCTGCACCAACCCTCGCCTGACTCCAGCACCCCGCAATCCCTCGGTCTCGGCCCCTCCGTGGGCTGACCCCCCCAAACCGCCCCACCGGATCTCATTCGGTGGGGCGGTCGTCTGCCTCCTCCGGTGATCGAGCCAGGACGTACGCCGGGACGACGAGCCAGAAGGTGACGAACCAGGCGAGTACGACGGCCACGACGATGATCGCGGCCGGCCGCGATATCACCACGTCGAGTGCGATCAGTACGCCGCCGCCGATCGCGGCCACCAGGAACACCAGTCCCGCCCGGGCCAGCCGGTCGGAGACGACGACCAGCTGGTCACGGACCTTGCGCCGGTAGGTGATGCGGTGCAGTGAGACCGGGGCGAGGAAGAGTGCGACGGCGAACGCCGACGCGACCAGAGTCCCGGCGTACACGTCGTGGGTGAACTGGTCGGCGCTGTGGAACTGGTTCTGGAAGGCGATCCCGAGCAGGAACGCGAACAGGATCTGCGTCCCGGTCTGCGCGAGCCGCAACTCCTGCAGCAGTTCGTTCCAGTGCCGGTCCAGTTGCTCGCCGGAGTCTTCTTCCTCCCGCCGATAGCCGCCCACCACCGCCTCCTCACCTAGGGCGTGTTTCCTAACCCAGTACCCACCTGTGATCCTGCTGCGCGCCGGAGGCGGTCTGCAAGCGCGATGAGGGCCGCGGACAGCTCCGGGGCGTCGATGACGTCGAAGTCGACGCCCAGGAGACCGAGGTACAGCGTGAGCATCTCTGGGGTGTCGGAGCCGAGTGTGATCTGGCAGCGGTCCGGAGCGAGCTCCTCGATCTCCACGGGGACGGAGAGCCTGGCTCGAACGTACTCAGTCGGGGCGTGTACGACGACCCGGGCGTAGTAGCGCCAGGTGGCGGTGCCCACGCCGCGCTGGAGGTAGGCGGCGACATCGGCGTCCGGCAGGTCCCGCGGGGTGAAGCGCGGACCGCCGGGGATCTTCGGCGTGATCCGGTCGGCGCGGAACGTGCGCCAGTCGTCGCGGTCCGGATCCCAGGCGATGAGGTACCAGCGGCGACCCCAGTTGACCAGCCGGTGCGGCTCGACGTCACGTCGGCTGGACCGCCCGTCGTGACACGCGTACTCGAACCGCAGCCGTTGCTCGGACCGGATCGCCGACGCGATCGCGATCATCACGTCGGCGTCGACACTCGGGCCAACACCCGGTACGGCGACAGTCGCGGCCTCCATCGTGCTCACGCGCTGTCGCAGACGTGGTGGCAAGACCTGCCCGAGCTTGGCCAGCGCACGGATCGAGGTCTCGCCGATGCCTCCTACTCCGCCGTTGGCGGCCGTTCGTAGACCGATGGCGACCGCAACCGCCTCGTCATCGTCCAGCAACAGCGGTGGTAACGCGGCGCCGGCGCCCAGCCGGTAGCCGCCGGTGAGACCGGGTGCGGCTTCGACGGGATAGCCGAGCTGCCGCAGCCGATCGATATCGGTGCGGATCGTCCGGGTGCTCACGCCGAGCCGCTCGGCCAGGTCAGGACCGGCCCACAACGCGCGGGCCTGGAGTAGTGAGAGAAGCCGAAGCAGGCGTGCGGACGTGTTCAGCATTTCTCCAGAATGCCTGATCACTGCGGAAGAAAGTCTTCCGCAGTGACTTCTAGTGTCGAACTATGACCGATGCACAGGAGATCCGTCCCTTCCAGATCGAGGTCGCCGACGCGGACCTCGCCGATCTACACGACCGTCTCGACCGGACCCGCTGGCCGCACCCGGTGCCGGGCGACGCCGACGACTGGAGTCGCGGGATTCCGGCCGGCTACCTGCGTGACCTGGCCGAGTACTGGCGTACGTCGTACGACTGGCGGAAGGCGGAGAGCGAGCTGAACGGCTATCCGCAGTACACGACCGAGATCGACGGGCAGCAGATCCACTTCTTCCATGTCCGCTCACCCGAGCCGGACGCGATGCCGCTGATCCTCACCCACGGCTATCCCGGGTCGGCGGTCGAGTTCCTCCGGCTGCTCGGGCCGCTGTCCGATCCGGTGTCCCACGGTGGCCAGGCCGCGGACGCATTCCACGTGGTGGTGCCTTCGTTGCCCGGGTTCGGGTTCTCCACTCCGTTGTCCGGTGCGGGCTGGGAGCTTGGCCGGACCACCGCCGCGTTCGCTGAGCTGATGACGAGGCTCGGGTACGAGCGTTTCGCGGCCCAGGGTGGAGACATCGGCGCCGGTGTCTCCGGGTACCTGGGCGCCAACTATCCGGACCGGGTGATCGGCACGCACGTGAACAGCGACCGCGGGACGCTGGGGATGGCCGGCGAGTTCATGCCGCTGCCGGACGACCTCGACGCCGATGATCTCGCCGTGGTCGAGGCAGCCAAGACGACCTGGAAGGCCGGTCGTGGGTACCTCGATCTGCAGAGCAATACGCCGGACACGATCGCGCCGGGCCTGACCGACTCGCCGGTGGCGCAGCTGGCCTGGATCGCGGAGAAGTTCCAGGTCTGGACCGATCCCGCGAAGTCGCCCGAGGACTCCGTGGACCGCGACCAGTTGCTGACCTTGGTGAGCATCTACTGGTTCAACCAGGCGGGCGCGTCCGCGGCTCGATTCCTCTACGAGGCCGCGCATTCGCACCTCGGCTGGGGTGCTCCGTCGACCGTGCCGGCCGGCTGGGCGGTCTTCAACAGCAGTCCCGTCGTACGCCGGGTCAGTGATCCGGAGCGCCGGATCGCACACTGGACCGACTTCGCCGAGGGCGGTCACTTCCCCGCGATGGAGTGCGGTGAGCTGCTGACCGACGACGTACGCGCGTTCTTCCGTACGCTACGTCCGTGACTACCTCGAGCCTCGGCCGCAAGGCCCTGAACCGTGCGCTGCTGGCCCGCCAGCAGCTGCTCCAGCGCGAGAGCGGATCCGCCTTCGACCTGATCGAGCGGCTGGTCGGCCTCCAGGCGCAGGCGCCGTTGGCGTCGTACGTCGCCCTGTGGTCGAGGCTCGAGGGTTTCGACCCGGCCGAGTTGTCCGCGTTGATGACGTCGCGGCAGGTCGTCCGTACGTCGTTGATGCGGGCAACGATTCATCTCGTCAGTGCGGCGGACTGCCTGGGGTTGTGGCGGCTGATCCATCCGGTCGCGGAGCGTGGTCTGCGCGGCGCGTTCGGCAAGCAGCTGGTCGAGGTCGACGTGGACGCGGTGGTTGCCTATGGCACCGAACTGATGACCCACGAACCGCACAGCCGGAGTCAGCTGCGGACGAAGCTCGGCGAGCGCTGGCCGGAGTGGGACGCGAACAGCATGGCGTACGCCGTGAGCTACCTGACCGGGACGGTCCAGGTCACCCCGCGCGGGGTCTGGGGCGAGACCGGCCCGGCCGCGCTGCAGACGATCGAGAGCTGGCTCGGCGAGTCACCCGGGCCGGCTCCGACTCCGGATGCGCTCATCCTGCGGTACCTGGCGGCGTTCGGTCCCGCGAGTGTGGCCGACGTACAGATGTGGTCGGGGCTGACCAGACTGCGGGAGGTCGTCGACCGCCTCCGGCCCGAGTTGCGTGTGTACGCCGATGAGGACGGCAAGGAACTGTTCGACGTACCGGACGGGCCGCTGCCCGATCCCGAGACGCCTGCACCCGTGCGTTTCCTCCCGGAGTTCGACAATCTCCTGCTCTCCCACGCAGATCGGCGCCGAGTCAACCCGTCCGGCCGCGCGGTCCCGCTTCCCCCGGGCAACGGCGCCGCGATGGGCACCCTCCTGATCGACGGCGACTACCAGGCCGACTGGCGCCACCACCGCGGCAAAACCCTCCGAATCACCCCCCACCGCCCACTGACCCCCGCCGAGCAAGACGCCATCTCGACCGAAGGCGTCGAGCTCCTCACCTTGATCGGCTCCCCGGACACCCCGGTCGTCTTCGCCTGAGCCTGGACCCCTGTGGGCGTAGGGTCTCGGTGGCCAATTTCTCTGGGGAAGGAAGTGTGGCGTGTTTCGGGTAATCACCCATTCCATGCTGGTGGCGGCAGTGATCGTGGTGCCTCAGGTCGGTTCGACGGCGCAGGCGGTGGAGCCGGTTCGGGCGCAGGCTGTTGCGGCGACCAGTGTGCCGAGCTTCAACGGACTGACCGATCTCGCTGTTCAGCGGATTCTGATCGGTGACGATGTTGCCGCGTCGAAGTACTTCAGTGGCAAGCCGGTCGATGATCCGGTGCGGGAGCAGCAGATCCTGGAATCGGTTCGGGCGTCGGCGGTGCAGCTTGGCATCGACCCGGAGTCCACTGCGGAGTTCTTCCAGGCGCAGATCGACGCGAGCAAGGTGGTGCAGCGTGGGCTGCTGGCCTACTGGGCCGCGCATCCCACGTCGGCTCCAACCAGCGGTCCCGATCTCAACGTGATCCGGGAGCAGTTGGACAAGCTGACCACCCAACTGCTGGCCGAGTTGGTCACGGTGGATCATCTCCGGCACAGCGGTCTGCGCTGCGACGTTTCGTTGCTCGTAGCAACAACTTCCGAAGAGATCCGCCACCACCTCGACCGGCTCCACCGGCAGGCTCTGCATACCGCCGTACGGACGGTTTGCTGAGCTACCAGATGGATGCCAGTTGGTGGAGGGTGAGTGACTTCAGGGGCAGGGGGACCGTGGTGGTGAGTTCGATGCTGTCATCAGCGGTGAAATCGATGTTGTAGCAGGCGTAGTAGGCGCCGTCGGCGGCGAAGACCGCGAGTTGGCCGCGGTCGACGAGGAGACGGATCGTCAGAGATCCGTCGGCCGCCGGCGGCACCGGTACGCCGTCGAGCAGACCGGCGCCGATGTCGTAGGTGACTTCACGGGTGGACCGCAGCCGGAACGTGAAGCTTCCCGTGCTCGCCTCACTGAGGTCGAAGGTTGCCTCGAGCTCGTACGTCGTACCTGCCAGCGGCTCGAGTTGAGTCTCGAGGAGTTCCGGCCCTCGCGTCGTGGTCGACTGGCGTAGCGATGCGAGCTCGTCGACCGGTTCGCTGAAGACGCGCGGACCGTCCGGCGTCGCGACCAGGCGCTGCTGGACCGGGAAGCTGGCGTTCCCGGTCCAGACCTTGCCGTGGTTGAGGCCCTGCCAGGCCATTGTCACCACTCGGCCGTCCGGCATGTTGTCGAAGGACTGCGCGGCGTAGTAGTGACCGGCCGCGCCGCCGGGGTTGGCCGTGATTGTGCGTGGCTCGGTCCAGTCCGTGCGGAACTCGCGTCCGTCGAAGTCGCCGACGACGTATGATCCGCGCGCATCACGCAGCACCCAGACCACCTCGCCGTCGAGCGGCATCGGGGTGAAGTCGGGGCACTCGAAGAACCAGTCGGTGACGTAGCGACTGGTCCGCTCCCAGGTACGCAGATCGGGCGAGACGAAGAAGTCCGCGCCGTTCCCGTTGTCGTTCGACCAGACGACCATCGCCCAGGTCTGACTGGGTTCGTGCCAGACCACCTTCGGATCCCGGCTCTCCTGACCGCTCGGCTGCGCGATGATCCGGCCTTCGTCGTACGCCGAGAACGTCATGCCGCCGTCGAGGCTGTAGAACATCCGGACGCCCTGCGTGCCGGAGAAGACCAGGATCGGATCGTGGTCCCCGTCCTTCAGCCCGGACGTGTTGCGTCCGTCGACCACGCCGCCACCCGACCACAGATCGCCGGGGTGGGTCGCGGGCTCGAGCGCGTTCGCCTGTTGTTGCCAGTGCACCAGATCCGGGCTGGTCGCATGACCCCAGTGCATCGTGTCCCAGACCAGGCTGTCCGGTGCGTGCTGGAAATAGAAGTGGTACGTACCGCGGTAGTGCAGCAGCCCGTTGGGGTCGTTCATCCACCCACTCCGAGGGCTGAAGTGGAACTGACCGCGGTTGTCTTCGTCGTACACGGATTCTCCTAGCGGGGACGGCGGAACTCGCGCGACGGCAGGGCGGGCAGATCATTCCCACCACCGGGCAGTTGATACCAGTACGCGACACTGGAGATGTCGTCGCTGCGTTCGAAGTGCCCGTGATCCCAGGCGCCGATCTGCTGCAGGGTGATCCGCAGTCGCTGCTGGAAGATGACCGGATCCGGTAGATGCCACCGGTACATACCGTGCGACTGCAGCGTGCTTGTGACGAACGGTGAGTGCCCGGTCCGATCCTCCGCCGAGTAGAACGGATAGCCGCAGTACGGCGCACTGAACGTCAGCGGCACCGGCGGTGGATTGGTCCGCAGCGCATCCTGGAACGCCCAGGCGCCGCCGGCGTAATCCTCGAGGCCGGTACTGCACTGGCTCGGGTAGGCGTCGTCATCGTCGAGGTAGAACTTCACCTCACCCTCGCCCCACCAGTACCGCTCCAACGCGGTCAATCCGATGTACGTCCCGACGTAGTTGCCGCTCCCAACGACTCCGTCGAGGATCACGTGGTCCTCGCCCGGCGCGGTGGAGGCGTTGCTGCGTCGCCAGTTCGCGTGGAACAGCGCGGTGTCGTCGTCCAGTTCGTCGTCGACCGTGTAGTCGATCTGGTAATAGATCCCGTCGACCGTGCCCGGATGCTCACTGGTCAGCTCGATCCGGGCGTTGCGCCGGAACGGCATCGGGAAGTAGCAGTTCATCCCGCCGGTCGGGGCGACCACGATCGGCTCCGACGTGATCAGCGCCCGCTGACCGAACCCGTTGCAGAAGAAGTCGCCCAGCGGTACGTCGACCGCCGGGCGCTCCTCGTCGTCCCACCACATTCGCAGCACAAGATCCCGCAGTACCCACGGTCCGGCCGCGGTCTTGTCCGGCACGGTCATCCAGATATGCGCGATCACCCCGGGTCCGCCGATCTCGGCCAGCGTCGCCGTCTCACCCGGCGCGAGCGAGATGGCCGGACGGCCCTTGCGAGACGGCCCGAGCGCGGACGCGGTCCGGGCCGCCTGCCCGGGAGCGCCGGTCGGGTTCTCCGCGTTGATGGACCGGCTCCGCCGCCGGCCGGGCGATCGGGTCAGTGCCTGCCAGTCGGTCACGAGCACCTCACTCGGTTCGGACAATGTCCGGACCATCCTGTCATCAGCGCTGGTTACGCCGGCGCAGGAGCTTCTTCAGGCCGGTGGTGGACTGGAACAGCAGGGCCAGGCCGCAGACGGCGATGATGACGAAAAGGATGGTCTGGTTGCGTTCCAGGCCGCCGCCGAGGAGCTCGATGCCGCTCCAGATCAGCAGCAGGGCCGCGGCGCCGAGGGTGAGGTAGCCGGTAGCAAGGTTACGGGGAGTGAACTGCCACCAGGGCTCGTCCGCGGGCCAGGTCGGTTTGTTGCTCATGAGAACGATCCTCTCGTTGCGGGCTGTCGGTTCGACGCTAGTGAGCGACGGCCCCGCCGGACCTCGACCGCGCGAGTGAATCCGGCGTACCGGCGTCGTACTTTCGGCCAGGGTGGGAACTGTTCTGGTGGCTGACGAGCAGCACGGCTCGGAGCAGGCATGCTGGGAGGGTGATCAGTACGTCGGACACGTGGCCGGGCGGCATCCGCCGGATTCCCTTCGTCGTTGAGTGCGCGGCACTCTGGCTGGCGATGTTCGTCGACGTGTGGACGTGGATGCACCTGCCGTACGAGACCCACCTGCTGGACCGGACGATCGACGCGGTGACGATGGCCGTGAGCCTGGCGTCGGCGGTGGTGGCACTGACCCGGCGCCGGTTCGACCGGCTGGCGTGGAGCACGGGGTTGGTTGCCTTGGGCTCGTTGCTGATCACCGTTACGGTGGTGCAGACCCGCGCGGCGGTCGAGCGGGAGCTTGGCTTCGCCACGGTGGGTGAGGTGGTCGCGCTGGCGCTGCTGATCGGCGCGACGTGCCGCCGATTGTCGCCGCGTCAGGTGATTCCGCTGGCCCTGTTCGGCGGTTGCGCGATGATCCTCGATCCGCTGTTGAGGTTCGGCGTCGGATCGAGCTGGGCACTGCTGGCGGTGCCCGTGGCGGTGGTCTGGGGCGGGAGCATCGGCGTCGGGCTGGTACTGCGGGACGCGGACAACGTTCGTACGGCGGCCTTGGTGGCGAGCCGGGAGGACGAGCGGTTGAGTCTCGCCCGAGAGCTGCACGACTTCGTTGCCCACCACATCACCGGCATCATCGTCCTGGCGCAGGGAGCCCAGGTGAATACCGCTCGCAGCCAGCCGGCACTCGGCGAGATCGAACAGGCCGGGACCGAGGCGCTCACCGCGATGCGACGGCTGGTCGGGATGCTCCGCACCGAGACGTTCGCGACCTTGCGGGAGGCGCTCGACGACGTACGCCGTGACGACGGCCGGGTAGAGGTCTCCTTGCCGGCGGACCTGGATGTCCGGCCTCAGGTGATCACGACGGCCCACCGCATCGCCTTGGAGGCGGTGACGAACGCCCGCCGGCACGGGCGTTCCGGCGGGACGATCAAGCTTGACGTGCGATACGACGAGGATCAGTTGGTGATCGAGGTGGGCAATGAAGTTGCCGGAGGCAAGGTGCGCGCGGGGTCGGGGTACGGTTTGACCGGAATGGCGGAGCGGGCGCGTGCCGTCGGCGGCACCGTGGAGGCCGGGCCGGAGTCGCCCGATCGCTGGCGGGTGACCGCGACGCTGCCGTTGGCGTACGTTCGGTCGTGGACGTAGGGAGGCCGGTCAGTGCAGATCAAGGTGCTCATCGCCGACGACCAGGCGATGGTGCGGACCGGGTTCCGGATGATCCTCGAGGCCGAGCCCGGTGTCGAGGTCGTCGCCGAGGCCGGCGACGGTGAGGAAGCGGTCGCGCTGGCCCGCGAGTTGCGGCCCGACGTGACGCTGATGGACATCACCATGCCGAAGATCGACGGGCTGCAGGCGACCAGGCTGTTGGCGGGCCCTACGGTTCCGGACCCGCTCCGGGTCGTCGTCGTCACGACGTACGACCTGGACGAGAACGTGTACGCCGCGCTGCGGGCGGGCGCCTGCGGATTCCTGGTGAAGGACGCCGGGCCGCGGCTGCTGGTCGAAGCCGTGCAGGCCGCGGCCCACGGCGAGTCGATGGTCTCGCCGTCGGTCACCACCCGGCTGCTCGGACGGTTCGCCCAGTCCGCGAAGCCGCCCGCCGAGAACCCGTTGACCGACCGCGAGACCGAGATCGTCCGGCAGGTCGCCCGCGGCCGCACGAACCACGAGATCACCGACGAACTGGTCGTCTCGCTCTCCACGGTCAAGTCCCATCTCAGCAGCGCTCAGCGCAAGCTGTCCCTGCGCAACCGCACCGAACTCGCCATCTGGGCCTGGGAGAACCACCTGGTCTGACTCAGGACGGCCACTCGTAGACCTTGCAGTCGGGAGGCGAGTTGGTCGGGTTCGGCGTGGGCGAGATCGTCTTCCCGTCCTTTTTCGTGTACGGGCCTCTGACCGCGCAGTTGAGCTCCACCGGTCCTGGAGTGGCCGTCGAGGAGACCTGCCGGCCGGACGCGTCGTACCCGCGGACGACGTAGGTCTTGGTGACTGGGTCGTCCGCGTCGAATGGCCCCCAGTTGATCCGGCCCTCGGTCGGCGCGAACCACATGCCGTCCCGCAGCACGGCCTCGATCTCGGGCTGCCCCTTCGGCTGCACCGTCACGCGGGTCACCGGGGCGACGAAGACACCGGCGTTGCGGGCAAACCCGGTCACCGGATCGAACAGGTTCACCTTCTTGCCGAACCTGATGCTCGACTCGCTGATCACACCTCCGGCGGTCCGGCTGCAGAGCCAGTAGATCGGCGAAATCCGTCCCGGGCCACCGGCCGGGTTCTCGTACACCTCCTCGCCGCTGCCGATGAACCAGGTCTTGACGACCTTCGGCGACTTCACGTCGACGAACTCGAACGCGTTGAGCGTCTTGAAGTCGTCGAACGGATGGGGATGGTCCGCGTTGGTGATCTTGTCGGCTTCGCGCTCACACTGCCCACGCAGCTTCCTGGTGTCCTTCGCCGACAGCTCCTTGACCCTCGGCTGAGCGTGGTCCTGACCGGACGGAACGATTCCGTCGTCACCCTGGAATGCGTGCACGCCGACTGCCAGGCCCGCGACGACCGCGAGCACAGCCGCGGCGGCGACGAGAGGTCCGAGCACGCGCCGCGGCGTACGGGCTGGTTCGGTCTCGATCGCGGTGAGCAGGTCGGCGCGGAGCTGCTGGTGCCGTCCGGGTGGTAGCGGTCGTTCGGGGCGGCGGGTGAGTAGATCCGTCATGATCGATTCTCCATGGACTCGGCCCGGGCGGCGTCGTCCGGGACAGCGATGCTGAGATCGCGAAGGTGTTTGCGGGCCCGTGCCAGCCGGGATTTCACGGTGCCGAGCGGTACGTCGAGCGCGACGGCCGCGGACTGCACGTCCAGCCCGGTCCAGAAGCAGAGTTCGACGATCTCCCGCTCGTGCCGTGGCAGCTTGCGCAACAAGGCCCGCAACTGCCTGGCCTCGCGCTCGTCGTCGATCCGGGCGGCGACGCGGTCGGCGTGATCCGGCTCGTCCGTGGCCGGGACCTGCCGGTTGATGGTCGCCAACCGGAACCTCTGCCGGCGTCGTTCGTTGCGGATCACGTAGTCGGCCGTACGCAGCAGCCACGGCAGCGCCGAGTCGTTGACCAGGACGACTTCGGTCCGTCGGCGCCAGGCGTGCAGGAAGACCAGCGAGGTGAGATCCTCGGCGTCGCTCCACGAGGCGACCCGGCGGAAGACGAAGTTGTACACCGCCTTGGCGTGCCGGTCGAACAGGCGGCCGAACGCCTCCGACTCGCCGTCGACCGCGCGTCGCCACAGCTCGGGATCACTCATGGTCGCCGGCAACCCGTCGGCTTTGTCTGACCCGGTCACAACAGCTGCCACATCCCACCTCCGGATCGTCCCCCAGCGGGGGCTCTCACCAGATATGTGTCTTGACCGGCGGAAGCGGGTTCCGCGGCGGGGAGCCGGGCGATCGTTGCCTGGGGCAAGCTGCGGGGGGCAAGACAAAAGGCAGGGAGTAGTGACTCCCTGCCTGCATTTATAGGTTATAGCGTACTGGGGGACTTGCCGCAAGGCCCCGGTTGTGCTGGAGAATCGCCGACCGAAAGGCAGAAAACGGTGTGCTGACTTGGGGGTTTGATGATTGACGTGATCATTGCCGGTGCTGGACCGACCGGCATGATGCTGGCGATCGAGCTGCGGTTGCGCGGCGTACAGGTGGTCGTGCTGGAGCGGGACCCGGCGCCCACCGGGCATGTCCGCGCGCTCGGCATCCACGTGCGCACGATCGAGATGATGGACCAGCGCGGTCTGCTGGAGCAGTTCCTTGCGAACGGCCAGCAATACCCGATGGACGGCCACTTCGCGGGCATCCCCGCGCCCCGGCCGGTCCAGCTGAACACGACGTATCAGTACACGCTCGGCATCCCGCAACCCGTCACCGAGCGGCTGCTGACCGAGCGTGCGGTCGAGCTCGGCACCGAGATCCGGCGCGGAACCTCGCTCACCGGGCTCAGCCAGGACGACGACGGGGTCACTGCCGACCTGGCCGATGGCACCCAGTTGCGATCGCGCTACCTGGTCGGCTGCGACGGCGGCCGCAGTACGACCCGCAAGCTGCTCGGGATCGGCTTCCCGGGCGAGCCTGCCAGCACCGAGTGGCTGACCGGCGAACTGGAGGTCGGCGTAACGGCCGAAGAGGTGGCCACCGTGGTCACCGAGATCCGCAAGAAGAACCTGCTCTTCGGCGTCGGGCCGTCCGGGACCGAAGGCCTGTTCCGCGCGGTCGTGCCCGCCGCGGAGGTGGCCGAGGACCGGGAGATTCCGCCGACGCTGGAGGAGCTGAAGCAGCAGCTGCAGGTGTACGCCGGGACCGATTTCGGCATCCATTCACCGCGCTGGCTGTCCCGGTTCGGCAACGCTTCCCGGTTGGCCGAGCAGTACCGCAGTGGCCGGGTGTTCCTGGCGGGAGACTCGGCGCACGTGCACCCGCCGATCGGGGGACAGGGGCTCAATCTCGGTGTCCAGGACGCGTTCAACCTCGGCTGGAAGCTGGCCACGACGATCGACGGCTCGGCGCCGGACGGGCTGCTGGACAGCTACCAGGCCGAACGGCACCCGGTGGCTACCGCCGTACTCGACATCGTCCGGGCGCAGACCGAGCTGATGACCACGGAGCCCGGTCCGCAGGCAGTGCGTCGGCTGATGACCGAACTGATGGGCTTCGAGGACGCGCACCAGTACCTGGTCGAGCGGATCACCGGGATCGGGATCCGGTACGACTTCGGTGACGAGCACGAGCTCGTCGGGCGGCGGATGCGGGACCTGGAGCTGGCGGACGGTCGTCTTTACGAGCGGATGCGCGACGGTCGGGGGCTCCTGCTCGACCCGGCCGGGAAGCTCTCGGTCGAGGGCCGGGCCGATCGGGTCGACCATGTCGTCGACGTCAGCGAGCAACTCGCCGTACCGGCCGCGCTCCTGCGTCCGGACGGCTACGTGGCCTGGGTCGGCGACGACCAGGCGGAGCTGGACGAGCAGTTGGCCAGGTGGTTCGGAGCCGCGGCTGCCTGACAGTTACTTCATGCACTGGCGGTTACTTCACGCGAGAAAGTTTTTCTGGCCGCACCATTGACATCCCCTCGGGCAGGCCTCAGGGTTCAGATATCCTATCCGATTTTGCCCCTGTAGAGGTCACCCGCTCATGACCAGACTCCTTCGAAACAAGGCGATCCGAGGGCCGCTCATCGGGCTGGCCCTCGCCGCTCTCATCCCGGCCGGCCTGACCGCCGCGTCCGCCGCCGGTGCGGCTCCGACGCAGACCGTCACCGCGACCAAGCCCGCTGTGGCCACGGCACCCGCCGTGGCCACAGCGCCGACCGTCGACTATCCGCCGGCCGGCGCGGTGGCTGCCAAGCCCTACATGGGCTGGAGCAGCTACAGCATGCAGGTGTACAACCCGAACGGCGGCAGCTGGATCACCGAGGCGCAGATCACCGCGCAGTCGGACGCGATGCACAAGAAGCTGCAGCCGTACGGGTACGACCGGATCAACATCGACGCGGGCTGGAACGGCGGCATCGACGGCTACGGCCGTCCGGTCCCGAGTGCGACGCTGTACCCGCATGGGTTCCAGGCGCTGATCAACCACGTCCACGCAAACGGCCAGAAGATCGGGATCTACGGCATCCCCGGGATCTCGCAGGCGCTGCTGGACGCCAACCTGCCGGTGTACGGCGCTCCCGGCTGCACGACCGGTGATCTCGCCGTCCGGCCGCTGCAGAAGGGCGACTACTGGGGCTTCGGCTACCGGATCGACTTCACCAAGCCGTGTGCACAGAAGTACATCGACTCGATCGCCGATCTGTACGCCTCCTGGGGCGTCAACTTCCTGAAGTTCGACAGCGTGACGCCCGGCTCGGGCGTGAACGACCTCTCGATGGACGCTCGCGACGAGGTCAAGGCCTGGTCGACGGCGCTCGCCCGGCACAAGATCTGGCTCGAGCTGTCCTGGGCCGTCGACATCGGCCAGGCGGACTACTGGAAGCAGTACGCGAACGGATGGCGGGTCGACTGGGACGTCGAGTGCTACTGCACTGGCGAGGCACTCACCGCCTGGCCGAACATCGCCCGCCTGTTCCCGCGCGTTGCCGACTGGTGGCGCCACGCCGGACCCGGTGGCTGGAACGACCTCGACTCGCTGGACGTCGGCAACGGCACCATGGACGGGCTGACCAAGGACGAACGTCGTACGGCGGCAACCCTGTGGGCAGTGTCCGCGGCTCCGTTCTACATCGGCAACGACATGACCAACCTCGACGCGTACGGCATCGAGCTGCTCACCAACCGCGAGGTGCTAGCGGTCAACCAGGCCGGACGGCCGGCCCAACCGGTGTCCACCAAGACCAACCGGCAGGTCTGGTACTCGCTCAACGCGGACGGCTCGTACACCGTCGCCGTGTTCAACCTCGGCACCACCGAGGCCAACATGACGATCAACTGGTCCGACCTCGGTCTGTCGGGTGCGGCGAAGGTGCGCGACCTGTGGGCGAAGAAGGACCTGGGCCAGTTCGGATCCAGCTACACGGCGGCCGTCGTACCGCCGCACGGGACCCGGCTGTTCACGATCACTCCGCAGAAGAACTCCAAGATCAGCGTGAACGACGACGACCTGCGGGTTTCGTACGACGGCAACTGGCAGCGCAACGCGAACTTCGAGGTCCCGGCGGTGTCGGAGCCGCTGACCGTCACGGTGACGGACTCCTCGACGCCGGCAGCCGGTAAGCAGTCCGGTCTGAAGCCGCAGCTGAAGCCCGAACTGAAGCAGCAGTCGCAGATCGAGAAGTCGACGCTGTCCGGCGGCGTACGCACGACGTCGGTGAACAACGACAACGCGCAGATCACGTACTCGGGTTCGTGGAGCCGGAGCACGGGGCGTGGACTCGGGGACTACCTGGACGACGTCCAGTACACCGAGGCCAACGGCGACGCGTTCAGCTACACGTTCGTCGGCACCGGCGTCGACTATGTGACGGAGAAGGATCCGTCGCAGGGTGAGGTCGAGATCTACGTCGACGGACAGTTGAAGGCGACCGTGGACACGCACGCCGATTCCCGGTCGGCCCAGCAGGTCGTCTACAGCATCTCGGACCTGCCGAACGGCACCCACACGATCCGCGGGGTGAAGAAGTCCGGGCAGTTCATGCTGATCGACAAGCTGGACATCAGGCAGGAGAGCCTGCTTGATCCCGGCACCGCGTCGTTCGACAAGAAGAACCAGGCCGACATCAGTACGACGCTCGGACGGGACCCCGGTGAACTGGCCGGGATCGCGAACGCAGGCAAGGACCTGGTCAAGGGGACCGACTACACCGTGGCCGGCAACGTCGTGACGATCAAGAAGGCGTACCTCGCGGCCCAGCCGGTCGGAAGCACTGTGCTCGACTTCCGGTTCCGTGGGGACTACCACGACGACGTGCACTATGCGACCGCCAACGGTGCGGGGATCACCTTCGCCTTCAGCGGTACGGGCGTCGACTGGATCACCGCACTCGGTCCGGACCAGGGCGAGGCCGATGTCTACCTCGACGGCAAACTGGTCCGCCGGGTGAGTCTCGCCAACGCCACCCGCATCACCGCACAGCCGGCCTTCAGCCAGACCGGTTTGAAGGACGGGAACCACACCCTCCGCATCGTCAAGGTCTCCGGCGATGCTCTACGCAACGACGTCATCCGCTACACAACGGGTAAGTAGCCGGACCGCCTCGCGGGCTGGGCCGGGATCTCTCAGCCCGCGAGGCTCTCGCTGGTGCTTTCCCGGTCCTGAGGCGGCATGGTGGGTGCTGGCACCGAGTCGTCAGGAGGGGAAAGCATGAGCGCATCGGAGTTGGCCGGGCAGACGGTCGTCGTGATCGGCGGCAGTCTGGGGATCGGCCTCGAAACCGCACGGCTCGCCCGGGCGGAAGGCGCGTCGGTGATCATCACCGCCCGGAACCGGGAGCGGCTGGAGCTGGTCGGCAAGGAACTGGGCGCCGATACCGCCGCCTTCGACGCGACGGATTTCGACCGGCTCGAGGAGTTCTTCAACGACCTGCCGACGCCGATCGACCACATCCTGGCCACCGGGCCTGGTCCTTATTACGCGCCGCTGGAGGACTTCGACTTCGACAAGGCGCGCGATGACATCGAGTCGCACGTCTTCCTGCCTCTGCAGATCGGCCGGTTCTCGATCGGCAAGGTCCGCGCGGGCGGGTCGCTGACGTTCATGGGCGGTACGGGCGGCCGGCGGGCGGGACGCGGCCTCACGCTGATCGGCGCGCTCACCGCGGCCGGCCCGGCGATCACCCGGAACCTCGCCGTCGAACTCGCGCCGATCCGGGTCAACCTCATCGCCGCCGGCTTCGTCGACACGCCTCTGTCGGCCACCCTGCTCGGCGACCAACTCGAGGCCCGTCGCGAACAACTCCGCAGCACCCTTCCCACCGGCCGCGTCGTGGGCCCCACCGACGTTGCCCAGCTGGCCCTCCAACTGATGACCAACCAAGCCCTGACCGGCGCCACCTTCGACATAGACGCCGGCCAACAACTCACCTGACCGGGGATGGAGTTACTCGCCGAAGAGGTCGTCCGAGCCTGGTTCGGTTTTGCGGCGGAAGTAGACGGGGTCGGGGAAGGATGTGGGGACCTTGCCCAGGCCCTGGATGACCGTGGCGGCGCCGTTGGCGTGGCCGACGGCGTACAGGTAGCCGGACTGGGTTTCCTTGTCGATGCCGAGGAGCAGCGTGCTCTGGGTGCCGCACTTCTGGGCGAGGAGCCAGTCGAAGGTCTGCCAGGTCGAGGTGCGGACCTGCTTGACGATCGGTTTCATCGGCGAGCTGGTCGGGATGCGGATCGTGTACAGCGCACCGCCGCGGGTGTTCGCGAGGAACGTGTCGTAGGTGAAGGTGCGACTGATCAACGCCATCGTCTCCACGGCCGAGAATCCGGGGTAGGACTCCTTGCCGGTCCACCAGCTGCCGCCCTTGGCCTTCCACCGGTAGAGGACGCCGTCGCCGCTCAGTCCGTACTGGTTGGCGCGGAAGTTCGGCCCGGTGCCGGACGGCGGGTTGTAGTACGACGTGTCGACCACCTTGAAGCCGCCCCAGCCGCCGCCGACCTTGGTCACCTGGAGATTGAGGACGTTGTCGTTGGCATCGATCTGGTAGTTGCTGCCGTACAGCGAGGAACCCATCACGACCCAGCCGCCGACGGAGCCGTAGGCACCGGAGTCGGCCAGGAGTTCGATCGACGTACTGATACTGACCTGACCGGCCGGATAGATGTCCGGGTACGTCGGCCCTGGGGTTACGGTCAGCGGCGAGCCGGTGGTGATCCGCATACCCCGGTTGTCCCCGCCGCTCGTCACGGAGCCTGGCTGCATCGCGCACACCGCCGCAGCGGCGCTCCTGTCCGCCTTGGCCGCTTCAGCTGTGACCGGCAGTACCCCCGCGGTCAGAACCGCCGCACCCACCACTGCCGACGCGCGCCGCGCGATCCTGCGCTTCCGGGCCATGCCGTCACCTCTCATCGACCTGACCGCATCCCAGAGCGAGCGCACCGACGCCCCTGCGGATCACTTCTGCTGATCACGATGCCGGCAACCTGCCGAAAGTTGCGGCTATTTCAGCTGGTCGCGGCGGCGGGTCAGGTTGGCTACCTCGGCGGTGTTGCCGGCCAGCTCGATCGCCTTGTCGTACGCCGCTCGTGACTCCTGGCTGCGGCAGAGCCGGCGGAGCATTTCGGCGCGGGTCACGTGGTACGCGTGGTATCCGGACAGGCTGTCCTCGAGCCGGTCGACGGCCGCCAGCGCCACCTCCGGACCGTCGAGTTCGGCGGTTGCGATGGCCCGGTTGAGCACGACGATCGGTGAGGGATCGATGCGAACGAGCTGGTCGTAGAGGGCAACGATCTGCGACCAGTCGGTCGTGCGGGCATCCCGCGCGGAGGTGTGTACGGCGTTGATCGCCGCGAGGATCTGGTACCGGCCCGGAGCGATCCCGGTGGCCAGGCGCTCGCGCACCAACTGATGGCCCTCGGCGATCAGTGCCACGTCCCAGGCGCTCCGGTCCTGCTCGTCGAGCGTGACCAGTTCGCCGCTGGCCGACACCCGCGCGGGCCGGCGGGCCTCGCTCATGAGCATCAGCGCCAGCAGCCCCGCGACCTCCCCGTCGGTGGGCAGGAGAGTCCGAATCAGCCGAGCGAGCCGGATCGCCTCCGCGGTCAGGTCGTGCCGGATCGGATCGCTGTCCGGCCCGGTCGCCAGATACCCCTCGTTGAAGACCAGGAAGATCACGGCGAGTACGCCGGACACCCGGGTCGGGAGATCCTCCTTCGCCGGCACGCGATAGGGGATCCGGGCAGCCTTGATCTTGGCCTTCGCCCGGGTGATCCGCTGCCCCATCGCGGTCTCCTGGACCAGGAAGGCGCTGGCGATCTCGGGCACGGTCAGGCCGCCGATCATCCGCAGTGTCAGTGCCACCCGGGTCTCCATCGCGAGAGCGGGGTGACAACAGGTGAAGATCAGCCGGAGCCGGTCGTCGTCGATCGCACCGAGAGGCTCGGGCGGGCCGTCGTACACCATCTGAGCCTCCTTCTGCTTGTCGTCGCGCTTGTTCTCGCGCCGGAGCCGGTCAATGGCCTTGTGGTTGGCGGTGGTGGTCAGCCAGGCGCCCGGGTTCGGGGGTACGCCGTCGGCCGGCCACCGCTCGACCGCGGTCGCGAACGCTTCCGCCGTCGAGTCCTCGGCGATGTCGAGATCGCCGAAACGTCTGGTCAGGGCGGCCACCACGCGCGCCCACTCCTCGTGGTGGACCCGGGTGATCGCCTCCTCGACGTCGCTCACTGGAACGGCCGCACCTCGATCTTGCGATCGCAGACCTTCGACGCCTCGGTGGCGAGCTTGAGCACGACATCCAGGTCGGAGGCTTCCCAGATCCAGACGCCGGCGAGGTACTCCTTCGACTCCACGAACGGCCCGTCGGTGACCACCGCCTTCTCGCCCCGGTTGTCGATCACAGTGGCCGCAGTGGTGTCTGCGAGCCCGCCCGCGAAGACCCAGTAGCCCTCGGCGATCAGCCGCTCGTTGAACTCGCTGATGGCGGGCAGCCTGTCCTCACTACCGGGATTGCTCTTGTCGTCGATCACGGAAACCAGGTACTGCATCTCATCTCCTGTGCTTCGGCGGCACCCCTCGTGGGCAGCCACTCACCTCAACTACGAACCCGTCTGCCCCGATCCGACACCGCCGCCCGGATTTGTTCAAGAACATTCTGACGCGGGATTGACGTGTCGCCGGGGTAGCGTGCGGGAGATGCGTACCGGGGACGTCGCCGTGCCGGATGGATTCAAGGGGTTCGAAGAGATCGAGGTGGAGACCGCGTCGACCACGATCCGTGGCCGGCGCGGTGGTGAGGGTCCGCCCTTGTTGCTGCTGCACGGGATTCCGCAGACCCACCTGATGTGGCACCGGGTAGCTCCTGCGCTCGCCGAGCGGTTCACGGTCGTCGCGACCGATCTGCGTGGGTTCGGTGCCAGTGGGAAGCCGGAGTCGGCACCGGACCATGCGCCGTACAGCATGCGGGCGTTGGCGCAGGATCAGGTCGAGGTGATGGCAGCCCTGGGGTACGAGCGCTTCTCGGTGGCCGGGCATGACCGGGGCGCTCGATGTGCGTATCGGATGGCTCTGGACCACCCGGACGCGGTGGGGAAGCTCGCCGTACTGGATGTGGTCCCGACGGCTGTCGCGTTCGACCTTGCGGACAAGCAGTTCGCGCTCGATTACTGGGTCTGGTCCTTCCTGGCCGCGCCTGAACCGGTTCCCGAGACGCTGATCGCCGGTGCGCCCGAGGCGTTCGTCGACTACATGCTCGACACCTGGTCGTCTGTGCCCGAAGCGTTTACGGCCGGTGTCAGAGCGGCGTACGTCGACCAGTTCCGCGATCGCGACACGGTTCATGCGATCTGCGAGGAGTATCGAGCGGCCGCGACCCTGGACCACGAGCACGATCTGGACGACATCAAGCACGGCCGGCGCATTGCCTGCCCGGTGCTCGCGCTGTGGGCGCGTGGCGGCGCGATCGACAGCTGGTACGACGCCGTCGACGTGTGGCGGCGCTGGGCCGTGGAGGTCTCCGGTGGATCCATCGCCACGGGCCACTTCATGGCCGAGGAGGCACCCGAAGAGACGGCCGCATCGCTCCTCGGCTTCCTGCGCTCCTGACGCAGTAGCGTGACGGTGTGTTGGAGATCGAGCTGCTGGGACCTATGCGGTTGGCCGTTGACGGCCACGCACGGGAGCTTCCCGGCGGCCGGCTGCGCACGTTGCTGGCTGTTCTGGCGACGGCCGCGGGTCAGAAGGTCTCGGTCGACCAGCTTGCGACGGCGATCTGGGACGGCCGGCAGCCCGCCGACAGCCGGAAGACGATCCAGCTCTACGTAGCGCGGCTGCGCGCGGAGCTCGGTTCCGATGTCATCGAGACCAACCGCGCCGCGTATGCGCTGCAGGCGCTGCCCGAACAGGTCGACGTATTGCGATTCGTGCGTCTGCTGGACGATTCCGCGTCGGAGCCGGCCGTGGCCGACGAGCGGAGGCTGCTCGTCGAGGCGCTGGCGCTCTGGCGTGGCATGCCGTTCGAGGATCTGCGTTCGCGCTGGCTGGAGACGGCCCGCGCACCACAGCTGCTGGAACGCTATCTGTCGGCGCTGGAGCGCCGGATCGAGATCGACATCGCTACCGGCCGGGCCCGAGACCTGGTTGTCGAACTCGCCGAGCTGACGGAGCGGTACCCGTTGCGGGAATCGCTCTGGGTGAGGCGTCTCGTCGTACTGGAACGGAGTGGGCGGCCGGCTGAGGCGCTCGCGCAGTACGAGGTCATCCGGCTGTTGCTGGCCGACGAACTGGGCACCGATCCGGGACCGGAGCTGCAGCGCGTGCACGCCGATCTGCTGGCGGCTCGACCGCCGGCCGAGGAGTGGCGTGAGACGCAGGCCGTCTCGAAGCCGCAGCAGCTTCCGCTGGATACGCCTGGATTCATCGGGCGTTGGCCGGAGTCGCACTGGCTCGAAGAGTGCCTGGCGGACGGCCGGGCACGTCGGTCGGTCGCGATCTGCTCGATCGTCGGTGCGGCCGGGATCGGGAAGTCGGCGCTCGCCCTCCAGATGGCGCATCGGCAGGCGCATCACTACGCGGACGGGCAGCTGTACGTCGATCTCCAGGGGTCGACTGCTGGTGCGAACCCGATCGCTCCGATCGAGGTCCTCAGCCGCTTTCTGCGCGCACTCGGGGCGGAGCCGAGTGCGATCCCACTGGATCTGGACGAGGCGACCGCGGGGTTCCGCTCGGTGTCTGCGGACAAGCAGCTCCTGGTGGTCCTCGACAACGCGGCCGACGCGGCGCAGGTCCGTCCGCTGCTGCCCAGCGGAGTCGCGTGCGCGGTCCTGATCACTAGCCGGTCGGTGCTGTCCCGCATCGATGGTGCCCGGCACCGGCGTCTCGGCGTACTCGAAGGTCCGGAGGCTGCCGATCTGCTCGCCCAGATGATCGGGAAGGACCGGGTCGAGGCCGAGCCGGAGGCCACCGCAGCGGTGATTCGGTACTGCGGAGCGCTACCGCTGGCGGTGCGGATCGTCGGGGCACGACTCGCGGCCCGTCCGGCTTGGCCCATGCAAGCGATGGCGGACCGACTGGCTGATGCTCAGCGCCGACTGGATGAGTTGGAGATCGCCGACGCGGGCGCGCGTGCGAGTTTCGCTGTGTCGGCCGAGCAGGCCCGGAACAGCCCTGATCCACTGGATCGTTCCGCCGCGGAAGCGTTCGAGTTGCTGGGTGCGGTGGACATCATGGATCTGAGCCCATCGGTAGTTGCGCCGCTGCTCGACTGCTCCGAGACCGTGGCGGATCGGTTGCTCGAGCGGTTGGTCGACATCCAGCTGATCGAGGCGCCGGTGCCCGGGCGGTATCGGCTGCATGACTTGTTGCGCTTGTACGCACGTGAGCTCGCGGAGCGCCAGGACGAGCAGACCCGGACCGCGGCGCTCACTCGCGTGCTCGGGTTCTACCTGGCGACTGTCCGCCGTACGCTGCAGCTGCTTCGGCCCGGGGATTACCGCCTGACCCGGGTCGCACCTGAGTGGCACGCAGGTGGTCTGGACTTCGCCGATGATCAAGCGGCCGTGACCTGGCTCGAGTCCGAGCGGGCGAACCTGGCCGCGATCGTTCGGCAAGGCGCTGCGGCCGCAGGTCGGCAGGCGGTGCAACTGACGCACGTGCTGTTCGGGTTCTTCGAGCTTCGTGGCCACTGGGCTGACTGGGCCGAGCTGAACCAGTTGGCGTTCGAGGTGGCTTGCCGTGATGGCGACCGGCTCGGGCAGGCCCAGATCCACAACGATCTCGGCGTCCGCGACTGGCGGTTGGGGGAGTACGAGCGGGCTCTCGACCACCTCCGCGAGAGTCTGGTCATCCGCCGCGAGCTCGGCGACCTGCCTGGTCAGGTCGCGAGCCTCGTGAATCAAGGTCTGGTCTACCAATGGCAGGGCCAGTACGACGAAGCCCGCGTCAGCCAGGAGGAGGCGGTCGCGATCTCCCGTGAGATCGGCGATCCGCGTGGCGTGGCCGGTGGGTTGGCCAACCTCGGCAACGTCTATCAGCGAATGGGCCGGCATGAGGAGGCCCTTGGCTGTTTCCGGGAGAGCCTGGCGATCAATCGCCGGCAGCAGGACCGCAAAGGCGAGGCGATCACCTTGAACAACCTTGGTGCGTTGTACGAGCGTCAGGGCCGGTTCGACGACGCTCTCTCCAGCCAGTCGGAGAGCCTGGCGATCTACCGGGAGATCGGCGATCGCGATGGTGAGGCGTTCTGCCTGAACGACATCGGCACCGTCCACCGTCGGGAGGGACGCAACGAGGAAGCCTTGCAGGTTCTCCACCGGAGTCTGCAGATCCGCCAGCAGATCGGTGACACCCACGGCCAGGCCGAGGTCCTGCGCGAGCTGGGTATGACCGCTCACCAGATCGGCCGGACCGGACAGGCGCGAGTACATCTGCTCGAGGCCCTCAGCATCTTCGACCGGCTGCGGACCGCCGATGCGAGTGAGGTCCGAGCTCTGCTGGCGAAGCTCGAAGCCGGATCGACAACGGATTGACGTACGCCGTCGCTAGCGTCGCCGGAAATGGCGCGCCAACGAAGGAGCGGTGTCCGGATGAGGAAGATCAGCATGCTGGGCCTGGTGACGGCTGCTGCGCTCGTCGCGATACCCCTCGGCCCGACGGCCGAGGCGGTACCGGGACTGCGAGCAGCATCGAGCATCAGCTGGACGACCTGTGCGGACGCCGGGCTTCGCGACGCCGGCGCCGAATGTGCGATGTTGCCGGTGCCACTCGACTACGCCAACCCGAACGGCGCGAAGATCAAGCTCGCGTTGTCGCGGGTCAAGCACACGGTCCCGGATGCCCAGGCCCAGGGCGTGATGCTCGTCAACGCCGGCGGACCGGGCGTGCCCGGTGTCGGCCTTTCGCCGTTGGGGCAGGCGGTCCCCGATGGTTCCGGCGGGTACTACGACTGGATCGGATTCGACCCGCGCGGCGTGGGTCAGTCCCAGCCGTCGTTGTCCTGCGACCCGAACTACTTCAGCTTCAACCGGCCGACGTACCTTCCGGTGCTGCCGTCGACACGCAAGCAATGGCTCGCCCGCTCGAAGGGGTACGCCGACGCCTGCAAGGCCAACGGCCCGATCCTCTCGCACATCACCACGGTCGACAGCGCCAAGGACATGGACGCGATCCGGACCGCGCTCGGAGTGGATCAGCTCAACTACTACGGCTTCTCGTACGGCACCTACCTCGGCCAGGTCTACAGCACCCTGTTCCCGCACCGCGTACGCCGAATGGTCCTCGACAGCAACGTGGATCCACGCAACGTCTGGTACCGCGCGAACCTGAACCAGGACGTCGCGTTCGACCGGAACATCAAGATCTGGTTCGGCTGGCTGGCCGACCACGACGACGTGTTCCGGTTGGGCCGGACCGAGGCCGCGGTGGAGAGACTCTTCTACCGCACCGAGGCCCAGCTGACCTTGCATCCGGCCGACGGGAAGATCGGCGGGGACGAGTGGGTGGACATCTTCCTGCTCGCCGCCTACTTCCAGTTCACCTGGGTCGATCTGGGGCAGGCCTTCGCCGGCTACATCCACGGCGGCGACGTGGCGAACCTGGAGGCGAAGTTCCTGGCCGCCGATGGACTCGGCAACGACAACTTCTACGCGGTGTACAACGCGGTCCAGTGCACCGATGTCCAATGGCCGCAGCAGTGGTCGACGTGGGAGCGCGACAACTGGGCCACGTTTGCGAAGGCGCCGTACGAGACCTGGGCGAACGCCTGGTACAACGCGCCCTGCATCAACTGGCCGGCGCCGGCGCACAAGCCCGTGCAGGTCGACGGTCGCAAGGTGCCCGGCGTACTGCTGATCGATCAGACCCTCGATGCGCCGACGCCGTTCGAGGGCAGCCTGGAGGTCCGCTCGCGCTACCCGAAGTCGAGTCTGATCGCGCTGCCTGGTGGCACCACGCATGCCAGCTCGCTCTCCGGTATCGCCTGTGTCGACAACCAGGTGGCGTCGTACCTTGCCCGCGGCACGCTGCCACCACGTAAGCCGGGCAACCGGGCCGACACCACCTGCGCCCCCGCGCCGTTGCCAGATCCTCAGCTGATCCAGTCGGGAGTGCCGCGGTCCGTGCTCTCACCAGGGACGGCGACGGTGGCGGTGCCGTAGCCCACGACCAACGCGGTGAAGGCCGCAGTAGCGGTGACCCGGCGGGTGACACCGGCAGGAAAGACGATCGTTTCGCCTTCCACGATCGCCTGCTCGGTGTCACCCAGCTGGATCGTGGCCTTGCCCGCGAGCACGGTCCAGATCTGCTCGGAGTCGAAGACATGCAGCGGTCCGGCCGCCTCGGCCTTCATCTCCACCCGCCACAGGCTCAGCCCGGCGCTGCCCTGGGTGGGTGAGGCGTAGGTGGTCATCACGGCGTTGGGTGTTTCGGTCACGCGGTACACGGCGGATCCCCCTTGAGGAAACTCTGCTGAATCGTCAACTTGGTTGTCGAAAATAGTACACCAGGTTGTCGAGTTGATCGACCGTCGGTCATGATGCGGAGGGTGGACCGCTATGGATTCGAGTTGCCGCTGCTGCTGGCCGGCGCCTTCCGGCAGATGATCGACGAGCTGCACCGGCGGCTCGCCGGGGAAGGGCACCCGGATCTGCGTCCGACGTACGGGTTCACCCTGCAGGCGATCGGGCTGGACGGCGCGACGGTGTCGGAGGTCGGGCGCCGGCTCGGCGTCTCGAAGCAGGCCGCGACGAAGACCGTCGCGAAGCTGGCCGACCTCGGCTATGTGACGCGGGACCAGGATCCGGCGGACGCGCGCGCCGTCCAGGTCGCCATGACGCCTCACGGCCGGGACATGCTCCAGCGGTCGGCCAGGATCTTCGACGATCTCCGGGCCGACTGGATCCGGACCCTCGGCCGGGACCGCGTCACCGCTCTCGAAGACGATCTCGCCAAGGTCCTGCAGAGCTCGGGACCCGTCCCGCTGCACGACCTCCCGGGCTGGTTGCGTTAGATGGTTCCCACACCATCGATGGGAGCTGCAGTGACGGAACTTGCCGGACGGGTCGCGCTCGGACTGGCCGGGCTCGCGCTGACGCCTCGGGACCGGGCCACCGACCTCGCGACGATCCGGGCCGGCCTCGCCGCGGGTACGACGATCCTCGACACCGCCCGTGCGTACGCCCAGGTCGAAGCACCGCTGTACGGCGAAGAGCTGGCCGCGGAAGCCGCCAAGGGTACGGGCGTGATCGTCGGGACGAAGGGTGGTCACTCCCGGATCGACGAGACGACCTGGGACGCGGACATCAGCGCTGCGCGGATCCGGTCCGACGTGGAGTCGAGCCTGCGCGTACTGGGTGGGGAGGCTCTCGAGCTGTTCTACCTGCACCGAGTTGACCTGGCTGAGCAGCCGGTGGAGGAGGGCGTCGCTGCGCTGGCGTCGTTGCGCGACGAGGGCAAGGTGGTACGGGTCGGTCTGTCGAACGTCACCGTGGCCGAGCTTGACCGCGCAGCGGAGGTTGCCAGGGTTGACGCCGTCCAGAATCGGCACACCGCCATTGGGCGTGAGTC
This sequence comes from Kribbella sp. NPDC051952, assembly GCF_040680855.1. Classification (NCBI taxonomy): domain Bacteria; kingdom Bacillati; phylum Actinomycetota; class Actinomycetes; order Propionibacteriales; family Kribbellaceae; genus Kribbella; species Kribbella sp. NPDC051952. The sequence continues at coordinate 47,478 of NZ_JBFAXQ010000027.1, forward strand.
GGCGGATGTGCTTGCGTGGTGCGAGGCCAACGGTGTCGCGTTCTTCGCTTACTCCCCGCTGCGTTCCTCGGTTGCGGCGCCGCGGCTCGAAGCGTTGGCCGCGACGCGCGGGGTTTCGCTGCAGCGGCTGCAGCTTCGCGCCTTGCTGGAATCGTCTCCCGCGTTGTCCGTCGTCTCGGGTGCAACCCGTCCCGAGACCGTGCTCGACTCGCTGGCCGCCGAGTCCGAGCCGTGGGACGAAGAGCTGCAGACCGCCTACGAGGTGGACCTGGCCGGATAACGTCGGAAGCCACCGGCGCCTGGACGCCGGTGATTCCGAGCCCCGAGGAGCCTCGTAGTGGATTCGATCAGCCGGGCCACTGTCCCTGCCGCCGTCACGTCGAAGCAGCCGGGAGGGATTCCGAAGACGACCCGCTACGCGATTGTCGGCAACGGCTGGCGTGCGTCGGTGTTCCTGCGGATGGCGTACCTGATGCCGGAGCGGTTCGAGGTGGTCGGCGTGGTGACGCGGCGGGCCGAGGCAGGGGCGGAGCTCGAGCGGGATTGGGGCGTATCGACGTACCGGACGCTCGATGACTTGCTGGTCGCTGAGCGACCGGACTTCGTCGTCCTGAGTGTGCCTTGGCCTGTGACGCCGGAGCTGACCCGGCAGTTGGTGTCGGCCGGCATTCCGACGCTGGCCGAGACGCCGCCGGCGCCGGATCTGGAAGGGCTGCGGTCGCTGTGGCAGGACGTCGGGGAGAGCGGGCTCGTGCAGGTGGCCGAGCAATACGCTCTGATGCCGTTGCATGCGGCCCGGCTTGAGGTCGTCCGCGCGGGACTGATCGGGCGGCCGAGCTCGGTCCACGTCAGTTCGACGCATCTGTACCACGTCGTGTCGATGATCAGGCTGTTCCTCGGCGTCACGTTCGAGCCCGCGACCGTGCTGTCGCAGACGTTCCAGAGCAAGCTGGTGGACCCGATCACCCCGACCGGGTGGACGCACGACACCGAGGCCAAACCGGCCGAGACGATCTTGTCGACCATCGACTTCGGCGAAGCAGGCATGGGGATTTACGACTTCACCGACAACCAGTGGTGGAATCCGCTGCGCCCCGATCACCTGACAGTGCGTGGATCCGAGGGCGAGATCCACGACGAGCAGGTCGTCCGGATGCTCGACCCCATCACGCCTGCGGTGTCACGCATCGAACGCGCGAGCACGGGCATCGGAATGAACTACGAGGGCCTCGATCTCACCCACCTGACGCTCGACGGCCGGGTTGTGTTCCGGAACCCGTATGAGGGTGCCCGTCTCGGCGACGACGACATCGCTGTCGCGACTTTGCTGGACCGGATGGGGACGTGGATCCAGGACGACGGACCACCGCCTTACCCGCTGGCCGATGCTTGCCAGGACCATCTCATCGGCATGGCCATCAAGGAGTCGTCGGAGACCGGTCAGCCGGTGACCACTAGCCAGGAGCCTTGGGCGTCAGACGTCTAGGGCGGTCAGTCGCTGGAGCTCGAGGTCTCGGCGCTTCTTCGTGGCTGCGGCATGGCGGGTGGCTCGGTTGAGGGCTTGTTGCAGACGCGGGGTCTGCTTCCGTGCAGTGCGCAGGGTCTGCCGGGTCTCTTCGACCTGCTCGTTGAGCCGGGCGAGATCGGCTTCAAGATCCTCGACACGGTGTTCGTGGGCGTCGAGCAGTTGCTCGGCCGTCGTTCGCTGGGCCTCGGCTTCGGTGTAGTCGTCCTCGGCCTGGCCGGCTCGCTTCTGCTGGGCGTTGTCCCTAGACGGTGTGACCTTGTGCCTCGGTTGAGTACGTCGTACGACGCGAGGCTGGACGGGCGCGAGTTTGGCCGGGTCACCGTTCTCATCCACTACGCCGAACCCGACGTGGCGAAGGGCGCTGGTCAGTTGACCGGTCCGCAGGAGCTGGATGGCGCCGGGGTCGACCAGGGCGGCGTCGAGCGTCTCGGCCAGCCGGTCCACGGTCTGCGCACTGACCCGACGGCCACTGGTGGCTTGGCTTCTCGCGATCATCACCAGGTTGTCGACCAGGTCGTGCCGTTGTCGCGTCAGCTCCCGCCGCCGCGCACTGTCGGCCGACAGGTACGACTCACGCAACTGCTCACCCAACTCCGTCAGCGTCTGAATCCCCTCGGGATCAGCCCGGACGAGCTGATTCGCCAACCAAGCCGCAACCGTAGGCTTCCGCAGCCCCAGGACCGCGGCCGCACTCCGCTCGTCGCCCTGACCGCGCAACACCTCCACGAGCCGATTCCGTGCAGCGATGAACCGCTCGGGCTCCAGCCCGTACAGCTCAACCACCGCGCGATCCAGCTCCATCTATCTACGATGCGCCGCCAACCACCCAACGGCAACGCGAGTCGTGTCAGGAGGTGTGGCGCGACAGATGAGACGAGGCCGGATCCGGCGCGCGGACGTTGCGATACTGGCTGCCGACCCAAGGAGCGAACGATGACCGAGCTGCAAGTGATCGCACGTCACACGATGACTGCTGGGAAGGAGGACGAGGTACTCGCGGCGCTGGCGAAGTTGATCGATGCTGCTCGGGATGAGCCTGGTTGTCTTGGGTTTGTGGCGTATCGGCAGTTTGATGAGCCGCGGTCTTATGTGCTGCTCGAGCGGTATGTGTCTCGGGAGGCGTTTGCTGAGCATCGGGAGACTGCGCATTTCAAGGAGTTGCTGCTGGGAGTGATCGTGCCGCGGCTGGACAGCCGGACCATCGACACGTTCGACGTTCCCGAGCAGGGCTAGGCCGTCGAGGCACCCATCTGGGCGGAGAGTGGCGACGAATGACAGCCGTTGTGTTGTTCCGTCCAGAGTCGGGGTGCCTTGATGCTCACGTTGGCCTTCATCGGATTGGTGGGTGGGCTGATCACCGGAGTGTCTCCGTGTGTTCTGCCGATGCTGCCGATCATCTTCTTCGCCGGCACCGCCGGTAAGACCACCGCACCTGCCGCCGCCGCGAAGGTTGCGGGGCGGTCGGAGGGCGACGTCCTGGTCGCCGAGGTCGAGCCCGCCAAACCGGCCCGGGACTTTCGTCCGCTGAAGATCATCGGCGGGATCGTCGTGAGCTTCAGCCTGTTCACGCTGACCGGCTCGGTCATCCTGTCCGCGCTCGGACTCCCGGACGACTTCCTGCGCTGGGGCGGTCTGACCGTCCTGACGCTGGTCGGCCTCGGGCTGATCTTCCCGGCGCTGGGTCACTGGATCGAGAAGCCGTTCTACCGGCTGCCGAAGATCAATCGGAACAACAACGGCGCCTTCGTCCTCGGTCTCGGGCTGGGCACGCTCTACGTGCCGTGCGCGGGTCCGGTGCTGGCGGCGATCACCGTTGCCGGTGCCACCGGCAACATCGGCTGGCGGACCGTCGTACTCACGGTGTCGTTCGCGATCGGGGCGGCGCTTCCGCTGCTCATCTTCGCCTCGGCCGGTTCGCGCATCTCGCAACGGGTGAAGGCCTATCGCGACCACGCCCGGGGCTTCCGGATCGGTGGCGGCGTCGTCATGATCCTGCTGGCGATCGCGCTCGCGTTCAACATCACCGACGTCATCCAGCGGTCGCTGCCCAGTTACACCAGCGGCCTGGAGAAGAAGGTCGCCGAGAACAAGACCGTCCAGGGCGCTCTCGCCCCGGCGATCGGTGGTGCGAGCACCGAGCTGGCCAACTGCACTCCGGGTGCCGCTGAGCTGGCGTCCTGTGGTGCGGCGCCGGAGTTCACCGGTACGCAGAAGTGGTTCAACACGCCTGGCGGGCAGCCGGCGAGTATCGCGGCCTCGAAGGGCAAGGTCGTCCTGGTCGACTTCTGGGCGTACTCCTGCATCAACTGCCAGCGCGCGACTCCGCACCTGCTCGCGTGGGACAAGGCCTACCGGTCCCTCGGGCTGGACATCGTCGGCATCCACTCGCCCGAATTCGCGTTCGAGAAGTCGGCCGCGAACCTTCAGTCCGCCGTACGGAACGAACGCATCGGCTACCCGGTCGGTCAGGACAACAACCTGGCGACGTGGACGGCCTACCGCAACCAGTACTGGCCGGCGAAGTACCTGATCGATGCCAAGGGCACCGTACGGGCGATCAACTTCGGCGAAGGCAACTACGCGCAGACCGAGGACCAGATCCGCCAGCTGCTCAAGGACGCGAACCCGTCGGTCCAACTACCCGCTGCCGTGGACGGATCCGTCAAGGCAGATGTCGGAGTCGCAGGTCGTACGCCGGAGACCTACCTGGCGTACTCGCGCTCCACGAACCTGAACGGGACCGGCAAGCTCACGCCGAACAAGAACGTTGCCTTCGGCCTCAACTCGTCCCAGCCCGACGACACCTACAGTCTCGGCGGCACGTGGAACGTCGGCACTCAGAACGTGACCTCGACCCAGGGATCCCAAGCACGGTTGAACTTCAACGCCTCGAAGGTCTACCACGTGCTGTCCGGCCAGGGCACCGTCACCGTCTCGATCCCCGGCGAGCCGGACAAGACCATCACGGTCAACGGTACGCCGAACGCCTATCAGCTGGTCGACAGATCCGCGGCCGAGCGCAAGACGATGACGCTCACGTACAGCCCGGGGATCTCCGCCTTCACGTTCAGCTTCGGGTGATGGCTGCTCCGGTGGGATCCCGGTTGTGGGATCACGTGGATCGGTTGGGTGCGGAGCACCCGCCGATCCCGTTGGACAGTGCCGACTACACGATGGTGCGGCCCGCAGTCCTGGCCGAGCGTTTCGGTCCGGTGCTGACGTACATGTCCCGGGTCGAGCTGGAGGTCGAGCGGAATGTGCTCGAGCTGAACCTCCTGCTCCCCGATCCGCCGCCCGTTGACCGGCACTTCTACGCGGATGTCTGGCTTCCGCAGGAGGTACATCACGGGCTGATCCTGGACAAGCTGCAGTCGTCGGCCGGGTTGCCGGCGGCAACTCCCAACCTGACCAGGATCGACTTCCGGCTGCGGCTGCTTGGGGCGCTCGGGCGATCCGGAGCGGTGCAGGACATCAGCCGGATGCTCTACTACCTCACCGGGGTGGCGACCGAGCAGTCCGCGATCCTGGCGTACAACAAGCTCTACCGCGGACTGATGGAGCTCGGTGAGCGGGCGGTCGCGTCGACCATCATCGCTCCGATCCGCCGGCAGGAACCCGGTCACTTCGCGTACTACAAGATCGCCGCGCAGGGGCTGTGGGACGAGCTGGCCGGGTGGCAGAAATGGCTGGCCAGGACGATTCGCCGGTTCTCGTTCGAGCCGGTCGGTGCGTACGACGAGACACAGCGCGGGGATTTCGGCGTGGTGATGGAGCGCCTGGGAATCATCGACGACGGGTTGGATCGGTACGCCGAGCAGATCGGTCGCGTCGAGGGTGAGCTGCTCTGGGCCCAGCGCGAGGGGCTGAAGGTTCCGGCGTACGTGGTCGATGCACTTCGTCACGCTGCCGACCTCGCCAGAACGCGCTGACGGCGTGCTGGAGCAGGTCGCTCCAGCACGCCGCTAGGGGTTCAGCAGGGCCAGGTTGCTTCGGTGACCTGGCCGCCGTGGACCTGGACGGTGAGCTGCACGGGTCCGTCGGGACGGACGTACAGCTCGTAGTTGCCTTGAGCCACTTCGTAGAAGAGCGCCGAGTGCAGGATCGTCCCGTCCGCAGCCGACCGCGGTACGACGGCAACGTGCGGCAACCCATGCCCGTGACCATGCCCGTGCCCATGCCCGTGATCATGATCATGCCCGTGGTCGACGACGGCTGGCGAGCCCGCCGGGCGGAGCTCGACCTCGTGGTCCTCGAGATCGGCCGGCATCTCGATCAGCAGGGCACCGATCTCGCCGCCGATGTCGAGGGGCACGGACGAACCCTTACCCGCATGCGGATTCTCGACCGCACTGTTGCCACTCATGATGCCGCCGGTGTCCCGGGCTGCGACTGGTAGCCGCCGGCCGGCGTACCGAGGTACGGGAACCAGTCGAGCAACGGCGAGTTCGTGTTCGACGTACCGTCCTTGATGGCCGAGGCCGCGCCATCGGGCGTGTACGACGGGTCGACCAACGGGATCGTGAGCCCCGCAACAGCCCGCAGTTCGACCGTGACGACGTCGTCGATGACCCGGCGCCCGTTCGGGAACCCGGCCGCATCCCCAGCCACCAGGCCGAGCGGATTCGGCGACTTCGCCGGCGGTACGGCGACGTTCAGCCGCAGCATGTCCGCCTGCACCGGCCCGGTGTAGTTCTGGAACCCAGGCACGACGCCCTTCGGGATGCCGGTCAGCAAGATCGCCGCCAGATCGGCCCGGGGCTTCTTGTACGCCGCCAGATTCGGGAACACCCCCGGATAGAGCACCGGAAGCAGCCCACCGAGCTCAGGCTTGGTCACGTACCCCGCGAACCGCTTGTCCTGCGACGGCGGCAGGCTGTTCCACTTGTCCTTCTCCGCCATCGGCACGATGACCTCGTTGAACAGCGGGTTCCCGAGCCGTGAGACCTGCTTGAACGGGCCGTGCCACACCGGGATGCCGAGTACGTCGTCGAGCATCCGGGACTGCTGCCGGCTCGCGGACGCGTAGACGCCGATCACGGACTTCGCGTCGAGCACGTTGGTGGGCCGGCGCCCGTCGCGCGTGAGGTCCGTGATCGGGACCTGGAGTGCGATCGTGTGCACGTTCGAACCCTGCAGGCCGTTGACTCCCATCGCCGCGGCGGAGGGGATCAGGTGCGCCATCTGGAACGGGCGCAGCGTGCCGAGATCGAAGATGCTGCCCAGGTCGGCGAAGAACGCGTCCGCCCGCTGACCGGCGAACACCTTCCGGTTGGTGCCGATGGAGTGGATCGCCTGCCGGGCCAGCTTGGTGTAGTTCGGCGTACTGCGGACTCCGACATTGACCGGGGGAGCCGCCAGGTTCCGGGCCAGGATGCGGGAGCGCCCGCGCTCGACCCGGGCCACCGAGTAGAACTGCGGCCGGTTCCAGTTCGGGTCCTTGATCGAGGCGATCGGGCCGGTGTTGTAGAGGAACGTCTTCTTGTTCCGGATCTCGGCGTGGAAGCGGAACTGGTAGCTGATGTCGGCCTGGCCGGTGCCGCCGTTGGAAATGTGGATCTGGTACAGCACGTCGTCGCCGAACTCGTAGAAGTTCGGGCCGCCGTACGGGTTCTGGAACGGGATGAAGTTGGCGATGATCGTGACCGTGTCCGGCTTGTCCGGGCTCACGAACGCGTATACGTCCGTGTTGTCGGCGACCGGGTCCTTGGAGATCTCGGGTGCTTCGCGGTGCGAGGACATCTGGGTCTTCCCCCTGCTCAGGCGGTCGTGGCGCCGGCGAGGCGCGCGGCGAGTTCGCGGTCGGTGACGAGGACTTCACGCTCGCCGACGAGAATCGCCAGCTGCCCCGTGCGCACGTCCTTGACGTGGACGACGAACGACTCCGCCCCGGCCAGGTCGGCCGCCTGGAGCTGCGTCGTACTGTCTGCGCTGCCGGCGTCCTGCTCGCCGAACAGCTTCGGCGCGGCCACCGCGCCGACCGCGGCCGCGGTACCCGCGCCCGCGAACACCAGGAAACCCCGGCGTGTTGCGTCACTCATGCTCTTCTCCTGACAACAGAAGTCGACCGGACCGGCCGGCTGACCGGTCCCAGCGGGCCGAACATGCGACCAAGTCGCACCTGTTGTGATCTCGATCACAACCCCCACCGCCAACCCTTCGGAGCCCCGCGCGGCCCGGATAGGCGGGCAGCGGGACCGGCCCGGTCAGGAGCCGGTCACGCCGAGTTCGACAAAGAGTTGGTGAAACGTTCTGGGCTTGTTGCCCGATACAACCATTGGGGAGGGAGTCCGGCATGTGTGAACGTTGTCAGCGGTTGCTGGCGTTGCTGCGGATGGTCGAGCGCCGGCCGGCGCCTTTCGGCGTGACCGGCGACGATGCCGCCTTGGACGCCTGGTTCGGCCGGCGGACCCCGTTGTTCAGGGTGCCGGACAAGCGGTGAGAGGTCCTAGTGCCCCGCGTCGGAGGTTGCGTTGCGCTACCGGCGCCCAGGCACGCACCTCGCGGCAGCGGAGGAACGGCCACGATGGAAAAGCATCGAGGCCGCCCCTCCGCCACCGCGATGCACGCACCTGGACACCGCTATCGCTAACGCAACCTCCGACGCGGGGCACTACGTCAGTCTGACGACCCGGGCGGACGGCTCGGGTACGTCGACAGTCACGGTCAGTGCGCCTTCAGCGCTCCGGGTGAAGGTCCAGCCGTCGAGAGCGTCCGGGTAGACGGGCTCGACGGTGGCCTGATCGAGGGGGAGGGTCAGTTCGGCCGGGCCCGCGGATCGGTGCCAGAGAGTGAGGTAGCTGCTGGTCGGGGTCGCCAGGCCGAGCGCGATCCAGTCGTCGGTCCAGCGCGGAAGCCCGATCGGCCAGAACGGTGTCGCTGTCGTCAGGTCGTCGAGGATGCCCCGGTGTGCCGACACCGCAGAGCGCACCAGCTCGACCTCGTCCGCGGTCATCTGGTTCAGGTGGCCGGACAGATACATGCGGCCGAGGATGCCGTTCACCAGGCTGAAGACGAACTCCTCGCGCGACGTACCCGTACGGGGGTAGGCCCAGTTCCCGGCCTGTTCGGGCAGGATCGACGCGGGCGCGGCGGCCGCGATGGGTGCGTACAGGAGGGGATCCTGCTGGTCCGACGTCGACTGCAGGTGCAGCCGGGACAACATCGCGTAGTCGCTGCGCATCGCACCGGAGCCGCAGTTCTCGAGCAGCAGGTCCGGATGACGATCCTGTACGGCGTCCAGCCAGGAGAGCAGTGCCCGGTTGTGCTCCAGGAGCCCCTGTCCGAGCGACGTACCACCCTTGTCCGTGCCAGGGCCGGTCATCGTGTTGTTGTCGAGTTTGAAGAAGCCGATACCGAAGTCGCCGATGAGCCGATCGACCGTTGCGTCGAGATGCTTCCGGGCGGCCTCGTTGCGGAGGTCGAGCAGGTACCGGCCCTGTCCGGTGACGCGGATTCCGCGTCTGGTCAGGAAGGCGTCGTCAGGCAGTTCCTGGGCGAGCGGAGACTCGACACCGACCACCTCCGGTTCCAGCCACAGGCCCGGGACCATGCCGAGCTCGTGAATCCGATCGGTCACGGTGCGGAGTCCGGTCGGGAATCGGGTGGTCGACGGCTGCCAGGCGCCGACGGTGTTCCACCAAGTGCCCTCGGCGTACCAGCCGGCGTCGATGCAGAAGTAGTCCACGCCGGCGGCCGCGGCCGCGTCGATCAGGGGGAGGAGCTTCTCCGTCGTCGGGTCGCCCATCAACGTGTTCATGTAGTCGTTGAAGATGACGGGCAGCCGGTTCTCGACGTCGCGCTGCGGGCGGAGCGAGCGACGCTGGCTCGTGAGGGCTGCGAAGACGTCGTCCCTGCTGGTCCCGACGACCAGGGACACGGGCACGGTCGTGAAGGACCGCTCGGCGGAGATCGTCTCGGTCCACTGGTGCTCTTCGCTGGTCGGGCCGCTGAGAAGCAGGTAGCCACCGGTCCGGTTCTCGCCGAGCTCGTAGTGCCATGGCCCGTTGTGCTCGATCTGCCAGCCGAGCGCGGCCTCGGCCCCGAGCAGTACGGCGGTCGGCAGGTACTCGCCACTGGACCATGAACCGGTACTGGTGACCGCAAGCCGGCTCCTGGAGACCGGATGATGCCGATCCCGCTGGATCTCGGGCAGCCCGTGGTCCCGGAGCGACCGGGTGTACCAGCGGTTCTCGGCCATCCAGGTGGTGTCCGCGGAGAGGAGGTCGAGTTCGACCGAGCCGAGCCCGATGGCGAGTGAGGAGAGGAAGTCGAGTTCGAGCTCGCCCGTCCCGGTCATCGAGGCCTCGGTCCACGTACGTACTCCCGCGGTGGCCTCGAAGTAGCTGGTGATGCGCAGGCCGGTCTGCTCGTCCTCCTGGGTGATGCGGAGGGTGTCGTCGCCGATGACGTGATCGACGTACCGCAGGCGCTTGCCGAGGTCGGTGCCGGCATGGCGCGGGGTGGCGGGCGAGTTCCCGTAGCCGAGCGCCGATACCTCGACGAGAGGTTGATCGGCCGGAGCGATCAGGGAGCGGTCCGAGGAGCTCAGGTGGAGAGAGTCGAGACGGACCGCTCCTGCATCGATGGAGAAGGTCAGAACGAGGTCGCGCGCAGTCCAGCGGAAGGTCATCGAAAATCCTCGGGGCTCAGGAGGTGGGGCGGTGCTGCAGGTAGTCCTCGACCCCGAAAAGGTGGGCCGCCATCCGGGCCCGGGCTCGTTCGGAGTCGTGGGCCGCGAGGGCGGCCAGGATCGAGCGGTGCTCGGCGTGGGTTGCCTGGTCGGCGTCCTGCTCGCTGATCGAGCGCCACAGCCGGTCGCGGGTGGTCCGCCCGCCGAGCGCCTCGATCAGTGCGGCCAGGACCGGGTTGCCGGAGGCCTGGGCGATGGTCAGGTGGAAGGCGAGGTCATTGTCGATCACCACCTCGTGGTCGGGCTCGTCCTTACCGAGTTCGGCCTCGATCCGCTGTAGCCGTTCCTCGGCCGCGGTCAGCTGCTCCGGCTCGATCATCCGCGCCGCCAGTGCGGCCGCCTCGGTCTCGAGCATGCGCCGGACGGCGTGCAGATGATGCGCGCCGGTGTGGTCGTGCAGGTCGGCGACGAACCCCATCGGGGCCAGCAGCAACGACGAGTCGAGGGAGGTGACGTAGGTGCCGTCACCCTGCCGGGTCTCCAGTACGCCCATCGCCGACAGCGCCCGGACGCCTTCGCGTAAAGGGTTTCGCGACACACCGAGGGTCTCGGCCAGCACCTTCTCCACCGGCAGCCGATCGCCGGGCCGGAGCTTCCCGTCGACGATCAGCTTCCGGATGCCCTCGACCACGATCTCGGTGCGTGAACTCATGCAACCACGTCCGGCCGGGACCGGGACGCCCAGTAGGTCCCGGTCGGGAAGGTGTACGCCGCCACCGATTCGCTGTGCATCTCCGCACTGTAACCGGCCGCCGTCGGCAGCACGTACGCTCCGCCGCTGACCACACACGGGTCGACGAAGTGCTCATGCAGGTGTTCGACGTACTCCGTGACCCGGCCCTCGAGGGATGCCGACACGGCGACGTAATCGAAGATCGACAAGTGCTGGACGAGTTCGCACAACCCGACCCCGCCGGCATGCGGGCAGACCGGTACGCCGAACCACGCGGCCAGCAGGTACACCGCCAGAACCTCGTTCACGCTGCCCAATCGAGCCGCGTCGAGTTGGCAGTAGTCGATCGCGTCGGCCTGGAACAGCTGCTTGAACAGGACCCGGTTCATCCCGTGCTCGCCGGTCGCGACGCCGATCGGTGCGACCGCCTTCCGGATCGCCGCGTGGCCGAGGATGTCGTCGGGGCTGGTCGGCTCCTCGATCCACAGCGGGTCGAACTCCGCGAGCGCGCGCACCCACTCGATCGCCTGCGGCACGTCCCAGACCTGGTTGGCGTCGATCATCAGATTCCCGTCCGGCCCGAGCGCTTCGCGGGCGATACCGCAGCGCCTGATGTCGTCGTCGAGGTTGGCGCCGACCTTGAGCTTCACATGTTTGTAGCCGGAGGCAACCGCTTCCTCGGACAGCCTGCGCAGCTTGGAATCCGAGTACCCGAGCCAGCCCGCCGACGTGGTGTAGCAGGGATAGCCGGTCGCCGTCAGTTCCTCGATCCGTTGCTTGCGGCCATCTTCTCGCTCGCGCAGAAACGCGATCGCCTCGTCGGCGCTGAACACGTCGGACAGGTAACGCAGATCCGCGGCCGCGACGAGTTGCTCCGGCGACATCTCGCACAGCAGTCGCCACAGCGGCAGGCCGGCCCGGCGCGCGGCCAGGTCCCAGACGGCGTTCATCACCGCGGCCAGGGCCAGATGGATCACGCCCTTGTCCGGACCGAGCCAGCGCAACTGGCTGTCGGACTGCAGTTCGCGGTAGATCGCGCCGAGGTCGGCGCACAGCTCGTCGACGTCACGTCCCACCAACGGCTCGGCCCGCTGCACCGCCGCGGCGACGCACAGGTCGTTGCCGCGTCCGATCGTGAACGTGAACCCGTGACCGCGCAGCTCGGGGTCGTCGGTGTGCAGAACGACGTACGCCGCCGAGTAGTCGCCGTCGGCGTTCATCGCGTCCGAGCCGTCCTGGGTCAGTGAAGTCGGGAAGCGGACGTCGACCGCCTGGACGGACGTGATCCGAGGCATGGAACCCCCTGAGATCAATAGATGGGATCTTTTTTCAGATTGCTGGATCTGAGTATGGACCTAACTCCGCACCGGCGCTACGATCCGTGGAATTCATAGGATCAATACCTCAGTTTCTGGGAGATTACTGTATGAGCGACCTGGGGCTGCGGCTGGTCTACGACCGTCCGGCCGGCACCTGGCTGGAGGCCTTGCCGCTCGGCAACGGCCGGATCGGCGCGATGTGCTTCGGCGGCGTCGGCACGGACCGGATCGGACTGAACGACGAGACGCTGTGGTCGGGCAGTCCGGCAACAGCTGAGCTGCTGTCGGAACCGCTCGGAGCCGTCGGTGCCGAGGCAGTGCAAGCGGTGCGTACGGCGCTCGCGAGTGGCGACCTCGGCCGCGCGCACGAGCTCGCCCGTGGCTTCCAGTCCGGGTACTCGCAGGCCTACCTGCCGCTCGGGGACCTGTTCCTCGACATCGCGGTGGACGGCTTCGCACCGGAGACCGCGGACGTGGCGCAGTATCGCCGGCAACTCGATCTCGACACCGCGACAGCGCTGGCGGAGTACGAGATCGGTGGAGTGTCTGTCCGGCAAGAGGTGTTCGTGAGCGCACCGGCCGGCGTATTGGTTGTTCGTCTGACCGCGTCTGGTGCTCTTAGTGTCATCGCGCGGTTGACGTCTCAGTTGCGTTCGGAGCCGCGCGAGGCCGGGCTGCTGTTGCAGGCGCCGGCGGATGTCGCGCCGCCGCATCGCGATGTGCCGGAGCCGATCAGGTACTCCGACGGTCCGGACCGCGGCATGGCGGCGGCGATCGCACTGCGGGCGCGAAGCGACGGTGACGTGCAGCTCGGCGAGTCGAGCATCACCGTCAGCGGAGCGACCGAGGTTCTGCTGCTCCTCGGGACCGCGACCGGGTACGACGGTCCTTCGGTTGCGCCGACCCGGTCGGCGGCAGAGTGCTTCGACCAGGCCGACGCACGGATCCAGGCGGTTGTGGACCGCGAGTACGACGATCTTGCGGCCGAGCACCAGCACGACCATCAGGAGCTGTTCCGCCGCTCGTCCCTCGAGCTCGCCGGTACCGGTGCGGCGGATCTGCCGACCGACGAACGGTTGCTGCAGGCGGTTGATCAGGACGATCCGGCGTTGGCCGCGCTCATCTACAACTACGGCCGCTATCTGATGATCGCGAGTTCGCGTCCCGGCGGGCTGCCGACGAATCTGCAGGGGATCTGGAACGACATTCTCCGGCCGCCGTGGAGCAGCAACTACACGGTGAACATCAACACCGAGATGAACTACTGGCCGGCTGAGACCACCAACTTGTCCCAATGCCACGAGCCACTGCTCGATTACCTCGAGCACCTCGCCGCAGCAGGCCGCCGTACGGCGCAGGAGCGGTACGGCTGCAGTGGTTGGGCAGCGCATCACAACGCGGATGCGTGGTGCTGGACGCTGCCGGTCGACGGCGACCCGCGGTGGTCCAACTGGCCGATGGCCGGCACGTGGCTGGTCCGGCACTTGTGGGATCACTACGCCTTCACCGGTGACGCGGACTTCCTGCAACGGGTGTGGCCGACCTTGCGGGATGCCGCGGAGTTCTGCCTGGACTGGCTGGTCGAGCTGCCGGACGGCAGTCTGGGTACGTCGCCGTCGACCTCACCGGAGAACACCTACCTGGACGACGACGGGCAGCCGTCGTCGGTGACCGTGTCCGCGACGATGGATCTCGCACTGATCGCGGACCTCTTCGACCGCTGTGCACAGTCGGCCGAAGTCCTCGGGTTGAACGATCCATTGGTCGAGCGGTTCGCACTCGCCCGCAAGCGGATACCGGATCCGTCGATCGGTAGCCGCGGGCAACTACAGGAGTGGGCCGCGGACCTGCCGGAGGAGGACCCGCATCACCGGCACACCTCGCACCTGATCGGCCTGCACCCCGGCGACGCGATCACGCCGGACCGGACTCCGGCCCTGGCGGCCGCAGCGGCTCGCACGCTCGACCTGCGCGGCGACCGCGCCACCGGATGGTCGCTCGCCTGGAAGATCAACCAGCGGGCCCGGCTGCGTGACGCGGCCGGCGCGCATCGGTTGGTCTACGCGTTCCTGTCCCCGGCGAACGACACGAGCACGGACTACGTCGGCAGCGGCGCGGGTGTGTACCCGAACCTGCTGTGTGCGCATCCGCCGTACCAGATCGACGGCAACTTCGGCGCGACCGCAGGGATCGCGGAGATGCTCCTGCAGAGCCACACCGGCGAGATCGAGATCCTGCCGGCCCGTCCGGACGACTGGCCGGCCGGTCGCGTCACCGGCCTCCGGGTGCGCGGAGGCGTCACGGCCGACATCGCCTGGAGCGCCGGCGGTGTCGACCTGGTGCTGACCGCGGACCGGGACCAGGAACGCATCGTGCGGTACGGCGGTGAACGGATCGCAGTCCAGTTGAGCGCCCACACAGCCCACCATCTCAGCCTGAGCTGATCGGGCCGGGAGGAGGAGACCCTGATGGCAGTCCTGACAAGCATTCCGCCGCCGGCGGGCGAGACGCCGACCCGGCCGCGACGGCGTCGTCGCGAACGCACCACCGTCACCGGTCTGCGCCGCAGCCTGCAGCGGCACTGGACGCTCTACCTGCTGATGGTCGTGCCGCTGATCTGGTTCGTGGTGTTCAAGTACATCCCGATGTCGAACGCGGTGCTGGCGTTCAAGAGCTTCAACGTCATCAAGGGCATCTGGGGAAGTCCGTGGGTGGGCTGGCAGAACTTCGAGTTGTTCTTCCACAACCCGGTGTTCTGGACCCTGGTGAAGAACACCTTCGTGCTGTCGGTCTACACCGTGGCGGCCAGCTTCCCGATCGCGATCGTCCTCGCGCTGGCGCTCAACGAGATCCGCAACGGCCTGTTCAAGAAGACCGTCCAGCTGGTGACGTACGCGCCGTACTTCATCTCCACCGTCGTGGTCGTCTCGATGACGATCCTGGTGTTGTCGCCGCGACTGGGCATCGTCAACGAGGGCCTGGGATTCTTCGGCGTTCCCGCGGTCGACTTCCTCGGCAATCCCGACTACTTCCGGCACATCTACGTCTGGTCCGACGTCTGGCAGACCACCGGGTACTCGGCGGTGATCTACCTGGCCGCGCTGTCCGGCATCGACCCGGCGCTGCACGAGTCGGCCCGGATCGACGGCGCGAGCCGGCTGCAGCGGATCAGGCACGTGGATCTGCCCGGGATCATGCCGACCGCGGTGATCATCCTGGTGCTTGCTGTCGGCAACATCATGGCGATCGGGTTCGAGAAGGCGTTCCTGTTCCAGAACCCGCTGAACCTGAGCCAGTCGGAGATCATCGCGACGTACGTCTACAAGACGGGTCTGCTGAATGCGGACTTCAGCGGCGCGACGGCGGTCGGGTTGTTCAACTCGGTGATCAACCTGGTGCTGTTGCTGATGGTCAACACGATCGCCAAGCGGATCACCGGGAACGGACTGTGGTCATGAGCGTTCAGACTGAAACGAGAACGGCGCCGAACAAGAGGGTCGAGCGCCGTGCGGCCCGGGCCCGCCGGATCCGTGAGCCGCGCACCGACCGGATCTTCCTGTTCTGCGTGTACCTGCTGCTGGCGGTGTTCTTCGCGGTCGTGCTGCTGCCCCTGCTGTACATCGTGGCGAGCTCGTTCAGCAGTCCCGAAGCGGTGTCGGCCGGCCGGGTGCTGTTCTGGCCGGTGGACTTCTCGTTGCGTGGGTACCACGCGGTGTTCCAGAACCCGCAGATCGTCCAGGGGTACCTGAACTCGTTGTTCTACACGGTGGTGGGGACGATCGTCAGTGTCACGATGACGATCGCGATCGCCTATCCGATGTCGAGGCGGACGCTGGTCGGCCGGAACGTCGTGATGACGGCAATCCTGTTCACGATGCTGTTCACCGGCGGCCTGATCCCGACGTACCTGGTGGTCCAGTCGGCCGGCCTGCTCGACACCCGTTGGGCGTTGATCATCCCGCAGGCGATCGGGGTCTGGCAGGTCATCATCGCCCGTACCTACTTCCGTACGGCGATCCCGGAAGAACTCGTCGAGGCCGCCGAGCTCGACGGTTGCGGCGACCTGCGATTCCTCTGGTCGGTGGTGATCCCGCTGGCCAAGCCGATGATCGCGGTGGTCGCGTTGATGTACGCGATCATGCAGTGGAACTCGTACTTCGACGCGCTGATCTATCTGAAGAACCCGGATCTGTTCCCGCTGCAGCTGGTCCTGCGCAACATCTTGATCCTCAACACGACCGGCGGTGGCGCAGTCGACGCCTCCGTGGTCATCCAGCGCCAGCAGTTGGCCGATCTGCTCAAGTACTCGCTGATCGTGGTGGCCAGCGTTCCGGTACTGCTCATCTATCCGTTCGTCGCGCGCTACTTCACCAAGGGAATCATGATCGGCGCCGTCAAGGGCTGATCCTCCGCATCACCTCGACCCTGTGAGGGACCTATGTCTGTACAGTTCAGAAGGAAGAGGCGTGCCGCGATCGTCGGCATGAGTCTTTTGGCACTCGCGCTTGCGGCCTGTTCCGGTGGCAGCTCGGACGACGAGCAGAGTAAGCCGCTGCCCACCGTTACCGGCAATCCCGCGATCACACTCGACGTCTTCGCACCGCAGTCGGCCGACTGGAACCTGGCCACGAACGACTTCACGAAGGCGGTGAAGGAGAAGTTCAACCTCACCATCAAGTGGCAGAACACGACGTTCGACGGTGGCCCGGCCAAGGAGAAGCGGCAGATCTCGCTGGCCAGCGGTGACTACCCTGACCTGTACCTGCTGATCCCCTGGGTCGACCAGTTCAACCAGGCCGACCTGCTGAAGCTGTCGTCCCAAGGTGTCGTCGTACCGCTGAACCAGCTGATCGACCAGTACGCGCCGAACATCAAGAAGGCCCTGGACGCCTCGCCGGGGTACAAGGAGATGGCGACCGCGCCGGACGGCAAGATCTACGGGATGCCGCAGTGGGTGGACTGCTTCCACTGCTCGTACCAGGACAAGTTGTGGATGAACTCGGCCTGGTTGAAGAAGCTCGGCCTGGAGCAGCCGAAGACCACCGAGGACATGCGCAAGGTCCTGCAGGCCTTCAAGACCCAGGACCCCAACGGCAACGGCAAGGCGGATGAGATCCCGCTCAGCGCCGACGTCCGCGACGTACTGATCCCGTACTTCATGAACGCGTTCATCTACGACCCGCAGGGCACCAGTGGCAACAACAACTCGACCCTGGTGCTCAACGACGGCAAGGTCGACATCCAGGCGAACAAGGACGGCTGGCGCGAAGGCCTGAAGTACCTGAACTCGCTGTACAAGGAAGGCCTGATCGACAAGGGCGCCTTCACCCAGAACCCCGACGCGCTCTCGCAGCAGGGTAACCACGCCGGCTCGGTGGTCCTGGGCTCGGCCACCGTGCTGCACCCGGGCATCTTCGTCACGACCGGTTCGCCGGACGGACGGGACAAGCAGTACGACGCCGTACCGCCGCTGACCGGACCGGAGGGTGCGAACTTCACCGGCTACAACTTCCCGAGCGCGCCCGGGGCGACCTTCGTGCTGACCAGCAAGGCGACGCAGGAGGAGCAGATCCAGGCGATCAAGCTGCTCGACTACATCTTCACCGACGAGGGCCAGATCAACGGCCAGTTCGGCACCGAGGGCAAGACCTGGACCAAACCGGCTGCCGGAGACGTCGCCCTCGAGAAGTCGCTCAAGCCGATCTTCAAGCAGATCCCGCAGAAGGCCGGAGCCAAGCCACCGAACTCCGGCTGGGGTGCGCTGGCGCAGTACAACAACACCGCGACCTTCCGGAACTCCGAAGCGATCAGCACCGACCTGTACTCGCAGGCAGGCTATGAACGCCGGCTGTTCGAGGCGACCAAGCTGTACGCCGGTCACGAGGACAAGGCCAAGATCTACCCGTACTGGAAGGTGTGGATCGACCCGACGCTGGCCAACGAGGTCGCCACGCTGCAGACCAACATCGACAGCTACGTGCAGCAGAACGCACTCCAGTTCGTCACCGGCTCGAAGAACCTCGACACCGACTGGGACTCCTACATCAAGGGTCTCGACGGCCTCGGCCTGAAGCGCTACCTGGAGATCCAACAAACGGCCTACGACAAGGTACCCACCAAGTAGGTCCGCCCTGGACCGGCCGGACCACGCCGGCCGGTCCACCCAGATCACGACGAGGAGCGATCAGTGCCGTTCGATGCAACCTTCGAATCCCTGGCCACGTTCGAATGCCCGGACTGGTTCCGGGACGCGAAACTCGGTATCTGGTCGCACTGGGGACCACAGTCGGTGCCGAGGTACGGCGACTGGTACGCGCGCCACATGTATCGGGAGGGGAGCGACCAGTACCGCTATCACCTCCGGACGTACGGCCACCCGTCGGAGTTCGGGTACAAGGACATCGTCAAACTGTGGAAGGCGGAGCGGTTCGATCCGCACGAGCTGATGGATCGCTTCGTCGCGGCCGGCGCCCGGTACTTCGTGGCGCAGGCCGTGCACCACGACAACTTCTTCAACTACGAGTCGGCCATCCACCCCTGGAACTCGGTGAAGGTCGGTCCGGGCAAGGACATCCTTGCGCTCTGGAAGGCCGCCGCCGATGAACGGGGACTGCCCTTCGGCATCACCGAGCACCTCGGCGCGACGCTCGGATGGACAGCGGTCAACAAGGGCAGCGACAAGCACGGGCGATTCGCCGGTGTGCCGTACGACGGAACCGATCCGGCGTACCGTGATTTCTACCTCGACAACAGCCGGTACCTTCCCGCGGACGACGTCGAGGTCCAGGACCCTTGGTACAGCGACGATGCCGAGTGGCACCGGCACTGGCTCGAGGCGGTGACCGAGATGATCGATCGGTACCAGCCGGATCTGCTGTACTCCGACGGCCCGTTGCCGTTCGGCGAGATCGGCTACGAGCCCGGGCTTCGCGCGGTCGCACATCTCTACAACACCAGCGCGGGGATCCACGGGACCAACCGTGCGGTCTACCAGCAGAAGGATCGCCGGCCCGAGGTGAGTGTGGTCGGCGTGATGGACATCGAACGCAGCCAGACTCCCGGTATCCACCCGTCGACCTGGCAGACCGACACCTCGGTCGGCGACTGGTTCTACAACGTCCGCGATGTCTACAAGACCGCCGGCCACGTGATCGAGCTGCTCGTCGACATCGTGTCGAAGAACGGGAACCTCCTGCTCAACGTGCCGCAACAGCCCGATGGCACGATCGACCTCGAATGCTCGCAACTCCTCGACGACCTCGGCGCCTGGACGAAGGTCTGCGGGGAAGGCATCTACGGCACGAGGCCGTTCCGGGTGTTCGGCGAGGGCCCTTCGACCGTTGTGATCAAGGGTTTCACCGAAGACCGGGTCAGCTGGACCAGTTCCGACTACCGCTTCACCCGCCGGGACGACACCGTCTACGCGTTCCAGCTCGCCTGGCCCGACGACGGACGCGCGGTGATCCGCAGCCTCGCGGACCACGAGACAGTGACCGGCGTCCGGCTGCTCGGCCACGGCCCGATCCCCTTCGAGCAGGCCGAAGGAATCCTGGTGGCACGCCTTCCCGAAACCCCTCCACTCGACACCGCCAACTGCCTGGCCCTGGACCTCCGCACCCGCTGACGTGCTCCGCACGATCCGCGCCTCAGGCGGCCGGACAGCGCTGTCGGAGGGGCCGGCCAGAGACCGATGGTTGCTGAACGCCCGCTGTCTTCGCAGCCTCGGCGTTGACACATCCTCGGACACTGGCCGTTCTGTTCCGGTGGACCGGAGATCACCGGTTCAGTTCGGATGTCCTGTAGAGGTCGGGCGTTGTACCCGGCCGCACCAGGACGACGTTCTCGCCCTTGTCGGTCTTGAACTTCAGCAAGCCGTTCTTTGCCGAGACCAGTGTTTCTGCCTTGCGGCCGTTGCGGTACAGCACCACATCGGCCTCCCACGGGTTCCTCACACGGGCCACCTCACCAAGCTGCGATTCGATCTCGATGTACTGGACGTCGCCTGACTTCATCGAGGAGGAGACCAGGAAACCGTCCTTGGCAAGCAGCTTGTACCTGGCGTCCCAGGAAGCGGGCCACGCCGGGAACACACGGATCACCGGGTCCCCGGCGGGGGTCGGACTGAGGCTCTGATGAACCGCTTCCTGTAGTGCTGCCGCAAACGTGCCGTAGCCCTCGGCCGAGTAGTAGTCCAGTTGGTTGAACAGCAGGTTCGGGAACTCGCCGTACGTGCTGAACACGCCGTACTGCGTGGTGAGAATCTTCTCCATGTCATCCGCTCGCCCGAGCTTGGCGGCGTCCACATGGAAGCGGCTGGAACCGTTTCTGTCGACGACCTGACCTTTCACCTGGTTCAGGTAGCCAGGCGAATGGAGGTAGGTGTTGAGCGCGATCTCCCAGTCACCGCCGTCGAGACCCTGGTCTCTCGTTTCCAGATTCAGTACGTCGAACTTCTCGAGCATCTTGAAGATCGGGCTTTCCGTTCCATGCAGGTCCCTGATGAAGTAGGCCGGCTGCAAGCCCTGTGCCCACGCGGGCTCGTCGGTCGCGAGCTGTGTAGCGAGGGCGGGATTTGTGCTCGCTGCCCACAGCGCGCCCGGATCGGTGCGCAACGGATAGTCCGCGAGATTGTCGCGGATCTCTTTCCAGGCCGGACGTTTCGCTTTGTCGACACCCAGCAACTCCGAGGCCTTGACCACCGTGGCGAAGATGCCTCTGGCCATCGACAGGTCGTCGATGACATCTTTGCCGGCCCAGATATGCTCGTGCAGGTTCGTGTTGTAGAAGTGGTACTTCCCGTCGTCCTCTTTCCGTAGACCGTCGTACGACCGGTAGAGCTCGGCAGCGCCCTTGATGAAGGGATAGGCGACCTTCCGCAGCCAGTGGATGTCCTTCGTGTAGCAGTAGACGCTCCAGTAGTGCTCGGCGGTCTCCTGGGTGGCCATCATGGTGTGCGTGACGTAGCTGGCCTGGTTGTTGCTGGTGCCGAACACGTTCCAGTTCCATGGCGGGAGGAATCTGTTTCTCCGCATGGTGAAGTCGGTAAAGTCCTGCGTCCGTGTTCCGGTCTTGAATGTGTAGTACTGCTGCATGGCTTCGGCGATGCCGTCCGGCAGCGTTTCCCAGCCCAGGACGCCGTTCGTCTCGCCGATGAAGATGCCCTCGCTGCCCCACATCTGCCGGGCTGCAGTCTCGTACTGTGCGTAGCCGGCCTGCCGCATCGTGAACAACGGCTCCATCAGGTCCAGGTGGTTGGCAGCCATCAGTGGCTGATACAAGCAGTCCTGGTTCCAGTTCCAGTAGAAGCTGCCCCAGTCGCGCCGGTCCTCCTCGCCGATCCAGATGCCGCCGTTGTACTTCGAGGGATAGGAGCCTCGGTTCGATATGGCGGCCAGATACATGTAGTAGTTGCGCCGCTGTTCGAAGTTGAACTGCGAAGGGAAGTACACGTACGACCGCTGCCAGAAGTCGCTCCACCACGCCTGCGTCTTGGCGTAGATGCGGGCGTAGTCAGGAGATTTCGTGGCGTTCGCAACGGCGGTGGCCTTTGCCGACCGCCCTGCCGTACGCATGATGGAGTCCCCGCCGATGATGACGGTGAAGGAGCCTTTTCGCGCGGGCAGATTCAGTCTGAGCGTGGTCCGGCCGCCGATCGCGTTGCTGGTGACCTCCGAGATCTCTCTGCCTTGCACGGTCGCCGCAACGGCGGTGTTGACATGGAAGTCGTTGACCGCCAGGCCGGTGTCGCACTTCTCCTGGATGACCTGCTCCAGCACCACGGTTTCGTTCCGGGACCCGGGACGCCCTTTACCGGCGACCGTGGTGAGGGTGGACATCGCCGTATGCGCTCCCCAGATCTGGTTCGCGGTGCGCAGCATGGCCAGGTCGACGGTGATCGGCTGAGGCGTGGCGCGATTGTCGGCTACTTTGATCGCGATGGCATCCGAGTCCATAGCGGCGATGACGTCGATGTCGACTCCGGTGCCGTTGACGCTCAGTTTGCCGTCGTACAGCGAGAGATGCTGCTTCGTCGTACTGTCGAAGACGGTGTCCGATCCGAACCCGACATGGATGCGCCCGACGGCGCCGCCGCCCGAATTCTGGTGGTCCTTCGACGCCGCGGACGCATCGTTGAACATGAACATGTCGGTGTGGTTCAGCTGCATCACGAGGGTCGTGCTGTTGCTCTGCCAGACCGGCCCGCCGAAGCGTCCGTTGGCTACCGACATCCCTTGCGTTCCGGTCGTGATCCTTCCCGTGTACCGGAGATCTGACCGGCCGATCAGCTTGCTGTAGTCAGGGTCGAAGACGGGCCTTACCCGAGCATGTCCCTTCGTTGTCGCCGGTAGGGCCGGGTCCGCTTGCGCTGTCACGGCGGACAACGGCCCGGCCGATGCTGCCGACAGCCCCACGCCGACGGCGCCGCCGACGAATCGCCGCCTCGAGATGCCATCCGATGAAAACGGGTTCGCTGCTGCCATGTCCCACTCCTCTGTACCGGGAACGACGGACGACCAGAACCACAGACTTAGCATACGTATGATGTTTGCGGCAACGGCTGGCAACATACGTATTATGTTTGCCGGGCCCCGGCGCTGAGGAGAGCGACAGATGAAGATCACTGGGTATCGCAGTCTGAGCACTGTCCACGACTGGGGGAGGCGCATCGGGGACGTCAATGGCGTGCTGAGCGGCGAGACCACGCCGGTGCCGATCCTCGTCATCGAGACGGACATCGGCATCGAAGGGGTGGGCCTCGGCGCGCACGGTGAAGTGGAGCGCGTCTTTCCCGCCATCGACGGTGAGGATCCGCGGTCAGTCGTGGCCCTGTACGACCGGATGCTCGACCGGGTGTTCAAAGCAGGCCATGCCGGCTCCACGTTCGGCACGATCGGGGCCATCGACATGGCCCTGTGGGACATCAAGGCCAAGGCGGCCGGCGAGCCGCTGTGGCGGACCCTCGGGGCGCGCGAACGCTTCGTCCCTGCCTACGCGTCGGGCCTCGAGTTCGGCCTGGCCGACGAGGAACTCGCCGAGCTCTACGGGCGGTTCGCGGATCGCGGGTTCAAGGCGGGCAAGCTCAAGGGCGGCCGCGACCTCGACCGTGACCTGCCTCGACTGGAGATCATGCGCGAGGTGCTCAGCCGCAACGCGCGCCGGCCCGCGCTCATGTTCGACGCCAACGAGTCGTGGAACCAGGCCCAGGCCGCCCGATACGTGGCGGCCATCGAGGAGCGGATGGACCTGACCTGGGTGGAGGAGCCGTTGCGTCGGTGGGATGCCGCCGGGATGGCCGCATTACGCGGGAAGGTTCGTGCGGCGATCGCGAGCGGCGAGAACCTGACCGGGCTCGAGCAGTACCGTCCGCTGCTCGACGCCAACGCTCTCGACATCGTCCAGGTGGGCAACGTGTGGGGGATCACCCATTTCCTGCGGGTGGCGATCCTGGCGCACGGGCACGACCTGCCGGTGAGCCCCGTTGCGTACAACGCGAACCCGATCGCGCACGCGGCCGCCGCGGTGCCGAACCTCCTGACCTACGAGGTCCAGGATCTTCATTTCCCGGTCGGCCTCGATGTCGACCAGCAGTTCGACGACGGAGGGATCATTCTGGGCGACCGACCAGGTATCGGCATCCTGCTGGACGAGTCCCAGCTGTCACCACTCGACTCCGTGGCGCCTGCCTCGGCATCGACCGGACCCCACGTCCGGCCCGGGCGCGCCGCGCTGCGACTCGTGGCCGAACCGGACGTGATCGACGATCCCACCGCACCGCTGAGGCCGGCCTAGGTCTACTTCTTCTTACGACGCGGCGCTCGCTTGCGTGGTCGGGGAGCGGGGTCGACCAGCCGGCGACGTTCCCATGATCCGCGGATGTGGTCATGCATCGACTTCTCCGCGGCGTTGACGTCGTTGCGCGCGATGGCCTTGACGATCGCCTCGTGTTCGGCGAGCGTCATCGCGACTGCGTCCGGCGGGTTGATGCCTTGATAGCGGCTGGATTCCACGGCGCGTTTGTAGACCTGCTTGGCGATGTTCTCCGCCAGCCGGTTGCCGGAGATCTCCATGACTGCGTAGTGGAAGACCACATCCGCCTGCCGGAACGAGTCTGTCTCCGACTCGCTCTCTCGCATGGTGGTCAACGCGTTCTCCAGGCGCCGGAGCTCCTCCGCGCTGTGAGATCCGGCCACCGCTCCTGCCATCGCCGCCTCGAGGCTCGCCCGCACGACCGTCAGCTCATCGAGTACGCCGAGACTCTCGTCGTTGTCGATCAGGGCCGACAGCACCACCGGGTCCAGCATGTTCCAGTAACCCGGCGCCCGCACTTGCGTACCGCGGCCCTGCGAGACGGTCACCAGACCCTTCTCCTCGAGCCGCTTCACCGACTCACGCAACACGGTGCGGCTCACGCCGAAGTGCTCGCTCAGCGGTCCCTCCGGAGGCAGCAGGTCGCCCTCCGCCAGCCGACCGGTGACGATGAGGTCGACGAGTTCGGCAACGACTGCGACGCCCAAGCGGCCCGCGGGGAGACGTCGTGGGATCAGACGCGTTGCCTGACTCGAGTCATTCGCCATACGTATGATCTTATCGTCGGTCACGTCGCGGTCGGCGGAGAGACGTCCGCGACCTGCCGACGTCGTCACGACTCGTCAGGGAGCTGGATCGAGTGAGAGTGCGGTTGGCGTACGGGGATTCTGGACTGGCTATCGAGGTGGACTCCGCGCGGACGACTGTGGTCGAGCCGGTTCGCCATCAGGCGGTTGCCGATCACGTTGGGGTGCTGCGGCGGGCGCTTCGTGAGCCTGTTGCCGGGCCACCGTTGCGCGATCGCGTTCGACGCGGCCAGACGGTGGCGATCTCTGCTTGCGACGGCACCCGGCCGCAGCCGAGGGAGCTGATGATTCCGGCCGTACTCGCGGAACTCGACGGCGTGATCGACCTCGCTGATGTCGTGGTGCTGGTCGCGACCGGTACTCATCGCGGCAACAGCGACGCGGAGTTGCGTGAGATGTTCGGTGACGAGGTCGTCGACACGGTGCGGATCGTCAACCACGACGGACGCGATCGGGATCAGCTGGCCTGGCTCGGTGTCCATGGTGACGGCGTACCGGTCTGGCTGAACCGCCAATGGGTGGATGCGGATATCCGGATCACCACCGGGTTCGTCGAACCGCACTTCTTCGCTGGATTCTCCGGCGGACCGAAGCTCGTTGCCCCAGGGTTGGCCGGCCTCGACACCGTCCTGGTTCTGCACGACGCGGCCAGGATCGGCAGTCCCAAGGCGACGTGGGGAGTGACGCACGGAAACCCGGTGCATGATGATGTCCGGGTGATCGCGGAAGCGACCGGCGTGACGTTCGCTCTGGACGTCGTACTCAATCGGGACAAGGACATCGTCGCCGCGTTCGGGGGTGACCTCCTGCCGATGCATGCCGCCGCCTGCGCTGCGGCCAAGGAGATCGCCATGCGTCCGGTGGCGAGTCCGTTCGACGTGGTGGTCACGACGAACTCGGGATACCCGCTCGATCAGAACCTTTACCAGTCGGTCAAGGGGATGTCGGCCGCGCATCAGATCATTCGCCCCGGTGGCACGATCATCTGCGCGGCCGAGTGTCGTGACGGTTTCCCCGATCACGGGTCGTATCGGTCGGTCCTGAGCTCGGGATCTCCGCAGACGCTCCTCGATCAGATCAGCCGGCGCGTTGAAACCACCCCTGACCAGTGGCAGGTGCAGATTCAGGCCCGCATCCAATCGACCAGCCGGGTCGTCATGCACACCGCGACCCTCACCGACGCCGAGCTGGCCGCGGTGCACCTGGAACAAACAGCCGACATCTCAGCCACCGTCGCCGACTCACTCGCCGCAGCCGGCCCCGATGCCCGCCTTTGCATCCTCCCCGAAGGCCCCCAAACAATCCCCTACGTCACGTGAGGTAGTGCCGTGCGCGCGGCTGGGTGTGGCGTTGACGGTCTGTCCCGATAGAGCTCGAACAGCACACCGGCAAAGCTGTAGGTCGAGTCGGCCTTACTAGCCTCCACCTGAAGGTGCCGTCGGGTGGGAAAGAGTGGCGCGGTAGGGTTTGGGTCTGATGGCTTTGACTCGTATTCGCCGGCCTCGGCCGGCTGACATGACTGTTCCTGTTGGTGCTCGGTCGGTGTTCACCGACGGCGCGTGTTCCGGCAATCCTGGACCTGGTGGTTGGGCCTGGGCGCTGTCGAAGACCGTGTTCGACTCCGGTCATGAGGCGCCGTCCACGAATCAGCGGATGGAGATCCGGGCCGCGCTCGAGGCCGTTCGGGCCAACGACGGTCCACTGCTGGTCGTGTCGGATTCGACGTACGTCGTCAACTGTTTCCGCGACCGTTGGCACGCGGGGTGGCTCGAGCGCGGCTGGCTCACCTCGGCCAAGAAGCCGGTGGCCAACCGGGATCTCTGGGAGCCGTTGGTGGAACTGGTGACCGACCGCGGCGACGTCGCCTTCCAATGGGTGAAGGGCCACTCCGGCCACGAGATGAACGACTTCGTGGACGAGTTGGCCGTCGCCGCCTGCTACACCGACTGACCCGACGAGTCGCGGACGATCAGCTCCGGCGCGAAGCTGATCTCGCGATGCGGACCGGCCGGGTCGTCGGCCCGCTCGAAGAGCAGCTCCGCGGCCGAAGCCCCGATCTGGTACGCCGGTTGCCGTACGGTCGTCAGCGGTACGACGGCCAGCTGCGCGTCGGTGATGTCGTCGTACCCGACGATCGCGAGGTCGCCGGGAACCGCCCGGCCGGTCCGCACGAGCGTGTTGACGATCGCGATCGCGATCAGGTCGTTTCCACACAGGACGGCGGTCGGTCGAGGCCGCATCGCCATGATCTCGTCGGCCAGCTTACTGCGCTCCCGCACACTGCGGCCGGCGGCGTCGACCCGGTGCAGCACCGCACGGTCGTTGCCCAGCGCATCGATGGCGGCCAGCGCACCTTCGTAGCGTGCCTGGATCACGAGCTCACCGCCCGGTCCACCGGCGAACAGGACCTGCCGATGACCGAGTTCGAGGACGTGCTTCATCGCGAGCATGCCGCCGAGTCGCTGGTCGAACGTGACCCGCGACGTACTCATCGCCATCCCCTCGCCGCCGACCACGACGATCGGCGTACCGACGGCTTCGAGATCGCCGAGATCCGGTGGCATCGAGGCGGTCGCGGAGATGATCAGGCCGCCCACGCGCATCTCGGCGAGGCTGCGGATGTACAGCGCCTGCCGCTCGGAGTCGCCCGCGGTGTCGCAGTAGACGAGGACGTCGCCGCGGCCGCGGGCCAGGTCCTCGACACCCCGGGCGATCTCGGTGAAGAACGGGTTGCCCGCGTCCGGCACCAGTAGCCCGACGGTGTGGGTGCGATTCCCGCGCAGGGTCCGCACGGCGCGGTTCGGTACGAAGCGGGTGACCTCGATCGCCCGCTCGATCCGGGCCCGGGTGTCCGCGGCGACCGTCCTGGTGCCGTTGATGTAGTTCGACACAGTGCCGAGCGAGACGCCGGCCAGCGCGGCCACGTCCTTGATCGTCACATTCTTCGCCACTACCACCCCGAACGTCGGCCCTCTGCAACGCTCATCCTAGTGCGCACTAGCGACCGAAGACGTCCCGGATCGCCTCCAGGAACCCGTACCGGTGATGGGTGTCGGGCAGCAGCGACGATCCCTCGGTCCACTCGTTCCACGCGTTGATGGTGACGATCGGGTGCGGCGGCCGATGCCGCTCGAGGAACTCCTTCGCCGCCAGCAGTCCGTCCCGGAACTCCTCCGGGGTCGGATCCCAGACCGGGGTCCACGGATACCCGCCACGATCGAAGGGCAGCGACTGGTCGGTGCGCGGTGACGCATCCCAGCCCACAGTCACGTTCGGATAGAACGGTACGTCGAGCTCCGCGGCGTACTTCTCGTACTCCTCGAACGCCGCCTCCCGCAGCGCCGCGATGTCGGCGACCGGGAAGTCGAACCTGCCCGCGTCGGCGTGATGCACCCAGACGTACGACGTCGCCGTACTGAACCCGAGCTCGCGGATCAGCTGCCGCGGATCCTCCACGGTGATGGCCGCCGGCAGTACGCCGATGCCCCAGATGACCGCGTCGAAATGGATGCCGGGCAGGCCGGCGCGCTGTGCCTCCTGGTCGAACCAGCGCAACGCGTCGACCGCGGCCTCGACCCCGCCGAGTCCGATGATCAGATTGCCGAGCTCGTAGATCGAGAACCACGGCTTGCCGTCGACGGTGAGGTAGTTCGGCCGGGAGAAGTAGTTGTCGATGACGTGACGACCCATCTTCTCGAACGCCGCGCGATCGATGGCACCTCGTTTGAGCTGCCGGGGTGGTCCGTCACCGTGCGGGAAGATGTCGAGCAGCTCGTGGTTCGCCCACATCAGCGCGAACTCCACGTCGTCGCTGTTCGCCGCGGACAGCAGGCCTTCGTCCAGAGCGCCTTGCAGGTAAGGGCCGTCGTCGTACCAGTAGTAGTCGACCAGGAAGCCGTCGACGCCGTACTCACGGGCGAGATCGATCTGGGCCTCGGCCGCCTCGGCCGCGGACTCGTCGAAGTGTCCCTGCAACGGCACTCGCGGTTGCCGGTGTCCTTCGAACCGGGGTGTCGCGGAGCTCAGCAGTCGCCACTCGTCCCAGTCCGCACCGAACCACCGCGCGTTGCGGGGATCGCGGTGCCACCCGGGGAAGTAGTAGGCGAGGACCTTCGGCCGCTCCATCGATCACACTCCTGAATGCTTGAAATATTTCAAACAGCAGCCTAGGCCGGGTCGTCGCGAAGTGTCCAGGACGGCTGTCCGGGATCGGACATCCCTTGCAGTGAAGCCTTGACGGCTATCAGGGTCGTCCCTACGATCCGGGTGTTGAAACATTTCAACACCTGCTCCAGCTTCCAAGGAGAGCTCATGCGCCCGCGACGTACCCAGTTGGTCCTCTGCGCCTTCGCCGCGTCGCTTGTCGTGACCGGCTGCTCGGCGGGCGACAAGCCAGAAGCGGACTCCGCCGGTACGACGGCGTCCGCGGCCACCTACTCCCCGGCGGACGTCGCGTCCGCCACCGGGACCTACAAGGTCAAACCGCTGTTCGCAGTCCCCAAGACCCTGCCGAAGAAGTACCGGTTCGCGTTCCTGAATCCCGGCCTCAGCTATCCGTACTTCGCCACCTGGTCGGACGGGATGAAGGACGCGGCCAAGTTCTACGGCGTCGATCTCGACCAGGCCGACCTGAACTTCAAGTACGACACCCAGCTGGACCAGTACAAGCAACTGGCCGTGAAGATGCCGGACGTCGTCGGATCGCAGCCGATGAACGACGCGACGTACAACCAGGCCAAGCAGGACGACGTGAAGCTGGTCATGATCGACGGGTCGTTCAAGGACGTACCGACCTTCGGCGTCGACGACCAGCAGGTCGGGACGCTGGCCGTCGACACGATGGCGGACGCCGCCAAGGCGAAGATCAGCGGGGCGTGGAAGGGCAAGAAGGTCCTGGTGGCCGGTCTGACGTCGCCCAACTGCGGACCGTGCGACGCCCGGGTGAAGGCCGCGTTCACGCGCGCCGAGTCCGCGTTGGGGATCCCGGCCGCGAACACGACGATGCTGACCCCACAAGGACAGGACCCGACCAGCTCGGCCGGATCGACCTTCAACGACTTCCTCACCGCGCACCCGGACAACGCCGTACTGATCGTCTCGTACGGCGACGAGCCGGTCGTCGGCGCGATCAACGCGGCCAAGGCGGCCAACCGGGACGGCGACATCCTTGCCGTGAGCAACGGTGGCGACAGCGCGGCCCGGCTGGCACTGCGGGACCAGAGCAACGCCGGGATCCTGGTGGGTGCGATCGACTACCAGCCGTACGCCGAGGGCTGGAACTGGGTCGAGGCCGCGATCGCCACCGCGATGGGCAAGCCGTTCGACAAGTTCACCGTCGGGCGGGTGCTTACCGCGGCGAACGTCGACCAGTTCTACCCGGAGGACAAGACCAAATGACGGCAGACACCGGCCTGCTCGGCGTCCTCGATCCACGCCGGTGGATCCGGCCGGCTCCTGCCCCGGAGTCCGGCCGGGCCGGCCGCCACCGGGTTTCCGATCGGCTGCTCGACCTCGGCATCTACGTGGCCCTGATCGTGCTGGTCGTCTACTTCTCCCAGGCCTCGCCGTACTTCCTGACCCAGCGCAACCTGCTCAACGTGGGCGCCGCCGTGGCCGTCACCGGCGTACTGGCCGCGGGTATGACGATCGCGCTGATCGCCGGTCAGCTCGATCTCACGGTCGGCGCGAACATCGCGCTGACGAGTGTCGTCGTGTCACTGGCGATAGAGAGCCTCGGGTGGAGTACGCCGCCGGCGGTGCTGCTCGGGTTGGCCGTGGGTGTCGGGATCGGAGTGGCGAACAGCCTGCTCGTGGTCGGTGTCGGCATCAACTCGATCATCGCGACGCTTGCCATGGGCATCGTTCTGCGCGGCGTCGCGCTGATCAGCACGGGCGGTCAGACCAAGCCGCTGACCAACCTGGCCCTCCCTGATTTCCTGCAGTTGCGGCCGCTCGGCGTACCGACGACGGTGTGGATCCTGGTGATCGTCTTCGTGCTCAGCTGGGTGGTTCTGACGTTCACCCCGATCGGCTGGCACATCTACGGTGTCGGCGGCAATCCGAGCGCCGCGCTCCGCGCCGGCATCCGGACGAAGTGGTTGTACGCCGGAGTGTTCGTCACGACCGGCGTACTCGCGGCCATCGGCGGCATCATCACCACCGGGACGTCCAGCAGTGGTGGACCCAACTACGCGAACGGCGCGGAGTTCGACGTACTCACGGCTGTCCTGCTCGGTGGGATCGGACTGGGCGGCGGGTCGGGGCGGATCCAGCGCACTCTCGCCGGGGTCCTGGTGATCGGCGTACTCAACAACGGGCTGACGCTGCTGTCGGTCAGTTCGTATTACCAGCAACTCGCCCGCGGCGCGGTGTTCGTGCTCGCCGTTGTCCTCGGTGCGATCGGCGAACGGCGGAGGGCCCGATGAGCGAGACATCCACCGCACCGTTGCTGAGTGCGGACGGCGTCGGCAAACTGTTCGGACACGTCCGGGCGTTGCAGGACGTGTCATTCGACCTGCATCCTGGCGAGGTGCTCGCTGTCCTCGGCGACAACGGTGCCGGGAAGAGCACGCTGATCAAGATCCTCTCCGGGGTGTACGACCTGACCGAGGGGCGATTGCGGGTTCGGGGCAACGAAGTGTCGTTCGGCAAGCCGGCCGACGCTGCCGCGGCCGGGATCGCAACGGTCTACCAGGATCTGGCGTTGGTCGATACCCGGGACGTGGCTGCGAATCTCTTTCTGGGCCGGGAGTTCCGGCGTGGTCCGTTCGTCGACCGGCGCCGGATCTATCGGGAGGCGGAGCGGATCCTGTCCGGGCTTACGATCCAGCTCCCGTCTGTCCGGGTCCCGGTCTATCTGTTGTCCGGTGGGCAGCGGCAGGCTGTCGCGATCGCGCGGGTGCTGATCGGCGGTGCAGATGTTGTGATCATGGACGAGCCGACCGCGGCTCTCGGCGTACAGGAATCTGAGCGCGTGCTGCGGCTCGTCCGCGACCTGCGGGACGCGGGCAAGGCGGTCATCCTGATCAGCCACAACCTGCAGCAGGTCTGGCAGACCGCCGACCGGATCATGGTCATGCACCTGGGCCGGGTGGCCGGCATCCGGCGTCGCGCCGACAGCACGGTCGAGGAGATCGTGAAGCTGATCGTGTACGGCGACGCCCCCGTTTCCGACGTTCTGGAAGGGATCTGACATGCGCTCGCGCATCCTCGTCCGGCTGTTAGCTTGCCTTGTGACCCTTTCCTTCGGTGCTGTTGCCCTCGGCCCCGGATCCGCGACGGCGTCCACGTCCGCATCAACGTCCGGCGCCCGGCCGGCGTCGTACACGGTCGAGACGTGGCGCTCGCAGGAGATCGCGCTGACCTCGACAGCGTCGTACGCCGATCCGTTCGGGGAGGTGCAGGTGACTGCGTCGTTCCGCGGGCCGCGTGGGCAGGTGATCACGCGACCGGCCTTCTGGGACGGCGGGTCGACCTGGAAGGTCCGCTTTGCGCCGCCGGCCGTCGGTGCGTGGACGATGCGGACGTCGGCGACCAACGCCGCCGATGCCGGGCTCAACGGGGTGACCGCGTCCGTCCGTGCCGTGCCGTATCGCGGGAACCTCGACATCTACCAGCACGGGTTTCTTCGGCCGAGCGCCGACGGTCACTACCTCGAGCACGCGGACGGTACGCCGTTCTTCTACCTTGGCGACACGCACTGGATCCTGCCGCACGAGCGGTTCGACAGCTCGAACGCGCCGGGGGTCGAGTCGCAGTTCAAGTACGTCGTGGACAAGCGGGTCGACCAGGGCTTCACCGTCTACCAGTCCGAACCGATCTGGCAGCCGCACGGGGGAGTCCATGAGCGGCCGGACGAGGAGCCCAAGGCGGATCTCACCAACGGGCTGTCGAGTGACGACCTGGCCGGATTCGCGGAGATGGACAAGAAGTTCGGCTACATCGCGGACGCCGGACTCGTGCACGCGAACGCGATGGTCTCGTGGGTCGCCCAGGCGCACGACTTCCCGGCGGTGATGACGCCTGCCTACATGGCCTCCGTCGCGCGGTACTGGGACGCCCGGTACGGCGCGTATCCGGTGATCTGGACGGTTGCGCAGGAGATCGACAACGACTTCTACGGCGTCTACGCCGGCGATGCGATGGCGCCGTGGACGGCAGCGATCGAGGCGCTCGACGCGGCCGATTCGTACGACCAGCCGTTGATGCCGCATCAGGAGAACACGGATCAGACCGCCGTCAAGAACTCGCGGTTCGCGGGTGAGCCGTGGCATGACGGGTTCGCGGCGCAGTTGCAGTACACAGACGGTTGGAACCTGGGATTGGCCGCCGACTATTGGGCTTCCGGTAAACCGAGCCTGGCGTATGAGACGCCGTACGAGGACTTCTGGACGGACGGCCGGCATGCGTTGAGTGCGCTTTACAAGGCTTATCTGCTGGGGCTTCGCGGGTATGGGTATGGCGTGTCGGGGCTGTGGAACGACGTGTACTCCGCGCCTGGCGAGCCGCTCGACGCGGGCACCGACTACGAGCTGCCGGCTAGGTATCAGTGGTGGTTCACCGGGGCGAACCGCGAGACGGCGAATCAGTTGACCTTGGGCGCTCGGTTCTTCCGCGGCATGGATTGGTGGAAGTTGACGCCTCGCTTCGGCGACCCCGCGTGGTCGGACTTCGGTTCCGGTGGTGACAACCTGCTCGCCAGCGACGGGAATTCGTCGTACGTCGCGCTCTTCACCGGTGCTGGGAAGACGACGGGGACCATCCGGAAGCTGGATCCGGATCGCTACTACTCCGGAGAGTGGTTCAACCCGCGGACCGGTCGCCGTACGCCGGTCGGCAGGCTGGAGGCGCCTGGTGGGAACTTGATGCTGCCCGAGCGTCCGAGCGCCGAGGACTGGGTGCTGACGGTGAAGCGCGGCGGGCCGATCGGGAACGCACCGCGCCAACCGGTCGCCGATCCGCCGGGTGGTTCGTACGCCGGGGCTCAGTCGGTCACCCTCACTTCGTCGACTGCGCGGGCCGATATCCACTACACGACGGACGGCAGTACGCCGACTTCCTCGAGCGCGGTCGTGAACGGGCCGGTGCAGATCGCCGATCCGATGGATGTGCGGCTGCGCGCCGTCGCGACTCGATCACACCAGACCAGCACACCTCTCGCGGTGACCTTCCACCAGCAGTTGGAGGACCTTGGCGGGACCGTTGCCGCTAGCTCGGGTACGGCGGCGAATGTTGCTGACCGCAACCGAAGTACCAGCTGGCGTCCGCAGGGTGGTGAGGCCTGGTTGGAGAGCAGTTTTCCGAGCAGTCGCGGGCTGGACACTGTGATCATGACGGGGTCCGGCCGGGCGTCGGCGTACCGCGTGGACTACTGGGACGGCTCGGCGTGGCGGACAGCGGCCTCCGGCTCGGACCGGATCGGTCCGGTCGGTCAGGGGACCGTGGTGACGTTCCCGCGCGTCTCCACCACGAAGGTCCGCCTCGTGATCACACAGAATCCGGCCGCACCGATCGCGATCACCGAACTCGGGCTGTATCGCCACCCCCGCACCGACGCCCCCGACCTCACCGTCGGCGGAACGTACTCGGCCAGCTCGACCTGGGACAGCCAGCAGGTCGCGGCCAACGCCTTCGACGACAAGCCCGACACCAACTGGCAAGCCTGCAACGGCTGCTGGTCCGGCGAGTGGCTAGCCGTCGACTTCGGTCAGCCCACGACCTTCAACACGGTCGCCGTGTCCGAATACGGCAACCGCACCACCGCTTATCGCATCGAGTACTGGGACGGCACCAGCTGGCAACCCGCCTACACCGGCACCGGCGGCTTCGGCCAACAAGGCGAAACCACCACCCTCACCTTCCCCGACGTCACCGGAACCAAAGCCCGCCTCCTCTACCAAGCCGGCAAGGACAACGCCCCGATCGTCTACGAACTGTCCATCTACAACCGCTAGCCCACCGCTGGCTGCGGCCTCAGCTGCTCGAAGAGGTCGTAGCCGGGGTTGAGGATGGCGTAGGGGTCGTACTGGCGTTTCGCGGCGTCAAGTTGATCAAAGGCCGGGCCGAAGTGGTCGCGCCACTCGTGCTGGGAGAGTGGGAATGCGCTGACCGGGTACAGCGTGCCGCCCGCAGCCTTGATCCGTCCGTACGCCGTCCTGTTGGCAGCAACGAGCCGCTGCACTTCCTCGGCGTCGCTGGTCGCCGGCATCCGAACGAAGTTGAACGCGTAGCAGAGGTCGTCGGACGGTATCCGTAGCAGCGGACTGGAGATCGCCGACCTGCGGATGGGGGAGATCGTGAGCTGACCGAACGGGCCGAGATCGGTTGCCGGGTTCATCGACTGCAGTTCGGCGGTGACGACGGATTCGATCCGGGAGTCGCCGACGAAGGTCATCAGCCACGGGTGCGGGAAGAACCATTGTCCGTTCGCCCGCAGCGCAGTTTCGAGTGCGGCGAATCGGTTGGCGTAGTCGAAGTACCCGAGCGTCGTGGGCTGGCGCTGGTTCGGATCGTCAGACAGGTCAGCGAGCAGGACGGTGTCGTCCGGCGGATCGCCGTCGAAGTACTTGACCACGTCCAGCCGGTAGGCGATCCCACCGCCTGGCGCCGCCGCGATCGCCCCTTGCACCGCGTCGAACCTCTCGTCGCCGGACAGCAGACGCTCGTCGCGCAACAGCGTGGCCAGGTCCGGGTAGACCAGTTGGAACCGGCGTACCGACTCCGGCGCCGCGACGAGCTTGAGCGTCGCGGTCACGATCACGCCCACCTGACCAAGCCCGGCGCGAACCATGTCGAACAGCTCGACGTTCTCGGTTGCCGAGCAGCTGAGTGTCGTTCCTTCGCCGGTCACGACGTCCATCGCGAGTACGTTGTCGCTCTGTACGCCGTACGCCGAGGTCGTGCCGCCGACACCGCCGACGATCAGCGTGCCGGCGACCGACAGGTCGAGGTACTCGGTCAGTACCGGTGGAGTCTTTCCTTGTGCCACCGTTGCCCGGAGTACGTCGCTCCACCTCGCACCGGCACCGACGACCACCCGGTCGTCCTCGACGACCCCGATCGACCCGAGCGTGGACATATCGGCGACGATCCCACCGGCGACCAGTGAGCGGCCGAACGTCGCGTGGCGCGCACCCTGCGCGGCGAACTTGCGGCCCCGCTGCGCGGCCCACCGGATGGCCCGGGCCACGTCGTCGGCGGACCCGGGCAGCAGGACGGCCTCCGGGACGTGACGCAGGATGTGCCCGAAGTCGTCAGAATGCTCCGCGCACGTCAGCTCGTCGAATCGAAGCTCACCATCGAGCGGCGGTGGTGTTCTCTCCATCGAGATGCCTCCTCGAAGTCAGGAAAGTCGTCTCGCCACAGCGCCGCAGGACCCAACTTACGTGCTCGATCGCGCTCGCGTCACCCGTTACTTGGCCGGCTCGAGGACGAAGACCGGGAGGATTCGGTCGGTCTTGGTCTGGTAGTTCGCGTAGTCGGGCCAGGCCTCGACGGAGCGGTCCCACCACAGCTCACGCTCTTCGCCGTCGAGTTCGCGGGCGATGAACTCGCTGGTGACGTCGCCGTCCTGCAGCTGGATCTTCGGGTCGGCCTTCAGGTTGTAGTACCAGACGGGGTGTTTGGGGGCACCGCCGAGCGATGCGACTACGGCGTACTCGCCGTCGTGCTCGACGCGCATCAACGGAACCTTGCGGATCTTGCCGGACTTGGCGCCGCGCATGGTCAGGAGGACGACGCCTTTGCCGTGGTCGATGACAGTGGTCGTGCCGGCCTGCTCGATCTTCTCCACCATGTCCGCGACGAACGACATCGGACTGGGTGCATATTCAGCTTCGGTTGACATGTCACCCAGCATACTGGTGACGCATCACCAACACCACCCGACGCGACGTGCCCATCACAGCTCCCGTCGCCTGAGCCTCAGGCGTGATCGCCGTACGGAAACTTGTAGTGGCCCTTGGTTTCTTATCCAGCTCAGTCGTCCCGCTCGTCCTTGACCGTCATCGGGTGCTTCCTTCGAGGGCGGCTTTGATGCCGTCGAGGGCCTTTTCCAGGGCGTTGTCGATGTCTTGGCCGGTGGCGTGTGCGGTGTCGAGGCGTACGGTCAGCCGGGAGGTGCCGTCGGCAACGAAATCGACGTCGAGCTCACCGTGGTAGTCGTGCTCACCGGGCGCGCCCCACCGCAGGGTACGGTTCTCCTCGACGACCTCGATCCACGCGTCACTGTGCACCTCGCGTCCGGACGGCACCTCCGCCGTCACCTCGACGTCCTCGTGCACTGGCTCCTTGGGGAGGCGTGCCTCCGCGCCCTGTGCTTCGGCCGGCCGGGGCTCGATCCGATGTACGTCGCTCAGCCGCGGCATGTACGCCGGAAGGTTGTCGAGATCGGACAAGTACTCGAACACGAGGTTCGGTGCAACATCCACCGTCGTCGACGCTTCATGGTGTGCCACCAAATACTCCCTTCGGTCGTGACGGAGCTCCATCCGATGCCGATACAGTCGCCCGGTGTCCCGCTCGGCGGGAGATAAACAGGGACCGGCGTACGAGGAGGAGCGAGATGATCACGTGTGTCGTCGACTACGTCATCGATCCGGGGAAGATCGAGGCGTTCGAAGAGTTCGGCCGGCGGTGGATCGAGCTGGTCGAGCGGCATGGGGGCACCCATCACGGCTACTACCTGCCGGCGGAGGGCTCCAGTGACCGGGCCCTCGCGTTGTTCAGTTTCCCGAGTCTGGCGGCGTACGAGGAGTATCGCGCGCTCTTCGGGGTGGATCCGGATTTCGTTGCCGCAGACAAGATTCGCGACGAGAGCCACTGCGTGCTCCGGTACGACCGCAGCTTCTTCCGCCCCCTCGACCGGGGCTAGGGCTAGGTTCTACGGCGTTCGGCCAGGAAGGCCAGGCGCCGCAGCGTCTCTGTGTTTCGGACGTGCAGGATCGGGTCGACGATGGCGTCCGGAATCAGCGTCGCCGGGCCCTTCGCGGTGTGTTCGCGCATGGTGAGGTGACAACGGCCGTTCTGGTCGGTTGCCTCGAACTCGACGATGCCTTCGCCGGTCGGCCAGGCGCGGACCGTCAGCCGGAGGAAGCGCAGCGGCTCGTACTGCTCGACGGTGGTGGAGTCGTGCAGGAGCAGCGGCCAGGCGCCGACCGAGTGGTGGATGCTGTGCCCGGGCTCCGGCCACCCCTTCTCGACAGCCCGGATCCGCGAGGCCCCAACGACCCACGACGCGTAACTCCACCCGTCCGTGAGTACCCCGAAGACGTCCTCCACGGAAGCATCGATCAGCCGTTCGTTCTGACTCATACCGGACCAGTACCCACCGGCCAACCAGCACGTGTCGGCGGCCTGAGGTGGGGTACCGGGTAGGTGCCGTCCAACAGTGGGCGGGTCCTGCGGATCGCGCTGCTGGAGGCGGTTGTGATCACTGTGGGTGGCGTGGATACGTACTACGACTACGACGAGCGCCGTTGGAAGTATCGCCGTCTGGGGGGTGGTCCCGTCCGTGCACGGACGGTCTGTCCACCTGCGACGGATCTCGAGGATCGGAGACAGGTCGATGAATTCCGAAGACAAGATGAAGAACGCCGCCGAGTCGGCGAAGGGCAAGCTCAAGGAGAAGGCCGGGGACGCGACCGACGATCGTGACCTGCAGGCCGAAGGCCAGGCCGAGAAGTCGAAGGCCGACCTGAAGCAGGCCGGCGAGAAGGTCAAGGACGCCTTCAAGGACTGACCTCACACGGATCCCCACTCCCCGGAGTGGGGATCCGCTCTGTTGCGGAGCGGGTGGACCTGGCCGATCGCGCCACACGCGAGCTGTTGGTGTGGTCCGGTGTGGATGGGCATGATGAAGAGCGTGGAGCTTGATGATCAGAGGGTGGCTGGGGAGGGACCTGCGCATTCATCGGACAGTGGAGCGGTGGCGGATGTGTTCGCCCGCTTGGCGGTGGAGCTGCATGAGTCCGCAGGGGTCGAGGAGACGGTGCAGACCGTGGTGGAGTTCGCGCTGCAGGCCTTGAGCTGTTCGCACGCCGGGGTCGCGCTGGCCACGCGGGGGCGACCGGAGGTGCCGGCGGTGACGGATCCGGTGGTTGGTGAGATCTACCGGTGGCAGATGGAAGGCGGCCAGGGGCCGTTGGTCGAGTCGATGCGCCAGCACAGCACGCTGGTGGTTCGCGACACCGCCACGGACGGCCGCTGGCCGGACTGGTCGGCCAAGGTGCTCTCGCTCGGAGTCCGGAGCGTGCTGGATGTCCCGCTGACGACCGGCGCCGGGACTGTCGGCGTACTAGGCCTGTACAGCGTGACCCGGGACGCGTTCGGGGTCGACGACGAGGCGATCGCGCACATCCTGGCCAGACACGCCTCGATTGCCGTCGCGACCGCCCGCAAGGAGGCCAGCCTCACTGCCGCCGTCGACGCCCGGAAGCTGGTCGGCCAGGCGATGGGCATCCTGATGGAGCGCTACGACATCGACAGTGACCGCGCCTTCGCGATCCTGCGCCGGTACTCCCAAGACACCAACACCAAGCTCCGCGACGTCGCGAACCAGCTGATCAGCACCCGCCGGCTACCGAAGCAGCCCTAGCTACCGATCAGGCTCTGAGGGCTGCCGGTTGGCTCCAGGCGCTGAGGAGGTGGTCGGCGAAGAGGTTGTCGAGCCCCAGGCAGGCCGTGGCGCCGAAGAGTACGTCGGCGGTGGACTCGGGGTGCTGAGTCGTGTAGCTGCCACACAGGTCGTGGGCCGCGATCTGCTCGTGTACGGCGTCAGCCTCGACGTGCTCGGTGAAATACCGGGCCGCGTCGGCTGTCGCGCCGAGTCGAAGGGCGCCCGCGGCGTACCGGCGGTTGGGCAGCGTAGATGTCATCTCGAGCGCGGCGAGGTGGCCGATCAGGGCGCCGGTCCAGCGGCTGTGCAGGGCGAACAGCGACATCAGGTTGGACAGCGCGAGCGTGACGGCCGGCACCTGCGGGACGTAGTACCCGTACGAGTCGTCGAGTCCGAGCCAGCGCATGGTGACGCGGAAGAGTTCGGAGTGCATCCGCTCCGGCCGGCCCCCGCCGTACTCGTCGGACTGGATCTCGACGAGCGCGGCCTTGGCCGGGCCGTCGAGGCGCGGGATGCCGAAACTGTGCGGATCGGCTTCCTTGAGCTGGTAGATCGATCGGTTCATGACGAACTGGCGGAACTGATCCAGATCGGCGTGCCGGTGCAGCTGGCCGGCCAGCGGTGGTCCGTCGTCGGCTTCGATCACTTCGCGCAACTGCGTCGCTACCGGTGCGGTACCGGGCTCGTGCCGGAACGTCGCCTCGAGCCATTGAGTCCACGGCTGCTCCAGCTCCCTGCGAAAGGCAAGGATCTGGGGATCCCATTCGGCATCGGCCGGTGACTCGTCGAATCCGCGATAGCTGAGCTCGTTGCAGCACCACAGCGCCAGCTGAAAGTCCTCGTCGGCGTGAATCGGGCCGCGTACGGCGACCTGTGGCGCCGGTCCGTTCGCGTCCCCCTTGAGCCGGCCAATGATCCAGCCGCTCAACGGCCCCCGTGCGGGTGGTAATTGCATTGCGGGTACTCCCTCCCTGGTTCGAGTCGTCGGTACCCGAAGCCAAACCGGTTGAGGGCGGGTACCGCAGCGGCATGAGCGATTCAGAGGAGGCAGCGGTCGTGATCCGCGCGTACCCGGACGGTCCACTGCTGGTGCGCGGCGACTTCGAGCTCCAGGACGAGAACGGCGAGCCGCTGCCGGCCGAGCGCCGTACGATCGCCCTCTGCCGCTGCGGCCACTCCGCCCTCAAGCCCCTCTGCGACGGCACGCACACCCGCGTCCGGAAGCGCCCGAAGGCCTGAGGTTTGCGCTCTGTCCGCGCCGATCTCAGGTCGTTGGACGAGCTGCCGCGCTGCTGAGTTGGGGCGACCGGTTATCGTTGGCCGGGTTCGTTCGGGGGGTCGGTGGGTACGGGTGTCGGAATGCTGGTAGCTAGGCGGTACAGATTGGGTTCGTTCATCGGGCGGGGCGGCATGGGAGAGGTGTTCCGTGCCACCGATGAACAACTGGGGCGATCCGTCGCGGTCAAGGTGCTGCTGCCGACCGATCACGATGCGAGGGCGGCAGAGCGGTTTCACCGCGAAGCGCGGGCGGCCGCGCGGCTGAACGATCCGCATGTCGTCTCTGTGTACGACTTCGGCCCTCATGGCGATGGCTTCTTCCTGGTGATGGAGCTGGTCGAAGGCCGCACGGTCGGCGACGAGCTGGCCGAGCACGGGTCGCTGTCGAAGGACCGGGCGATCGACATCGTCGAACAGGCCGCCGCGGGGCTGGCCGCAGCCCATCGTGAGGACGTCGTACATCGTGATGTGAAGCCGGGCAATCTGCTGGTGACCGAGGATGGGACCGTCAAGGTCGCGGACTTCGGGATCGCGCACCTTCCTGGCGATGGTGCGAGCACGTTGACGGCGACGGGGCAGATTATCGGCAGCACCCACTATCTTGCGCCTGAGCGAGCCAGAGGCGGCCAGTCCGGCAAGCCGGCGGATGTGTATGCGCTGGGTTGCGTGCTTTATCAGCTGGTCACGGGGCAGCCGCCGTTCACGGCGGAGCATCCGGCAGCGATCCTTTACCAACATGTCGACACAGCTCCTGAGCTGCCGAGTGTGAGCCGCCCTGAGCTGGGTGGGGTGTTTGAGAGCGTCCTGCTCCAGATGCTCGCCAAGGACGCCGGCGACCGGCCAACCGCTGCTGAGATCGCGGCTGGCGCATTGCGTGCCACGTCTGTTGGCAGCGATGTCGGCCCGACCGTTCCAGTTGGCGTCGTCGAGGCATCGGAGTTGCCCGTTGGCTCTGGAGCAACGGGGGTGGCCGTCGGCTCGGAGGTGCCTGTCGGGTCCGAGGTGTCGGAGGTGCCTGTTGGGTCCGCGGTAGCGGAGAGGCCGGCCGGGTCGCGGCGGATGGTGCTGTTGGCTGCGGGGATCGCGATCCTTGCGACGGCAGGTGCGGTGCTGGCCGTCGTCCTGCTGAACGACAATGACAAGAAGTTGCCGCCGACAACTGATGTCGGACCTAAAACCGGTGTGACTTCCAGTACGCCGGGTGCGACGCAGACCTCGTCATCTACCACCAACCCCAGCCAGTCCCGCACGACGGACCCGGCGAGCCCGACCACGTCGGCTCCGACCTCTACCCAGGCATCCACACCCACGCCTACGGCGACTTCGCCTGGTACGACGTCGTCGTCGAGTGCGCCTCCGCCGAGCAACACCAAGTCCAGTGTCCCGACTCGAGAGACGCCTTCGACCAGCACGTCCTCGTCAAGCACCCCAACAACTTCGTCCAGCACGCCGCCGGCCAGCACTCCGCCCCCAAGCACCGAACCCAGCGACACACCACCCCCACCAAAGCAGTAACCCCGCATCACGCCGGAGAAGGCCGGCCGGTTGGTCCGACTGGCCTCCTCCATCAGGACGAAGTCCCACCGCCCGATCAGTGATGCCCGGCCCGATCATCCGAGCCCGAGTCATCCGAGCCCGACTTCCCAGAGTCCGACTTCCCAGAGTCCGACTTCCCGGAGCCCGAGTCGTCCGAGCCCGACTTCCCGGAGCCCGAGCTGTCCTTAGACCCGTGCTGGCCGCCCTTGTCGTCACCCGGCTCCACGTGCTTACGTAGCCCGCCCTTGTCGTCCCCGGGCTCGGCGTGCTTGCGCAGGCCGCCCTTATCGTCGCCGGGCTCGGCGTGCTTGCGTAGGCCGCCCTTATCGTCCCCAGGCTCGGCGTGCTTGCGCAGGCCGCCCTTGTCGTCGCCGGGCTCGGCGTGCTTGCGCAGGCCGCCCTTGTCGTCGCCGGGCTCGACGTGCTTGCGCAGGCCACCCTTGTCGTCGTGGGGTTGGGTTGTCTTGGAGGTCGTGGGGGTCCGTAGGCCCCCCTTGTCGTCGCCCGGTTCGGCTGTCTTGGAGGTGGTCGGCGTACGGAGGCCACCCTTGTCGTCGCCCGGTTCGGCGTGGGGGGTGAGGCCGCCCTTGTCGTCGCCCGGTTCGAGGTGGGTGGTTTGGCCGCCCTTGTCGTCGGTGGTGACTGCGGACCAAGCGGCCGTCCCGCCGGCGACGATGCCGGTGGTCGCGGCGACCGCGATCACCGCGGTTCCCGCCCAGGCGGCGTAGCGCCGGGGCTTGCGGCGGACGATGGTCGACTGCTGGTTGTTCTGCTCGTCAGGGTTCATGCTTCGATACTCACCCGGCACCACGGGCAACGACCATCGGACCATGGTCGTAGTACGCCTGGCCCACAATGCTCCAACGCTACTTCGTCGAGGGAGTCGTCACGCATGAGTGTTCCCACCACCGAACGGCCGAATGTGTTGCTGATCTGTACGGATCAGCAGCGCTTCGACGCGTTGGGGGCGTACGGCAACGAGTTCGTGCGTACGCCGAATCTGGATCGCCTGGCCGGCGACGGCGTACTGTTCGAGAACTGCTACGTGCAGAACCCGGTGTGCGCCCCCTCGCGAGCCTCGTTGATGACCTCGCGCTATCCGCACGCGCACGGATTATGGGCGAACGGCGTCCAGCTACCCAGCCACGAGCAGTTCTTCACCAAGACACTCGCCGACGACGGCTACGACTGCGGGCTCGTCGGCAAGCTGCATCTGTCGGCGTGCAAGGACGGCCGCCTGGAGCCCAGGCACGACGACGGGTTCCGGGTGTTCCGATGGGCGCACGACCCGTACCCCGGCTCTTCGGAGAACCAATACCACCGCTGGCTCAAGACAGCCTTCCCCGACCGGTACGCCGAAGCCCTGCAAGGATCCGGCTTCGACAACCTCCCGACAGAAGCGCACTACAGCAGATGGATCGGCAACGAGACGATCGACTACCTGCGTACGTCGC
Organism: Kribbella sp. NPDC051952; assembly: GCF_040680855.1. Taxonomy (NCBI): domain Bacteria; kingdom Bacillati; phylum Actinomycetota; class Actinomycetes; order Propionibacteriales; family Kribbellaceae; genus Kribbella; species Kribbella sp. NPDC051952. Next base: position 91,183 of record NZ_JBFAXQ010000027.1, read on the forward strand.
GCGACCGCTCGAAACCGTTCTGCTTCGTCGCCAACTTCTTCGACCCCCACCACAGCTTCGGCGCACCGCAGGAGTACCTCGACCGCTACCGCCCCGAAGACCTCCCGCCACCAATCACGCGCGACGGCGAGCTCGACGACAAGCCACCGATCCTCACCGAAGCGTCCAAGGAGTCGTACGCCGGAAACGCCCGCGGCTACCAGTCCTACTCCGCGGACGAGCTGCAGCAGGTCAAAGCGGCGTACTGGGCGATGGTCAGCCTGGTCGACGACGAGGTCGGCCGGATCCTCGCGGCACTCGAGGCCGAGGGCCTGGCGGACAACACCATCGTGATCTTCACCAGCGACCACGGTGAGATGCTCGGCGATCACCAGCTCATGCTCAAGGGCCCGATGATGTACGACTGCGCCGTACGGGTGCCCCTGATCATCCGGTGGCCCGGCCAACTACCGGCAGGGGAGCGCCGGTCCGAGCTCGTGCAATGGGTCGACCTCGCACCCACGATCCTGGATGCGACCGGCGCCCCGCCGCTGCCCCGCGGACAGGGGGCGAGTCTCCTCCCACTGGCCCGCGGCGACCAGGACGCGGTCACCCGAGGCTGGGCGTTGTGCGAGTACCGCAACAGCGGTCATCCGTACGACGACGCCGTACACACCACCATGCTGCGCACCGAAAACTGGAAGCTCGTCGTCTATCACGGCCTGCCGGCCACCGACCGCGACCGCACCGGCGAGCTGTACGACCTGGCGACCGACCCGGACGAACTGAACAACCTCTGGGCCGTATCCGACCACGCCCCGATCCGCCTACGTTTGCAGGAGCAGCTCCTCGACGTCCTGGTCGCCACCGAGGACCGCACCCAGCCCCGCCTCGACGACTTCTGAAGCCGCCTATCCGCAGAGCCCCGCGGTCCGAACAACGTCTGGTACACCTGTCGGCTCCCGCAGGTGACCCCTCGAATGGTGCCGAGGGCGCGCTGACCGCCCGACGGCATCAATGCGAGCAGGTGTCGTCGAGAAGACCAGGCGCGAACCTCGAAGGCAACAGCTCGCGGCAGCGGCTGCGTCGTATTCCGAGGCGCAGCCGCTGCGTCCTGTCGAGACGCATTTTCGTTGCCGGGAGACCCATCCGGGCCTGGCGTGGGTCCGAATCGGTGATGTCAGTCGTGGGCGGTCCCGCTCACGTCATCCGATCCGGAAAGAGATCGTCATGTCACGAAAGATTGTCCGCGCGGGCGTCGCCGCCTCTGCTCTGGCCCTCGTCCTTGCGACCGCTGCGTGCGGCAGTGACGACGACACGTCGAGCGGTTCCCCGTCGACCAGCACGTCCTCGTCGGCGCCGGCTGAGACGCCGAGTGCGTCGGCCTCGATGGACAACGCCTCGGGCCTGGTGGGTGCCGGGTGCGCCGACTACGCGAAGGCGAACCCGTCGGGTGCCGGTTCGATCGACGGCATGGCCGCCGCGCCGCTGGCCACCGCCGCCTCCGGCAACCCCCTGCTCAAGACCCTCGTGGCA
>NZ_JBFAXQ010000028.1:0-91055 GCF_040680855.1 Kribbella sp. NPDC051952
GACGAGATCGACGAACAACCGATCGTGATCCCGTAGCGCCGCCCACAGACTGCGCAACTTCCGGTACCCGAATGTCGAGGGTGACGTCGTACGAGTGGCCGATCACGATGTCCGGTTCGGGGTCAGCGTCGACGAAGGTGACGGGGACGAGTGGCCCGCGTTGCGGGAGAAGGTCCTTGCCGCGGACATCTTGATCGTTGCCACCCCGATCTGGATGGGACAGCCGGCCAGCGTGTGCAAGATGGTGCTCGAGCGCTTGGATGCGGAGTTGTCCGAGAAGGACGAGCAGGGCCGGCCGCTCGTGTACGGGAAGGTCGCGCTGGTTGGTGTCGTGGGCAACGAAGACGGTGCGCATCACGTCAGCGCCGAGGTCTTCCAGGCGTTGAACGACGTCGGATTCACGATCCCCGCGGCGGGAGCGACGTACTGGGTCGGCGAGGCGATGGGCTCGGTGGACTACAACGACGCCGGACCCAAGCCCGACACCACCGGCCTCACCACGAAGACCGCGGCTGCGAACGCCGCCCACCTCGCCCGGCTGCTACGCGACCAGCAATACCCGGCAACCTCCTGAACACCAGCGCGTCGGGGTGTCGACCGACACCCCGACGCGATCTGCAGCCTTCGGGCTGCGCAGTCCAGTTACCTCCGTGCGGAGCTCCTGCCGGTGACCGTGGATGCGATGACGACCAGGATGGCCGAGACCACGATCGCCACGATCCAGCGCGTCCAGTCGACGCCCGGGCTGCCGTTACCGCCGAACGCGGTGTAGACGAACCATCCGATGATCACTCCACCGATCCCGCACAGGATCGTGAGCCAGATCGGGATGTTGTCCTTGTCGCCGGGCGCTACGAACTTGCCGAGCAGCCCGATGATGATACCGGCGACGATGACTCCGATGATCTCCACTGTTCCGTTTCCTCTCCCACTTTTGCGGCGGTCATATAACCGCAGCCGCCAACCTGTTCCCCAGCTACAGCGGCCTAACCGCGAATGCCTCGGTCGTCGTCAGGGCTTGGGTTTCTTCGTCTTGACCGGGCCTCGCTTCTGGTGATTCTCCGAGTTACCCGGACCGTCAGGCTTTGCTGTAGGCAGCTGGGATGCCGTCTTTGGTGTGGGCAGCTGGGATGCCGTCGTCGATCTGGCCGGAGCAGGCCGGGTCGTCACCTCGGGCTTGGTCGTCGTCGGCCGGGTAACCGTCCGGACGGGTGTCGTGGTGGGCGACGTCGACGTACTCGGACGGACGGGAGGTGCGGTGCTCTTCGGCGCGCTCGGACCGAGGTCGGAGGTCGTGGGGCGCTCCGGATCCGACTCTCCGGAGAGGACGCCAACGGTTGCCCAGCCCGCGAGAGCCGCAAGCGCGGCTACCCCGGTGAACACGGCCCGCAGGGACTTCCGGCGTACCGGCAGCACCGTGGTTGTTGCCTGGTCGGGTTCGGGAAGCATGACGACAGGTGGCCGTACGCCGTTCGCGATCTCGACTGCGGTGGGTCGCCGGTCAGGGTCCTTCGTGAGCATCCAGAGAGTCAGCGCCTCGACCTCACTGGACAGCTCCGGCCGAAGCTCCCTCGGTGGCGTCGGTTCGTGCTGGACGTGCTGGAACATGACCGAGGCGGGATTCTCCGACACGAACGGCGGACGTCCGGTGATCAACTGGTAGAGCACGCAGCCGAGGGCATAGACGTCGGACGCGGACTCCGCAGGCTTCCCCAGTACACGCTCCGGTGACAGGAAATGACTCGTGCCGACGATGTGCTGCGACGAGGTCATCGTCGTGGTGGCGTCGTGAGCCAGCCGGACGATGCCGAAATCGGCGACCTTCACCAGGCCTTCGCTCGACAGCAGCAGGTTGTCGGGCTTGATGTCTCGATGGACGATGCCTTCGGCGTGCGCGGCCGCCAACCCAGCGGCAGCCTGCCGGATGATGTCTTGGGCTCGTGCCGCCGGCAGCGGGCCGAGTCGCCGAAGCTCCTCGCCGACCGTTCGGCCCCGAACAAGTTCCATGGCCAGGTAGCGGGCCGCGCCGTACTCACCGAAGTCGTAGACCGCCACCACGTGTGGATGGCGTAACCGGGCACCGGCACGCGCTTCCCGCAGGAAGCGCTCCCCCGCGGCGAGCGTCTCCGGGATCGGCAACATCACCTTGACCGCCACCTCGCGGCCCAGGACCACGTCCGTGGCTCGATAGACCTCCCCCATCCCGCCCCGCCCGATGGCGTCGACGACCCGGTACCGGCCCGCGATCAGTTCCCCTACTCGCCTCACTGTTCCTCGGTACCCGCCGGCAGCGAACACAGACATCCCGGCGCGATCCGTTCGAAGGCGTGGGCGCGGGTACCGGAGGGCACCGAACCAGTTCTGAGGAGTCTCATGCCCCCGAAACGCAAAGCTTCCCGTGCTCCGCGTGGATCGAGCGCAGCCCCGGCCGAGCCGGCACAGCGGCCCGAGGAGCGGCCGGTTGAAGCAGCCGAGGGCCGACTGCAGACCAGTTCACTCCTCACCACCGCGCAGGGACTCCGGCTCCCCGACACCGACCATTCGCTGAAGGTCGGACCTCGTGGGCCCAGCCTGATGGACGACTTCCATCTGCGCGAGAAGATCACCCACTTCGACCACGAGCGGATCCCGGAGCGCGTGGTGCATGCCCGCGGGGCCGCCGCGCACGGCACCTTCACGGCGTACGGAAACGCGGCTGCGGCAACGAAAGCCGGATTCTTGCAGCGCGGCCGGGAGACTCCGGTCTTCGTCCGGTTCTCCACCGTGCTCGGATCCCGGGGTTCCGCGGACACTGTCCGCGACGTCCGTGGGTTCGCGACGAGGTTCTACACCGACGAAGGAAACTTCGACCTGGTCGGCAACAACATGCCGGTGTTCTTCATCCAGGACGGGATCAAGTTCCCCGACATCATCCACGCCGGCAAGCCACACCCGGACCGTGAGATCCCGCAGGCCCAGAGCGCCCACGACACCTTCTGGGACTTCGTCTCGCTGCACACCGAGGCGACGCACCACGTGATGTGGGCGATGTCCGACCGTGGCATCCCCCGCTCGTACCGCACGATGGAGGGCTTCGGCGTCCACACCTTCCGGCTCGTGAACGACCGGGGCGAGACGTGTCTGGTCAAGTTCCACTGGAAGCCGGTGGCCGGGATCCATTCGCTGGTGTGGGAGGAGGCCCAGCTCGCAGCCGGCACCGATCCCGACTTCCACCGGCGCGACCTTGCCGACGGCATCGACGCCGGTGCGCCGCTCGAGTTCGAGTTGGGCCTGCAGATCATGCCCGACTCCGAGGACCAGACCTTCGAGGGTATCGATCTGCTCGACCCGACCAAGATCGTGCCCGAGGAACTCTGTGAGGTACAGCTGGTCGGCAAGCTCTCCCTGGACCGGAACCCGACGAACTACTTCGCCGAGACCGAGCAGGTCGCCTTCCACACCGGAAACCTGGTGCCCGGGATCGAGGTGACCGACGACCCGCTGATGCAGGCCCGCATGTTCTCCTACCTCGACACCCAGCTGACCCGCCTCGGCGGTCCGAACTTCACCCAGCTGCCGATCAACTGCCCGCACGCCGGGGTGAACGACAACCTCCGCGACGGGATGCACCAGACCGCGGTACACCGCGGCGTGGCGCCGTACCTGCCGAACAGCCTCGGCAAGGAGGGCGAGCCCGTTCCCGCCGAGGTCGACGAGGGTGCCTTCGTTCACGTGCCGCGCGAGGTCAGCGGACCTAAGGTACGGGCGAACCCGGCCTCGTTCTCGGACCATTTCTCCCAGGCCGCGCTGTTCTGGGCGAGCATGACCCAGGTCGAACGCGCGCACATCGTCGAGGCGTTCACGTTCGAGCTCAGCAAGTGCTACGAACAGCCCATCCGCGAACGGATGCTCGGCGTACTGGCGAACGTCGACACGGACCTGTGTACGGCGGTCGCCGCCGGACTCGGACTGCCCGCACCGGCTGGGACCCCGGTCGCCGATCCGGTTCCCTCACCCGCACTGTCCCAGATCGTCACCACCCCCGGTCCGATCACCGGTCGCGTGATCGGAGTAGTCGCGGCCGATGGCGCCGACCTGGCCGGCATCACCAAACTCCGGCGAGCTGTCACCGCCCAAGGCGCCGTACTGCGAGTGCTGGCACCATCCGGCGGAATGATCAAGCGCGGCCGCACCACGCAGCTGGTCGAGCGGACGTTCCTGACCACTCGATCGATCGAGTACGACGCGGTGATAGTTGCCTCAGGCAACCCAGACCTGGTGGACGTCAAGCTGACCGTCCTGCTCGGAGAGCTCTTCCGGCACTGCAAGGTGATCGGCGCCTGGGGCGACGGCGACCAGGTACTCACGGCAGCCGGTATCGACACGTCCGCGCCCGGAATCGTCCTCGGCGAGACGGTCGCCAAGGCCTACACCGCCGACCTCTTCGCCGCCCTCGGCCTGCACCGGGCCTGGGACCGGATCTGACTGGTCGTCGCCGGACGACTGGATCCGGACACAATCCCTGCGAAGATGCCCTGTGGACATCTTGCGCAGGAGCAACGTCAATGTCGTAGGTGATCCGCGGGGGCGGACGGTCATGCTGGCGCACGGATTCGGGTGCGACCAGAACATGTGGCGGCTGACCGTTCCCGCTCTGGTCCCTGATCACCGAGTGGTGCTGTTCGACTACGTAGGTTCCGGCCGATCGGATCCCGCCGCGTTCGACGAGTCGCGCTACTCGTCCCTGCAGGGGTACGCCGACGACGTGACCGAGGTCTGCGCCGCCCTCGACCTGACCGATGTGGTGTTCGTCGGGCACTCGGTCAGCGCCATGGTCGGCGTACTGGCCGCACAGCAGGCGCCGGAGCGCATCGGCGCGCTGGTACTGGTCGTTCCGTCCCCGTGCTATCTCGAGGACGGTGACTATCACGGCGGGTTCACCGCCGGGGACATCGACGAACTGCTGGCCTCGCTGGAGTCGAACTACCTCGGCTGGTCGGCCGCGATGGCACCGGCCATCATGGGGACGCCGGATCGGCCCGAACTTGGCGAGGAGCTGACCAACAGCTTCTGCGCGACCGATCCGGTGATGGCGCGGATCTTCGCTCGTACGACGTTCCTGTCCGACTCACGGGAAGATCTGGCCACGGTCCGGGTCCCGACGCTGATTTTGGAATCGACCGAGGACATCATCGCGCCGCGGCAGGTCGGTGCTTACGTGCACGCGGCCGTCGCCGGATCGACTCTCGTCACGCTGGACGCGACCGGCCACTGCCCACACCTGTCTGCTCCGGACGCCACCAACGCAGCCATCGTGGCGTTCCTCGCAGGCCTGAAATGACCGAGAGCGTCGGCTGGGTGGACAGCATCGAGGACGCGTACGACAGCGGGCCGAGTGGACAGCTGTCGACGACGATGGACGGCACGATCGTCACCATCAACGGCACGCTGCTCGGCTGGCTCGACCTGTCCCGGGAGATGGTCGTCGGCCGGCTGCGGTTCGCCGACCTGCTCACGGTCGGCGGCAAGCTCTACCACGAGACCCACTTCGCTCCCCTGCTCAGCATGGAAGGCGAGGTCAGCGGAGTCGCTCTCGAGCTCAAGTCGGCCGCCGGCAAACGGATGCCCGTGCTGGTCTCCTCGATCGTCAAGCACGACGACACCGGCCGGCCCGTGCTGATCCGGAGCACGGTCTTCGATGCTCACATCCGGCGTGCGTACGAGGCGGAACTGCTGCGGGAGCGCAAGGCCGCCGACCTGGCTCGAGGTCAGGCGGAAGCGGATCGTGCCCGGCTTCAGGAGGCTTTGGCCGTCCTCCAGCAGGCGCTGCTGCCGGCCGCGTTGCCGAAGGTGCCGGGGGTTGAGACCGCCGCGTACTACCACGCCGCCTCGCCCGATGAGCTCGGTGGCGACTTCTACGACGTCTTCGCGATCGACGGCGAACGCTGGGGTTTCTTCCTCGGCGATGTGTGTGGCAAGGGTCCGGCCGCCGCCACGGTGACCTCGGTGGCCCGCTACACCTTGCGAGCTGCCGCGATGCATGATCCGGCGGCCGCGCTCGGCACCCTCAACGCCGTACTCCACGAGCGCTACGTCGACGGGGATCCGCGCTATTGCACGGCCGTCTCGGGAACGCTGCGAAGTGACCTCGACACCGGTCGGGTAGTTGTTCGCTTCGCCTCCGGCGGTCATCCGCCACCCTTGCTGATTCGCGCCGACGGCAGGTGCGAGTTCCTCCTCAGCCAGGACGGCACCCTGATCGGCATCCTGGCGTCCTCACAGTTTCCGCAGACCGACGTCGTACTCGAGCCGGGCGACATGTTGCTGCTCTACACCGACGGATTGACCGAAGCGCGGATCAACGGCGAGCGGGATCGCTACGGAGCGGCAGCTGTGCAAACGCTTGCTTCGCGGTACGCCGGAACGTCACCGCACGCACTCGCCGAGGCACTCTCCGACGTACTGGCCGGCTTCGGACCTCGGCTGTCGGACGACACCGCCTTGCTCGCGCTCGGAGCGTCCAGTCGCCCGTGCAACGCTCTATGACCCATTTCTGCGTCGCGCCCGCAAACGGGGTCGCGGGCATGCATCATGTGCTCATGGATCAGTCAGTGGGGCTCGCCGACGTCCGGCGCGAGGGGGTAGCCCCGTCGACAACGCCGGTCAGGGTGGACCACCAGGAGTCGTTCGGAGCGGACGCTTTCGCCCGCCTCGCGCTCGAACTGCATGATGCGGACGGGATGCACGAGACCGTCGGGGCGGTCGTACAGTTCGCGCTCCAGGCGGAGGCCTGCTCGTACGCCGGTGTCACTCTGACCGTGCGGGGAAGCCGCGAGATCGCGGCGGTGACGGATCCACTCGTCGAAGAGATCTACCAGCTGCAGTCCGACCTCGGCGAAGGCCCGCTGATGACCGCGCTCAGCGAAGGGATCGCCGTACACGTCCCGGATGTAGCGGCCGAGACGCGGTGGCCGGCCTGGGCGCAGCGGCTGGGACCCTACCGGGTCAGATCGTCGTTGCACGTGCCGATGTGGTCCGGTGCGCAACTGATCGGCGTACTGTCCCTGTTCAACACCGCGCCGAACGGCTTCAGCACCGACGACGAAGCGATCGCCCACATCCTGGCGCGGCATGCCTCGATCGCCGTAGCCGCGGAGCGGGACGGCGAGACGATGAATGCGGCGGTCGACGCCCGCAAGCTGGTCGGACAGGCGATGGGGATTCTGATGGAACGCTTCGACCTGGACGAGACCCGTGCTTTCGAGATCCTCAAACGCCACTCACAGCAGACCAACACCAAGCTGCGCGATGTCGCTCAGGAACTGATCGAGACGCGACGGCTCGGGGACCTGCGGTGACCGACGAGCTCCTGACCATCGCCGTACTCGACCGCGGATCCGATGTCGTGATCAGCGTCTCCGGCGAGCTGGACTTCGGTACGACGGCCGCCTTCCTGGCGACCGCGGTACCGCTGGCCGAGGAAGGGCACACGCTGATCCTGGACCTGGCCGAGCTGACGTTCTGCGACTCGAGCGGTCTCGGGTCGTTCGTCCGGCTCCACAATCTCGCGCAGAAGGCGGGCGGCGTGTTGTACCTGGCGCGCCTGCGGCCACAGATCAACTCGACCATCACCCTGACGATGCTCCATCGCCTCCTCCTGATCCGCGACGAGATCCCGCACGCCCGGGCCGGAGACGAAATCGCCTGACGGTCGCTCCGAGCCAGGCGTCAGCGGGACGGCGTGATCACGGCCTGGACGTGGGGAAAGCCCAGTGCCTTCACCTTGCCGGCCAGGAAGTCCTGGACGTCGAGCCGCACCAGCGTGGCCGCGGTCGGCTCGTAGAACAGGAGATCGCCTCGGCTCGCGCCGATCAGCAGGACGTAGTGCCGGGGTAGCCAGTCGCCGATCAGCACCGGCACGGGTTGGCTGTAGCGGGCGGCCGCGACGGCGTCGCGGAGGGGCTGGCTGCGGCCGTGTTCGACGAGCCGGGCCTGGTACCGCGTGCCGAGCGTCTTGGCATTGCGGTTCAGCTCGGCGCTCACGCCCGATGGCGTCGTACCGAACTTCTTCGGCCAGAGGGAGTTCGTCGAGTCGTGGATCCGCTCTTCCTCGGCGGCCAGACGCGCCTCGAACGGGCCGTTTCGCGCCGCCATGGGGTCATCGGTCCCACCGGTCGTCAGGTACAGCGCATAGATCGGATCGACGATCGCCCGTGACATCAGGATCGCGGTCGACCCGCAGGTCGTGTTGTCGACCTGCCGCACCAGAGCAGCGTGGTAGGTGACCAGGCTGTGCCGGTCGGCGTCGACGAGGCTGAGATGCGTCCGCAGCCAGGTGGGCTTCTTGCCGCGAATCAAGCTCGCGAACCTGACTACCTCGTCGGCGCTGTGCCCGGCCGCGAACGCCTTGAGGACGTACGGGCGTTGCAGCGGACCGGATGCGGCTGCGGCCGCGAGCACATCCGCCCGATCTGCGGGCGACGCGTCAGCGAGCCTGGCGGAGGTGCGGGCTGCGCCTGACTCGAGATGAACGGCCTTTCGGCGACCTGGATCGGCGGCGTCGGCCGCGTTGCGGACGAGGCCATTCACGCCGGTCGCGACCGTCGAGGCCACCTGGGCCACGTCCTGCTTGACGGACGGCAACCACGCGTGACTGCCCTCGAGTGCTCCGGAACCGACCAGCGGAAGCAGCACGGCCGCAACCAGAGCCGGCGCGCGCAAGAACGCCGTACGGGTCAGTTTCGTCCTCTCGAGCCGACGACGGGGGCGAGCCGGCCGACCGATAGCCACGAACAAACCTCCAGATACGTCAGGTCCCCGCATAACCTGTTGCCCGAGTCCGCAGCGGCAAACCCCACTGGCGAGAGAGAATCGCCCAGGGCGATCAGCTTGATCGGAAACCATCGCTTTTCTCGATGTCTTGTCGCGCCTAGGGTCGGTCACGCGATCGAACGAAAGGACCAGCGCAATGGCAACGATGACCGACGACGAATGGCGATCGTTCGTCACCGAGGGGACCAGGCTCGCGCACATAGCCCTCACTCGCGGCGACGGCCGGCCCCATGTCACCCCGATCTGCTTCATCCTCGACGGCGACGAGCTCGCCTTCGCCCTCTCCCCCGGGAGCGTCAAAGGCAAGGTCCTGGCGCGGGACGGGCGGGTCGCGGTCTGCGTCAGCGATGAGCGGCAGCCCTACGGCTTCGTCGCGATCGAAGGAGACGCACGGACGTCCGCCGAGCCGGAACAGATCAAACGCATCGCAGCCGGCATCGCCGAGCGCTACTACCCTGCCCATCCCGCGGACGAATTCGCCGAAACGTTCGTACAGCAAGGGTTCACCGCGGTTCGCATCGGCATCACCAACGTCATCGCCCGATCAGGCCTCGGCTAGATCGAGGGCGAGGGCAGCGGTCCAGCTGAAGGACTGCGCGCCATGGGGTTCACCGGTGAAGGGGTTGAGGTACTCGGCGAAGTTGGTCGTCCGGGCCAGCGTGAGTACGTCGGCTCGCAGGGCGTCGGCGTACGACGTCTGCTTCAGCTGGACGAGGCCGCGGTGGATCAGCCAGGCGGTGTTGAACCAGCTCGGGCCGCGCCAGTAGCGATCGGGATCGACGTCGTCGGCGGTCAGGTCGTAGCTGGGCACGAGCCGTGCTTCACCGAGGCGGAAGCGCGGGCCGACGGCGGTGGCGAGGAGTTCGTCGGCGACCGGCAGGCCGGGTACCGCGAGTGGGATCAGGCCGGCCACGGTGTCGGCGGGGATGAGGTCGCCGGCGCGGAGGTCCCGGGCCCGGAAGATTCCGTCGGTGAAGAGCCGCTCGATCAGGGCGTCGGTGAGCTCGGCTGCGTACTGGCGATGGGGTGCCGGATCCTGGCCGAGCGTCACAGCGATGTCGGCGAGCGCATGTTCGGAACAGATCAGCAGTGCGTTGAAACACGGGTCCTCGACCGCGAAGGCGTGCGGCGTCTCCCGGTCGTCGTAGCCGTGATCGCGGTACGTCGCCGCGAGCTCGACGTACCGCCCGTAGTCCAGATCGGTGGGGCGGTCGCCGGCCGCGGCGTGATCGGTGTCGCGCCGGACGAACGACCCGGCCGGCGCCGGCGTGACCCGGGCCAGCGGCGAGTCCCACGCGGGGCTGTTGTCCATCCCGGACTCCCACGGGTGCACGATCGCGACCAGCCCGGCGTCGCCGAGCGTACGGCGGTCGCGCAGGTACCCGTGCCACGCCACCAGACCCGGATAGACCCGCTCGAGGAATCCCTGATCAGCCGGGTCGGCCTGATAGGTGAGCCACGCGGCCAGCGCATGGATCGGCGGCTGGACGATCCCGGAGGTCTCGGTGCCGCCGGCCGACCGGGCCTGCCAGAAATCCGGTCCGGGGAAATAGGCGTCGCGCGGGACATCGGGTGAGAACGCGATGTGCGGAATCCGGCCGTCCGCCCATTGGGCCTGTAGGAGTGACTCGAGTTCGGTCCGCGCCCGCTCGACCGACACGTGGCGCAGTCCGATGGCGATGAACGCCGAGTCCCAGCTCCACTGGTGCGGGTAGAGCGATCGCGACGGGACCGTCGACCGGCCGGTCCAGTTCTGGTCGAGTACGGCGGCTGCGTCGGCTCTCATCGGACTCCTCGAGGTGCGGTCAGTACTGGCCGAGTGCCAGGCCCCTGGCGAAATAGCGCTGCGACACCAGGAACAACAGGGCCGTCGGCAACGATACGAGGATCGCCGCCGCGAGGACCACGGTGTAGCTGGCGCCGCCTCCCTCGGTCGACTGCAGGCCGGTGAGAACGGGCATGACCGGGCGAGTGGTGTCGCTCTGGGTCAGGATCAGGCCGAGCAGGAGATCGTTCCAGACCCAGGTCGCCTGCAGGATGAAGACCACGGCCAGCGCGCTGGACGACATCGGCAGGTAGATGCGGGTGAAGATCCGGATCGGCTTCGCCCCGTCGACGACCGCGGCCTCGAAGACCGACTCCGCGATGCCGGCGAAGAAGTTGCGCATCACGAACGCCGAGAACGGCAGGCAGACGATGGAGTAGATCAGCACCATCCCGGGCACCGAGTCGTACAGGCCGAGCCGCGAGTAGCTGTCGAACAACGGGATCACCAGCATCTGCAGCGGGAACACCGAGCCGCAGTAGATGACGAAGAACCACAGGAACCCGTGCCGCAGCTTGAGCACGATGACCGCGAAGCCCACGGTCGCGCCGAGGACGACGGCGATTGCCGGCGAGATCACGCTGTACACGGCCGTGTTCGCCAGCGCGCGGGGGATGTCCGTCCCGGTGGCCACCGAGCTGAGGTTGTCCCACAGATCGCCCAGTGAGCCGGGCCGCCACAACGTGGATCCGGAGTAGTTCTGGACCGTCTTCCCGGCATTGGCGAGTAGCAGGTAGACGGGCACGAGCCACACGGCGCCCAGCAGCGCCAGCACTGTCACGCGGACGGCGATCCCGGTCCGTGATGGCGTCACTTGCCACCTCCGAGGCTGTTGCTGCTCAGGCTGAGTTGCCGGCGCAGGTAGATGATCGAGGCGCCGACCGTCACGATGCTGAGGAAGATCGCCACCGCCGACCCGAGTCCGTAGTCACTGTTCACGAAGGTGTCGCGGTACATGGTCAGGGCGAGCGTTTCCGACGACCGCGCCGGTCCGCCCTGCGTCATCGCCTGGACGATGTCGAACGTCTTCAGACCGTTGACGATCGACAGGCCGACGACCACAGTCGTCGACGGCCGCAGCAGTGGCCAGGTGATGTGGCGGAACAGCCGAAGCCCGGTGGCGCCGTCGATCCGGGCCGCCTCCAGTGGTTCCTTCGGGATCGACTGCAGGCCGACGGTGAACAGCAGCGCGTTCACGCCGACGCCCTGCCAGGCCGCGGCGATCACCATGACGATCGTGTTCAGCGGTGAGTCCTGCAGCCAGCGCAGTTCGGTGCCCGGCAGGTTGAGGAACTGCAGGGCCTGGGTGAGCGCCCCGCCGGATCCGAGCATGAAGCTCCAGATCACGCCGACGGCTACGCCCGACAGCGCGTACGGCACGAGGAACGGCAGCCGGAGCCAGCCACTCCCCCGGAACCCGTACGCCAGCACCGCCACGAACAGACCGAGGCCGACCGGGAGCACCAGGGTCCCGACCACCCAGATCGTCGTGTTCTTCAGGGCACCCAGGAACGCGGTGTCGGAGAACATCTCCGCGAAGTTGTGGAGGCCGACGAGTTGCGGCGTACCGAGGCCGTTGTACTTCGTGAAGCTCAGGTAGAACGTGTACAGCACCGGCAGATAGAAGACCAGGAGCACCAGGGCAAGGCTCGGGAGGAGGAAGCCCCGAGCCTGGCCCTGGTACGACGTTGCGCCCGACCGTTTCACCTGGCTATCGCCCGGCCCAGTACTCGTCGGCCGCGGCCTGGATCGCCTTCAGGTACGGCATCGGGTCGCCGCGGTTGGTCAGGAACGCGCTGAACTGCTCGAGGGCGACCGTGCGGATCGGCACCGGCGTCGCCTCGAAGTACCGGTTGTAGTACTCGTACTTGCCGGTGGCAAGCGTCGTCTTCAGCGTCTTCATCTGCGGGGTCGGCGGCTCGGCGTCGGTGTTGAACGGCATGTTGCCCTGCTGCTTCACCCACGGCTCCTGGCCCTGCGGCGACATCCACCACTGGGAGTACTTCAGGCCGAGGCTCTTCTGCTTCGAGCTCTCTCCGACGCAGACCGGTGCGGTTTCGAGCGCGATCGCCGTGGCCGCGCCCGGCTTGACCGCCGGGATCACGAACATGTCGACGTCCTTGCCCATGGTCATGCCGGCCAGAGCGGCGTCGGCGGTGAACCAGGTGCCTTCAGGCGCCATCGCGATCTTGCCCTCGCGCATCAGGTCGCGGGCGAAGTCGGTCTGGCCGGGATCGTTGAAGTACCCCTTCTTCTGCAGGTCGAGCCAGCTGTTCATGACCGCGACCACGCGCGGGTCGGTGTACTTCGCCTTGCCGGTGGACAGATCGTTGTACAGCTGCAGATCGGTGCCGGCGAGCAGGGTCTGGAACCACACGAACGAGAAGTTCTTCGTCTGGTTCCAGAACGGTGTCACCCCGTGCTGTTTCAGGACGGCCGCCACCTGCATCAGCCCGTCCCAGGTGGTCGGAGGTTTGAGGCCGTACTTGGTGAAGATCGCCTTGTTGTAGAACATCACCCAGTCGTCGACGCTGATCGGCGTGCAGTACTGCTTGCCGTTCACCGTGTACAGCTGGCGGACCGCATCCGTCACGTACCCCTTGTCGACGGCCTCTTTCCACAGGTCCGTGGTCTCCGCGATCACGCCTTGTTCCGCGAGCTCGTCGAGCGCCGTACTGACCTCCCAGGTGAACAGGCCCGGGCTCTCCTTGGTCCGGAAGGACTGCCGGATGAAGGCGCGGTAGGGATCGCCGGAGTACTGCGTGCTCTTCAGGCTGATGCCGATGTCCTGCTGGGAAACCTTGGAGAACGTGTCGAACTTCCACGGCTTGTTGTGGGCGAAGGCGAGCTCGCCGGTGGTGGCGCCGGCGTCGTTCGAGCCGCCGCCGCAGCCGGTCGCGGCCAGGGCCGTGGCCAGCACGATCCCCACCACCGCCATGATTGTCCGCGCTTTCATCGTCTGATCACTCCTTCACTGGGGGACGCGTGACCGATGCCTTGGGCAAGTATCGTCGAATCACGCAGGGCGAGCACGAGACCGGTCCAGGTCTGTGGTGCGGCACCGAGGCCGGCTCCGTTCTCGGGGTTCCAGTACTCGGCCCACCCGCTCTGCAGAGCACCGTCGATCGACTGAGTAGCAAGGCGTTCCGCGGCGCCGTCGAGCTCCCATCGGCGAGCCGCCAGCCAGAACAGGTAGTTCAGCGGCGGCCAGGCCGGGCCGCGCCAGTACGTCTGCGGGTCGTACGCCGGGTTGCTCCGGGCAACGTTCGCCGGACCGTACGGTGCACCGAACCGATCGGGGTCGTCGAGCTGACGCAACGCCGCGAGGGCCTTACCGCGGTCCCTGGTCACCAGCGCCGGCATGACACCGTCACTCGTCGGGATCCGGGACGATGGTCCTCCCCCGACGACAGGACGATCGGACCAGAGCTGCTCGTCCTCGTCCCACAGGTGGACGTCGATCGCCTCGCTCAACTGTTCTGCTCTCGCGGCCATTTCGGCGTCGTCGAGCAGCTCGGCGAGTTCGGCCAGGTTCAACGCGACGTACGCGTTGAAGGCGGCCGGGCAGACCACGAAGGACGACGACCACTCGGCGCCACCGTCCTCGGCGAAGGTGATGTCGTGGACCCGTTCCTTGTTCCAGGCGGTCCGGGCCGGCCGGCTGTAGTTGTCCGGCGTACGCCCGGGAGCGCCGAAGTCGTCCCAGCGCGGGCTGTGGTCGTTGCCGCCTTCCCACGGGTGCACGATGTAGATGAGGCCATCGTCCGTACGGCGGGTCCGCCACAGCCAGTCGAGTCCACGCCGGGCCCGGTCCAGCGTCTGCGCCGACGGCTCGAATCCGTGCTCGGCCAGGACCTTCGCCGCGTGACCGAACATCGGTGGTTGGGTCAGCGAGGACGTCTGCTCGAGTGGACCCAACCACGAGTCGGCACGTTGACCGCCGTACCGCATGTGCGGGACGAGGCCGCTGGGCAGCTGACCCGCCAGGGTGGCATCGAGTTCGCGCAGGGCGCGGGCGTCGCCGAGGTGCGCCCAGATGATCGCGTGGAAACACGAGTCCCACAACCACAGGTGCGGGTAGGTCGTGGGGTTCGGGACGCAGTACCCACGGGCGTCGTCCCAGTGGTTCTCGAGCAGCTGCCGGACCTCGGCCTCGAGCTCGTGTGTGTCTGTCATCGAACGTCGCCTCTCCCGGTACTGCGCACTGCTCCGACCAGTGACCGCGCCAGCACGGCATGCCCACGGTCGTTCGGATGAACGTTGTCCTTGGCAAGCATCGTGGCTGCGTCCCAGCCGTCGACGACCACCGTCCGAGCGAACGGAAAGCGCTCCACGGTCGACCGCAGGATCGCGTTGTACCCGTCGACGATCGCGTTCGACCCCTGGTCGTACGGCGGGTGGCCCGAGTAGTCCTCGATATACGGCTGCTCGATCGCCAGCACCAGCGCCTCGGGACCGGCCTTGGCCAACGCGTGGAAGACGATCTCCAAAGACTCTTCGTACTGGCGCTGTCCGGCCGGCGCGGGCCCTTGCAAGCGGGCGTCGTTGAAGCCGGTCATCAGCACGAACACGTCCGCCGGCGCGGGTGGCTGGGCGATGACGAGCCGCGCCGTCTCCGTGCTCAGGCTCCCACTTTCCGCCTGGTTGTTCAGCCGGACCCCGAGCTCCCGCGCGGCCAGCTCCACGAAGCCTTCGCTGTGCCGTCGTGCCCCGGTCCCATACACCCACGAATGCCCATAAGCGCTCAGCACGCGACGCCCTGCGCAGAGGGAAAGTGATGGCCGGCACGAAAGGGAGGCGGCTCGAGATAGGTGTTGATCCCCGGCACAATCTCGCCACGGAGGTGGAACGCGGACGCCTCGTCGGGCCTGGTGATCCGCGTACTGGTCGGGATGTAGCGGATCGTCAAGGCCCTTCGCCAGCGGTCCGACCGGTTCGGTTGCGAGCTGTGCACGATGTTCGGGTGGTGCACCTCGACGTCTCCCGGTCGCATCACCAGATCCACGGCCTCGGTCTCGTCGACGTCGGCATCGATCCGGCTGCGCAGCACGGTGTCGGGGTCGGTCTGCCTCGTCTTCTCCAGCTTCGTTCGGTGCGACCCAGGCAGGACGCGCAGGCATCCGTTGCCCGGATCGGAGTCGGTGAGTGCGAGCCAGAGCGTGACGACCTTCATCGGCTCCAGCGGCCAGAAGGCGCCGTCCTGATGCCACTCGACGCCCTTGCCGTCCCGTGGCGGCTTGCACAGGTAGTGGGTGGCGAACAGGGCGATGTCCGGTCCGACGAACAGCTGGGCCAGATCGAGCAGGCGGTGGTCGGACACGAGCCGGATCCAGAACGGATCGTCGCGGGCCAGCCGGTGACCGAGCTGCTCCGGCGTGAGTTCCGGATGGCGCGCCAGCAACCAGTCGACGTGCGCGTTCGCCGCCTCGATGACGCCGGCGTCGATCACGCCCGGTACGACGACGTAGCCGTCATCGGCGTACTGCCTGGTCGTCGCGTCCATCCCGGTCTCCTTCCGGAAAGTGTTCCCGCAATCGACGCTATATGCTCGAATGTGACGCTTCTTCCTGCTGAAGGACCGAAAATTGCTCTCCAGTGACACTGACGTGACCGTGCTGCGGCTCCAGGACTACGTCTCGCCGGGCGACACGTACTACATCGGCCGCCGGACGGAGTCCGTCCGGTTCGTCGGCCGGCTGCACACGCACGACGACTTCGCCGAGCTGACCTGGATCGAGTACGGCGGCCTCCTGCATGTCGTGGGGGGCACGAGCCGGCTGCTCGAGGCGGGCGACCTGGTCTTCATCCGGCCCGATGACGTCCACCTCTTCCGGAAGGTCCCCGGCCGGAAGTTCTCGCAGGTGAGCGTCTCGTTCCCGAGCGAGACGCTGAGGGCGCTCGAGACCCGGTACTTCGACACCGCCGGCTGGGCCTGGTCCGACGGCGGCCTGCCTGTCACACACCGGCTCGACAGCGTCCAGTTGCAGCGACTGACCGAGCTCACCTCGGTTCTCGTCGCCGGCCCCGCGGGCCGCCTCCCACTCGAGCGATTCCTGCTCGAACTGTTCTGCGATCTCATCGGCCGGCAGGGCGGCACCAGCCTGCCCACCTGGCTGACCGAGGCCATCACCCGGATCGCCGATGACCCGGTTGCGCTGACCGAAGGCGTGACGGGACTGGCGAGGGTTGCGGGCCGCAGCCGCGAGCACGTCAACCGAGTGATCCAGGCAGGCACTGGGCAGACGGCGACGGCGCTGATCAATCAGCTCCGGCTGGACCGGGCCGCGTCCCAGTTGCGGATGACGGACCGTCCGATCGCCTCGGTCGCCATGGACTGCGGCTTCCCGTCACTCAGCCACTTCTACCGACTGTTCAACGACCGCTTCAAGGCGACCCCTCGCCACTACCGGGTGGTCTCCACCGTCTCCGGCCAACGCCCGGCCGCCAGCACCTCCCGCTAGCCGATGGTGAGCGGGATCTGACCGGCTGTCGATCTGTGCGAGTCTCGTTCGTCAGAGTTGACGAAGGATTCGTTTCGACCGAGGAGTGCAGCAATGGTGATCGACACCGTCTTCCCCATCGTGGTCAGTGCCGACCTGCCGCGGCTGTTGCCGTTCTACACCGAGGTTCTCGGTGGCGAGCAGGTGTACCAGTTCCCGCCGGAGGGTGCACCGGCGTACGTCAGCCTGCGCTTCGGCCAGGCCTCGCTCGGCCTCGGCCACGACCCGGCGTACACCCGAGCCACCGGCACCCCGGCGATCTCACTCTGGCTGTACGTCGATGACTGCGATGCGGCCGTGGAAGGGATCCGCAAGGCCGGCGGACGGATCACCCAAGAGCCGGCCGACCAGCCGTGGGGCGAACGCGAGGCCCGCGCCGAGGACCCCGACGGCAACCTCCTCGTCGTCGGCCAGCACGCCAGCACCTGATCGACCCTGGCGTCGTACGAACCGCTAGCCGCGGCTCATGTGCTTCTTCCTTGCGCCGTGGCCCTGCCATCGCGGCAGGGTCAGCAGCGCGTCGAGCGCTGGATCCCCCTCCGCAGTGCGCAGGTGCCGCAGCCGTCCGTCATGGTGAACGCGGATCCGCGCCCCCCGGCCGCCATCGGCGTCCAGAACGTACGCCCGGGCTCCCCCGCGATCCAGCCACCGGACGAAATCCGCGACGGACGACTCCTCCGGCCAGCGGTCCCCGCTGTCCCACCGGACGGCGGTGATACCCCTCGGGTCGTCATCCATCCCATTCACCTGGACCGCGGTGACAAACACCGTCGTGAAGCTCGCCAAGCTGGCCATCAAACGTTCCTTCCGCCCGACCTCATCATGGCCCGAGGTACGCGGTCAGGAAAGACCCAGAGCCGGCGCGTTCGCCCGCATCTTGGCGAGAGTCGTGACGCCCGGTATCCGAACATCTGAAGTTGCGTTGATCCGATCCCGGGATCGGGACGTGTCGATGGATGACCGACGACAGTAGGTGAGTTCGGTAGCACTTTCCGCGTCCGACCAAGAGGGGTGAAGGGAATGGCCGAGATCAGATTCGAGTTCCTCCGGCCACCGAGGGCGTGGTGCGGTGAACGTCTGCTCGACCTCGGTCCGGCCCGCCAGCAAGGCGTTCTGGCTGTCCTGGCCCTGAACGCCAACCGCGAATTCACCAGTGACGAACTGCTCGCCGCTGCCTGGGACGACGATCCACCGCAGACCGGTGTGAAGGTAGTTGCCTCGTACATCTATCGGATTCGAGCTCTCCTTCCCCATCCTGAAATGCTCCGGACTTCGCCGCACGGATACCTGCTCACCCTGGTCGACAACCAGACGGATACCGGACAACTGGCCGCCCTTCTCGGAGACGGCAGGCGTGCCCGGTTCGCCGGCGATCTGAGGGGCGCGACCGACTGCTTCGCGTCGGCTCTCGACCTCTTCCAGGGCGAGCCGCTGGGTGGTCTGTCGGGCCGGTATCTCGAGTCACAGCGGCGCAAGCTCTGCGAACTGCGCCGCCAAATCCAGCGCGAACGAATCGACCTCATCATGCGGCTGGGGCGTCTCAACGACGCGCTCACCGAACTCGTCGAGCTCGCCACCCAGGACCCGCTCGACGAGCATGTCGCGGCCCAACTCATGCTCGCCTGGTACTTGGACGGCCGACCGTCCTCAGCGCTCGACGTCTATCGCCGTACGCGGAACGTCCTGATTGAGGAGCTCGGGATCGAACCCGGCCCGGCGCTGAGATCGCTGCACTGGTCCATCCTGTCCAACTCGGTCCGTACGGCGTGCTGCGAGCACGACTGCACCAGGGACGCCGGCTGATGAACCTTCACCGATCCTCCGACGCGGAGCTGATCCGGCTGCACGGGATCAGCGATCCGAACGCTCTCGGCGTACTGCTCCGGCGGCACCAGGACCGGATGTGGACGGTCGCGATCCGCATCCTCGGCGAGCACGACGAGGCCGCCGCCGCACTGCAAGACGCCTTCGCCTCGATCGTCCGGCGCACTCCTCGAAGCTGTGCCGACGCCGACGTGATCATCTGGCTGCACAAGACAGTGGTCGACGCGTGCCTCGCCCGAATCACCCGTCGTCAGGCCCGCGAACGCCGCTCGGACATCCTGGAAGCCCTTCAGCACCTCGCCCCGGAGCAGCGCATCGCTCTCGTCCTGGTCGACATGCAGGGCTACTCACCCGAGCAGGCCGCCACCATCCTGGGCTGCACACCAATCACCGTGCGCCATCGCTGCGCCCGCGGTCGAGCCCGGCTACTCCCTCTACTGCCGGCCCGCGCCAAACGCTGATGAACGACCTTCAGGTTCCCGACCCGAGTGTGTTGTTTCTGTAAACAAAGAGGTCTCGGACTGGTAACAGTTCAGGAGCGGTACGGCATAGTCACACGCGTCAGGAGTTCGACTCGGTGAGCAGGTCACGGGGACCGGGCCGCATGTAGGCCACGCTCGGGAGAAATCCGTGGATTCTCAGGACCAGGCACCACCCCCACCCGCCAACTCTGATGCGCCCGCGTCGACCTCTTCTTCCGGACCGGCCCGGCACAGCTCGCGTCCGGCCAGGTCCAACCGGCGGACGATGCTTGGCATCGCCGCCGCCTCGACCGTGGCCGCGGGTGGTGTCGTTGCCGACGTACTGACGCGGCCCGATCTGACTGCCGAGGCGTTGGCTCCGAGCCGTGCGGGAGGTGGAACGGCGGCCAAGCCGGCACCACGTCCGAAGCCGGCCGGACAGCGGATCAGTGCTGTGCAGCAACCCGCGAAGGTCGCGTCGAAGTCGGATCGGGACGCGAGCTACACGGCGACGGACAAGCCGCGCAAGCCCAGCGCACAGGGTTCGTACCCGAGCTTCGCAGCGGCGGCCCAGGCCGGCCGGACGACTCAGGGCGTGCTTGTAGCGAAGGCCGGCAAGCTGACGACCGCGCAGGCCAAACGGCATCTGCTCAACCGGGTCACGTTCGGGGCCCGACCGAGCGATGTGGCCGAGCTCGACCGGCTCGGGATCGACAAATGGCTCACCCAGCAGCTCTCGCCGACCGCCGCCGACCCGTCCGGCAACCAGGCCTGGGGGGCGTTCCCCTTGGCCGGTGCGTCGTCGTCCGCGATCCACAGCGGGGTCAAGCAGTACGCATGGGATGCCATGTTCCAGACCGGGTTCGCCACCCTGGGCCGCCAGATCTACGGGCGGCGACAGCTGTTCGAAGTCGTGGTCGACTTGTTCTCCAACCACCTCAACGTCGCCACGCCGTCGGACCGCGGCTGGGACGTAGCCCCGCAGTACGCCACCCAGGTCATCCGCAAGCATGCCTTCGGCAAGTTCTCGGACATGCTCAAGGCCGCGATGCGGCATCCGGCGATGCTGCGGTTCCTCGACAACGACCAGTCCACCCGCGAGAGCGTCAACGAGAACCTCGGACGGGAACTCCTCGAGCTGCACACCGTCGGCGTCGCCTCCGGCTACACCGAGAAGGACGTCCGCGCGAGCGCGTACATCCTCAGCGGCCGCGGCGCCGACGACAACGGGAACTTCAAGTACGACGCTGCTCGCCACCGCCCCGGGCGAGTCAACGTCCTCAAGTTCTCCGCCTCCAACACCAGTGCGTCCGGAGGACTCGCACTGGGCGATCGCTATCTCGACTATCTGGCTCACCACCCCGCCACGGCCGCGACGATCGCGCGCAAGCTCGCGGTCCGGTTCGTCAGCGACACCCCGTCGCAGGCGTTGGTCTCGTCGCTGGCCAAGGTGTACACGGCCAACAAGACCGCGATTCTGCCGGTGCTGGTGGCGTTGTTCCGCAGCAAGGAGTTCTGGAACTCGTTCGGGCTGCGGACCAAGCGACCGCTCGAGGACGTGGTCGGCACCGCTCGTGTGCTCGACCTGCCGTTCACCGCCGACACCAAAGAGGGCCTGCAGAACCTGTACTGGCAGCTCAACGGGCTCGGCCACGCACCGCTGGCCTGGGCGCCGCCGAACGGCTACCCCGACGTGACCGGCGCCTGGCTGTCGGCCGGGCAGATGCTGCAGCGGTGGAGTGTGCACCGCGCGCTCGCCCATGGATGGTGGAAGGGCCTGAAGCACGACAAGTTGCCTCAGGACCTGCAGCCGCGCAGCTCGGACACCTATCAGGCCTGGTTCGACCGGCTCGGTAAGCGGCTGGTCGGCCAGCGGCTCGACAGCCGGCACCGCGGTGCCCTGCAAGCCTTCGTCCAGGCCCGGCAGTCCAGCCGGGTCGACACCAACAAGATGCAGTGGCAGGCAGGCCATGTCATCGCTCTCGTTCTCGACTCCCCCGCCTTCCTGGTGCGCTGAGCACCACCTCGTTCTTGAAGCTCGTCCCCACCCCACCCGCTGGAGTACGTCATCGTGAGCACCAACACGCCTGATCATCCCGACACACCGTCGTCTCGTCCGTCCGCGGACGAGTCGATCCCAGCCGAGTCGATCCCGGCCGAGACCCTGTCGACACTGCACCCCGACTGTCCCGACTGGCGCCGGCTCGGACCGACGTACGCCGATGCCGCGATCCGCGCGCATGCCGCCGCGGTTACCGCCGATGCGAGCGACCGGGCGGCGCGGTGGAGCTTCGGGTTCACCCGCCGCCGTGCCCTGGCCGGCGGTCTCGGCCTCGGAGTCGCCGCACTGGCGGGCCAGCTGATCACGGCCCGGGTGTCGCTCGCGTCCGGTGAGGCTGCGACCGACGGGACGCTGCTCGTCATCTTCCTGCGGGGCGGGCTGGACGGGCTGTCCGTGCTCGTGCCGACCGAGGACCCGAACCTGTTGAAGGCCCGGCCAGGCATCGCGGTTCGCGCGGGTTCGCTGATCCCGTTCGATCGTGGCTTCGGACTGCACCCGTCGCTGGCGCCGCTGAAGCCACTGCTCGACGCCGGGCGGCTGGCCGCCGTACCCGCAGTGTCGACGCCGGACCTCTCACGCAGTCACTTCCAGGCCCAGGAGTGCTTGGAGCGCGGCGGTTCCAGCTCGTCCAGCGTCCAGACCGGCTGGCTCGACCGGGTTCTGGAACAACTCGGTCCTGGTACGACGTTCCGCGGCGTCGGACTCGGTCACCAGACCCCGCGGTCGATGCTCGGTCCTGCCAACCCGCTGATGATGACTGCGTTGAAGGACACTGCGGTCCGGGGAATGGACGGGGTCGCACCGCAGACGCTGCAAGCCCTCCGGGCGCTCTACACCGGGCTCGACCACCCGTTGGCTGCACCCGGGATGAGTGCGCTGGAGGCCTCGGCCCAGGCCGAGAAGCTGAGCGCGGTCGAACCGCCGGCAAACACGCGCGGCTACCCCGAGAACGACTTCGGCAAGGCGCTGGCGTCGATCGCGACCCTGATCAAGAACAAAGCCGGCGTACGGGTGGCGACGGTCGATGTCGGCGGCTGGGACATGCACACCGGCATCGGCACCGTCGACCAGGGCGACATGATGCGGGGGCTGGGCGAGGTCGCCGCGGCCCTGGCCGCGTTCGCGAAGGACCTCGGCCCGGCCATGGACAAGACGACAGTCGTGACGATGAGCGAGTTCGGCCGACGAGTCGAGCAGAACGCGAACAGCGGCGCCGACCACGGCCACGGCGGACTGGCCCTCGTGCTCGGCGGCGGCGTAAAGCGCGGGGTCCACGGAGCCTGGGAGGGACTCGCACCCGCCGTACTGGACCAGGGCGACGTCCCCGGCACCAACGACTACCGCAACGTCCTCTCCGAGATAACCAACCGAACCCTCGGCCTGTCCCCCACCCAACTCAGCAAGGTCTTCCCCGCCTGGAAACCACAGGCCCTAGGCATCATGGCCTGACAGGTCCTGCGCCGTCAGGTCGCCTCGTCATCCGTTGGTTCGACGAGATGTTTGCGGATGAAGATCCGCGGATCGAGGTCCTGTACGTCGGGGCCTCAGACCAGTAGCTCGGGAACTCCGATGTCGAACACACAGATGGCTAGCTGCGGTGCCGCGGCTCGGCCTCTGCCGATGTTTGCGCGCGCTCGCCGGTGGGCGTCTCGCCAAGCCCCGGCTTCTTGAGGTGTGGGCCGACCTCGTCTTCCCAGATCTTCTTCGACTTGCCGAGTTGGCGCACCAACGCCGGCAACTTCGCCGATCCGAACAGCAGCACCACGATGGCGAGAATGACGAGCCACTCCGCACCCTGCGGCATACCTAGAAGTGCCAGCATGACGTCTCCAGCTCCTGGACAGCAGATCCGCAAAGGTACTTCGGAGCCACGCGGCCACAGGATCGGTACGAATCTCGAACACGCCGAAGCTGCCGACTCGGACCCATCCGGTCGGGCGAGGGCTCCGAAGGGTCTACCGACCCCAGGACGCATTTCCGCCCAGATCGGCCCTGGTCATCGCGAGGATCAGGGTCAAGCACCCGGCTTGCCGAGTACGACATGACCCCACTCGCTCGGCAAGCTGGGTCGCCCGCAACTCGGGCACATCCATCGGGCGGAGCTCTCCGAATCGGGTCTGAGAGGTTTCCGACCGGAAGGCCGACTGTATGTATGCGCCCGCACCGCTGCGACGAGGACTGAACCGGTCAGGACTCCTGTTGCTGGGGCCGGCCTTCGTGGCAGCGGTCGCGTACGTTGATCCAGGCAACTTCGCGACGAACATCGCCGCCGGCGCGACCTACGGGTACCTACTGTGCTGGGTCGTCGTCGGCGCGAATCTGCTCGCGGTCCTGGTGCAGTACCTGGCGGCCAAGGCGAGCATCGCGACCGGTCGCAGCCTTCCACAGCTGTGCCGCGATCACTTCCGCCGTCCGACCGTGCTCGGCTTGTGGGGTCAGGCCGAAGTGGTTGCCCTGGCCACCGACCTCGCCGAGGTCGTCGGCGGTGCGATCGCGCTGAACCTCCTGTTCAGCATTCCGCTGCTCGCCGGCGGAGTGATCACCGGTGTGGTGTCGTTCGGTTTGCTGTTGTACCAATCGCGCCGGGGTCAGCGACCGTTCGAGACCGCGATCATCGGCCTGCTGGCCGTCGTACTGGCCGGATTCGTCGTATCGACGATCGAAGCGGCGCCCAAGGCAACGAGTGTGGTCGGCGGCCTGGTCCCCCGGCTGGACGGCACCGAGTCCCTGGTCCTCGCGGCCGGGATGCTCGGAGCAACCGTGATGCCGCACGCGATCTGGCTGCACGGCGCTCTCATCACCGACCGGCACGCGAAGACCTTGCGCACATCAGGCGGACGCGAGCGCGTTCTCAAAGCGACCCGGATCGACGTCGCGGTCGCGATGGCACTGGCTGGTGCCGTAAACCTCGCGATGGTGGTCGTCGCCGCGGCAGCCTTGACCGGCAGCGGCACCGAGTCCCTCAGCGACGCACACGCCGCGATCGGCGATCGGCTCGGCCAGGCGCCCGCACTGCTGTTCGCGCTGGCGTTGCTGGCCAGCGGATTCGCCTCCTCGTCAGTCGGCACGTACGCCGGCTCCGTCATCCTCGACGGATTCCTCCGCCGCAAGGTCCCCGTCCTCGCCCGGCGACTGATCACCCTCCTGCCGGCTCTCGCCGTACTTGCCATCGGCATCGACCGACCCGCGCCCTCGTCATCTCCCAAGTCGTCCTGAGCTTCGGCATCCCCTGCGCCCTCTGGCCATTGGTCAAGCTCACCGCATCCCGCCGAGTAATGGGTGCCCAGGTCAACCGCACCGTCACCACAATCGCCGCCTGTCTAGTAGCCACAGCCGTCACCACCCTGAACGTCGTACTGATAGTCCTAACCGTCCGCGGCTGATCAGCGACAACGTCAGCTCTCAGTGGGTTTCAGAAGTCACTCGGCAAGAAGCTGTTCGCGCAGGATGTCGGCGTGTCCGCAATGCTGGGCCAGCTCCCGCAAGACTTGCAGGTACACCCAACGAAGCGTGCGCGGTCCACGCCGGTGGCCCGTCACCACTGCATCCAGCGGCAGATCAGCAACCGCCGCCCGGGCCGTGGCACAAGCCTCCTGGTGGGCTGCCGTGACCGAAGCAGCAGTGTCGTCGGCCGTGACCCGGAAAGACTCATCCGGACTCTGCACCAGGCCAAGCGCTCGGCGCGACCTGCCGCCAACACACTCCTCGAACCACACCCTCTGCATCCACGTCACGTGCTTGAGTAGCCCGAGCAAGGTCGTCGCCGACGAGACGAGTCGGCGTCGCACCTGTTCCTCGGAAAGACCGTCGAGAGTCGCCTCAATGGCGCAGCGATACTCCTCGACAAACGCTTCAAGCTGCGTACGTTCGTCATCCACCAGCACATCGAACGAACCCATCAATCTCCAATCACGCCGCCCACGGCGAGCCGCCAATCCAGTCTCACAACTCTTGCTCCACGAGTCCGCGCCAGTTAACCAGTCCACCCCCCAAGCACCTCAGCAGGCACAGGGAGAAGATCTTCACTTGCCGCTTGCATCTTCCGTCGCGCGCTTCTTCACTCTGACAGCCCCTCCGAGCGCGGATCCCACTGCTGGTTCAGCACTCCTGTCCGATAGATCACCGGCGCGCTCCTTGCGTTACAACCTGGCTGTGCCGATACCTCGCTCTCCGGCCGATCTAGAACCTCGGTGGGACTTCAGTTGGTTGGGTCAGCGTTTTACCTGGTTTCGGATTGAGAGGGCCAGGACGCCCAGGAGAAGTGGGCCGAGGAAGCCCAGGGCTATCTGGATCGCTCGTCCCGCAGGTGTGATCGGCCGGGACTGTCCTGACTTCAGGATCGACACCGTGCTGTCCACCGTTTGATCCAGGGCGGTTCCCCATCCTGGCTCCGCACCGGAGATCGTCACCTGTCGGTAGCTCAGCGGCTGACCCGCGGCCTGTGGCTGGACCGGACGGAATTCGACCGCCTGGGTGGGTGCGAGACCGATCGTCGCGAAACCTACGGTTCCCAGTGCCAGAAGAGCGAGAAGCGCCATGACGGCCCGCGCTGCCCGCAAGCCGTAACCGGAGATCAGCCAGTACAACCGCAACACCCAGCGCTCGCCGATCGTGCTGTTGGCGGCGTAGTGCCGCATCTGCATCTCGCCGTAGTAGAAGTCGGCCGCCCCCGGCTCGTTCTTCACGTCCTCCTGGGCTCTGCGAAGTTGTCGGTAGATCACAGCGATCTGCTCCGCGCCGAGCTTGCCGACACCTTGTCCCCAAGCCCTAGCGTGAGCGCGATCGAGCACCGGCGAGCCCGACTTCAAGCCAGATCGGAACGCAAGCTCCTCGGCCAGCAGTTGGCGCCGGCTGTAACGCCAGATCGGGAACTTGCCGATCGCAAGCCTGCGCGGAGCGTGCGCGAACGGGCAACGACCCTCGAGGCTCAACTTGTCGAGCCGACGTGCATCCACGAAATGACACCGCGCGAGGTCGATGTTCACCAGCGTCAACCGCGACGCATCGACTCCCCGCAGCGAGGCGAGACAGACGCCGCGGCCCGCGCCGGCCGCATCGATCGACGCCTCGTCGAGTTCCTTCGGCGGTGCGTAATATTGATCCACCGAGAAGGGCCTGGGCTGAGAAGCCAGAACCACAGTGGATTCCGAGTTCAATCCGTCCAGCTGAACGGTCGCACGTCTGAGACGCAGCATCGCCGACTCTGCAAACGATGTCTCCTTACACGACACCTCGGCCGCCGCTGCCTCAAGCTCGACCGGCCGGAGAAAAGTCGCTCGGTCGAAGACGAGTCGTTGCCCGACCACGACCGGCCCGAGCTGCCTGAGGCCTTCGAACGTCGCCTCGCCAAGATCAAGCTTCTTTCCGATCTGCGCACCGGCGAGGTGCAACCCCTCGCGAATCTTTGCCTTCGTCAACATCAGATCCTCGGCGACGACTGCATCGGTGAAGCTGACGCCTTCGGCGACGTCGATGTTGTCGAACCAGGCCCCGCTTGCAAAGGTCGTCCGGGCGAAGTACGCATCGCGGTGGAACCGCGCATCACCAAAACTGGCTCGCCCCGTGAACGATGCCTTGGCGAAGCGTGCCTGGTGCTGGAACGCGACCTCTTGGAACCATGCGTCCCCCAGGAACTCGGCACGCAAGAACGAGGCATCGTCACTGAACCAGGTTTGGGTAAACCGCGCGTACCCCTCGAAGATCGCACGGTCGAACTTCGCCTCCCCGAAATGCGGTCGGTCGTCTGTCACCGCGTTCAGCAGGGCCGCCAGCAGCTCCTCCGAGAACGTCGTGCCCCGCGCGTCGATGTCAGATCCCGGAGCCAGCCCGGACAGATATGCGTCTCGATCGCGAGCATCGAGGTGCGCGAGGCACAAGCGATGAGACTCCACACGCACGCCAGGACACTTCGTACGCCGGGTCCTGCACGTCGGCCAGTTCGGTGCCGCGTCTTCGAGCAACACCGCCGATCCTTGCTGTTGCGATCCTGCCGCAGGCGCCGCCTGTCCGTCAGTCATACCGAAGCCCCATCACCTTGCACTCTTCCCTCGCACCTGACCCCAACGCCCTTGCACCCTGTATCGATCGTGGGGACCAACTGTTACGAAAGTTGGTTCGGCGGGTCTGGTTCTTCGATCATTGCGTAGGCAGGCTGAGGACCGCGTTGGCGAAGGCGGTTGGGGTCTCTTGGGGGACGTTGTGGCCGATGTTCGGTAGTGAGCGGATCTCGCAGTGGCCGGTGAAGTGAGGGCTATCGTCGAGGCCCGCTGGACCAATTACGCCGTCGGCTCGCCGGAGTTCGCGATGTCCTGGATCGCGTAGCCACCGCAGGTGACCAGGCCCGTGATGCGCTCCGGCCACAGGGCTGCGGCGATGCACGCGGCCCGGCCGCCCCAGTCGTAGCCCGCGACCACGGCCCGGTTGATCTCCAACGCGTCCATGAAGTCCAGCAGGTCCTGGCCCAGCGCCGCCTGCTGCCCGGAACGCAGGGTCCGGGAATCGCGAAATCTCGTCGGGCCGTAGCCGCGCAGATAGGGGGCGACGACGTACCGGCCGCTCGCCACGAGTTCGTCTGCCACAGCGTCGTACGCGCGTGCGTCTTAAGGAAAGCCATGCAGGAGGATCACCGGAACGTCGCCCGCATCCGGCTCGCCGGCCGCCTCATAGCCGATCTCGAGCACGGGCGTGCTCACACTGGCCTGAATGGGGAAACTCATGACCTCATCGTCGCACCGGGGTCCGACACAATCGCCCGAACCGACGACCTCAGCGCACAGCCGACCGATCCGAGGACGGCTTCAGGGGCACGTTTTCTCGTAGGGCCGATCGCCGAAAGCCTGGGTCCATTCGCCAAGAGTCAGGTTGCGACCGGCCATGGCGCACGCGTAAGCCATGGTCTGGTTGATTCGTGTGTCCCACAAATAGGTCTTGCCGTCGTACGCCGCGATCGTGACGAGATCGCTGCCACCGGCGAAGGTGGCGTGCACTGCGACCGGCTCGCCCTCAGCGGAGATGGCGAGAGTGCCGAGGAGATCGAGGGTATGAGCGTCCCACAGGCTGACGGTGCCATCCGCGGCTCCCGACACGATGCGGCTGCCATCCGGCGAGAAGCGGATGCTGATGCCCTCGTCGGTGTGTCCGGTCGTCGCTGCCCGCCTCAACCTGCCCGATTCGGTATCGATGGTCAGCACCGCGCCGTCCGCTCCGGTGCCTGCGATCAGTCGACCGTCGGGCGAGTACGCGCTGGAGTTGAGGCGAACCGGCAGACCTCCACTCCGAAGGGGCTCGCCGGTCGCTGCGCGGACGATTCGCCAGTTCTGCCTGGAGACTCCGTCGTCGTTCTGGAAGAGCGCCGCCGTCACACCGTCCTTCGACGACGCCACGCAGCAGTCTGTGGTGAAGGTCGACGTCGCACTCACGGGTGACAGGTCCAAGCCGACGTAGGTCGTGCCTTCCGGCCCGCTGGTGACGATGCGATTGCCGTGGTCGACGTACCCGACCGTGAATGCGAGGATGCCACGCTCCCTGCGGACCGTGCCGGTCCGGGCGTCGACGATCTTGATCGTGTCGAGATCGTGGACGGCCAACTCTTGTCCGTCCGGGTGCCACGCCGCCGGCGTCCGTGCCACTGGCGGCAGTTCGAGGTCGAGACGGGTAGGGCTCGTCAGCGTGCCGGTGGTCGCATCCGCAAGCCTCATCCAGGATGTCTTGCCCTCTCGCCACAGGTACGCCGTTTTCTGTCCGATGCCGGCGGCAAGGACATGGAGGTACTGGCGCGACGGAACGGTCTGCGTCGCGCGGAGGTACGGCCGCTGCCCATCGAGATCGTAGATCCGCAGGATGCCGTCGTCTCCGCCGGCATACAGGCGCCGCGCGTCCGGGCTGAAGGCAACAGCCCATGACGCTTCGGTCGTCTTGACACGAAGGCGTGGGGCGCCGGTGGCTACCTCCCAGATCACGACCTCGCCGCCGGAATGAGCCGTAGCCAGTTGTCTGCCGTCGCCGGAGAAGGCCATGTCGAGAGGTGGATCGGTCTCGCTTCGCAGCACTTTGACCGTCTTCCCCGTACGCGCATCGACCAAGGTTGTTGTCGTCCTGTCGCTCCGATCGGGACCAGGATGCTGAAACGCCAAGAGGTCGCCCTTCTTGGTGAGCGCCGCGATGGGGGGACCGACTGTGGTCTCGAAGATGGGACCACCCTGGAGATCTGGCCGCCGCCACAATCGCTTGCCGGTGACAACGTCGTAGGCAGTGAGCGGCCACTGGCCATAGATTGTGTGGCCGTCCGGGCTGAGGACGACGCTCTGGGAGGCATTGGTCATCGCTACCTTGCGCGGTGGCCGACCAGGCGCGTGGAGGTCCCAGACCAGACCGAATGCGTCAGAGTAGTAGGACGCGCCGTACATGCTGGCAGCGAGAAAGCGACCGTCCGCACTGAAGGCAAGGCTGTCGAAGCGCAGGTCGTCCATCCGCGGGAGCATGGGCTGGGGCGCCACGGGCTCCAAGGTTTCAGCGCTCAACAGCACGAGTGGCCAGCGAGGATCGAGCTCTTCCTCAGCATTCCCGGCCAGGGCGGCGACCAGGCGGCCGTCCGGGCTGAATCTCGCTTTCGTGAAGACGTCGTCGTCCGCCGCTACCGGACCAAAGCTGTACGAATGCAGAACATCCCCTGATCGAGCGTCGTACAGCTGGAGCGTCACATCGTTGTCGCCGGCGATGATCCGGCTGCCATCGGGCGAGACGTCGAGGTGTTCGATCCGGCCGAGGGGCGCTGAGGTGGACCGAAGCAGGAGCGGGCGTTTGTTCATCGCGGCCACCAGGTTGGCCCGTGTCTCCGGTGAGTCTTCGAGGCGGACGCCCTGGGCGGCAAGCAGGAGCGAGTGGCTGATGTCCTCGGTCAGGAGCGCGCGAGTACCGATCTGGCGGGCCAGTTCCCTGGTTGCCGCCTGTTCGGCAAGATCTGCCTGGCGTACGGCGATCAGCCCCGCGATCAGCGCTCCGACGAGCAGGACGGCCCCCGTGGCGAGCGCGGCCCGGAGCCTCCGGTTGATCCTGACCTGCAGACGGGACTGGCTTTCCGCCGCACGCAACTCCGTCTCGGACAGTCGCTTGCTCGCGGCAACGAATCCGTCCTCGGTCGCGGTCAGTGTCGGCGTCGTACGATCTCTCCATTCCAGGGCCTTGGCGAGACGAACTCCACGGTAGAGCTCGCTTTCGGGACGGCCCAGGCTGTTCCAGGAGTCGGCAGCGGCAGCGAGGTGGTGCAGAACGCGCTGACCCTCGAGGTCCTCCTCGAGCCATCCGCGCAGTCGTGGCCACGCGCGGACCAACGCCTCGTGGGCGATCTCTACGACGCCGGTGTCGCTGGTGACCAGCCTCGAAGCCGCCAACAAGTCGATCATCACGTCGTCCTCCGGACGGGTGACAACCAGCCGGCGCGGCAGACGGCTGCGAACCGGCTCGCCTTCCGGACCAGGCGCGACCAGGCGCAGCAGCAAATCGCGCAACACCGCCCGCTGCTCCGGCGAGAACCGTTCGTACACCTCTTCGGCGGACTGAGCGACGGCACCGCGGATCCCGCCCGACGCGTTGTAGCCGGCGACGGTCAGCGTGCGACCTTCCCGGCGCTGCCAGGTCTCGCGCAAGGCGTGCGACATCAATGGAAGCGCGCCGGGTTGGTCATCCACCTCGTTGACCAGCAGGTCGACGAGGCCCGGTTCGACGACCAGGGACGCCAGCCGAGCGGGCTCCTCGATCGCGGACCGCAGATTGGTCTGCGTCATTCCGGGCAACAGGTAGAGCCCTCGCTCGACCATCCGTGCGAAGGCGGGATGGGAGGCGACATCAGCGAGTCGATCGGCTCGGATCGACATGACCAGCGGTGCCACCGCCTGGTGAGCGCTGAGTGCGGTCAGGAAGGTGGTCCGCTCGGTGGCGTCCTTGCAGAGCGAGAAGATTTCTTCGCATTGATCCACGAGCAGCACCGGCGAATGCCCCGCACCGGGCATCGCAGCCGCCATCGCAGCGACCGGATGCGATCCCGGCGTCATCACCACGACCCGCACGCCATCGCGATGCAAGGCTGCCGCGACCCCAGCCCGTACCAAGGACGACTTGCCGCAGCCAGACGGTCCAACGACAGCCAGCACCGATTCTTCGGACAGCTTGTACAGGCAAGCTGCGATATCGGAGTCGCGACCGAAGAAACCGTCCGCGTCGTCCACGCCGTACGACTGAAGGCCCGGGTATGGGCAGACTGCGCTCGGTTCCGGCAGTGCGCTCGCCGCCACTAGGGACGGATCCTGCCGCAGGATCGCCTGCTCCAAGGCGTCGAAGGCGGGGTTGGGGTCGAGGCCGAGGTCGCGGTTGAGCACGGTGCGCAGTCGGTGGATCGTCCGCAACGCCTCACTCTGACGTCCGGACTGGTACTGCGCGGTGGCCAGCAGGATCCAGCGACGCTCACGCAATGGCTCCTCGGCCACCATCGCCTGCGCCTTGGCCAGTACCTTGTCATGCTGACCCGATCGCAGCGCCGATTCGACGTACAGCTCTTCGGCCGCGTGCCGCAACTCGGTCAGCCGCGAAGCCTCGATCCGGGCCGCATCCCATCCGTCCAACTCGGTGAGCGGCCGGCCCCGCCACAAGGTCAGCGCGTCCGCGAGAACCAGCGCGGACCGTTCGGGTTCGCCTGCCGCCAGCAGCTCCCTGGAACGACCCACAGCGCGCTCGAATCGCTGGGCGTCGATCTCATCGAGCGGTACGGCGAGCCGGTAGCCGAGCGGCAGCGTCTCGATCGCGTGGGCGCCGAGGATCTTGCGGAGCCGTACTACGCAGCCCTGGATCACCTTCGGCCACGACGGCGGTAGCTCCTCGCCCCACAACGCGTCGGCAAGCCGCTCGGCACTGACGACCTCGCCAGGATGCACGGCCAGCGCTGCAACCACGACGCGATCACGTCGTCCGAGTGTCTTCTGATCCCCCTCGATCGTGAGCGGGCCGAGCACGTCGATACCCACCTCTCGACTGTCGACCTCCCCTGGCAGGGCGTCAACGGCACCGATACCGCCGTGATACCGAGCGCAGCGGCCGCGATACCGCCCTGAGCGACGACAGGAACACCCAGCAGCTGGCGAACCCGGACTGCCACCGGCGGTCCTGCCAGACGCGAACAGGAGGACGGGTCATGACAACATTCCGGGGATTCAGGAATCACAGAACAGCATTCGCAGTCGCGTTCGCCGCGGCCACGCTTGCCCTGCTCGTAGGGTCGGCGAGTCCGTGGGAATCCGACTCCGCGAGCCAACCTGCGCAGGTCCAGGCAGACGACTGGCCGGACGAAGGGTCCGGCTACCCCGGGTACGGAGAATCGTCGCCAATGAAGCTGGTGCCAAGCGACTGGCCGGACGAAGGCACCGGCTACCCCGGGTACGCAGACCAGCCGGCACCAACGGGCGCCGGGGTCGAATGAGCGGTGGCACGGCCCTGACGCTCGGTAGCATCTTGGGTGTGGTGGGTGATGGGGTGGAGAGGCCTGAGCTTGTTGAGCGTGCTGGTGTTTTTTTGCCGGCTGGTAGTCGGGTCCGGCAGGTGTTCATCTGCCAGACGGCGCCGTACTTCTGGCTGTTTGTTGTCAACTACCTGACGTTCTTGACGATCTTCTGGATTCGGTTTCGCTGCGTGGCGGTCGTTGACGACGGAATCTACGTGCTCGAGAGCAGCAAGTTCTCTGGTGGCGCCAAGCCGCAATCTCTCGTCGGGGTGTTGCCTCGGCAGACCCAGCTCGGCCCGGTATCGGGTGTGTGGGGAGAGATCGAACTGCTCGGCAAGAGGCACTGGGTGCACAAGCGGTTCCACCACCTCATCGACGCAGCCGACCAGGAGGCCGGCTACGCGAAGCCGACATCCTGAGGGCCCATCCATTTGATGAGACTGCCCCACGGCAGGACGGTAAAAAGTTAGGTTAGTTCATCGGATTAGTACACAATCCCGGAGGCCACCATGAGCGTCACCGATGAACTGCTCGCAAACGCCGAGCGATATGCGGAGAACTTCGACAAGGGCGATCTGCCGCTGCCGCCCGCCAAGCACGTCGCCGTGGTGGCGTGCATGGACGCACGGCTCAACCCGTACGGTCTGCTCGGCCTGTCGGAAGGTGACGCGCACGTGATCCGGAACGCCGGCGGCGTCATCACAGCGAACGAACGCCGCAGCCTCGCCATCAGCCAGCGCCTCCTCGGTACGACGGAGATCATCCTGATCCACCACACCGACTGCGGGATGCTGACCTTCACCGACGACGAGTTCAAGGCATCGATCCAGGCCGAGACCGGCCTGAAGCCCGACTGGGCCGCCGAAGCGTTCTCCGACCTCGAGGCCGACGTCCGGCAATCGCTCGAGCGCATCGCCGCCGATCCCTTCATCCCGGTCAAGGACTCGGTCCGCGGGTTCGTCTACGAGGTCGAAACCGGCCACCTGCGCGAGGTGAAGAACTAGCGTCCGTCCGGGGTGGCTTCCTACGGCCACACGGTCAGCCGGCGCCTCGATCGAACCATCGAGGTCGAGCAGTGACTGAGCGTGAGCACACCAGGTACTGACCGGGCCGTGCTGTTTCTGCCGAACATGCGCGAGTATGGGCAGCATGGAGCAGCAGATTCTGGAGCTGGCGCAAGAACTGGCGGAGATCGGCCGGCTGGTGGACGACGACGATGTGGTCACGATCCTCAACCGGTTCGTGAGCCGCGTCGTGTTGAGCGTCCCCGAGTGTGAGGAAGCTGCGATCACCGTGCTCACATCGGGCACACCCGACATCCTCGCTCGCCACCACAAGACCGCGGACGCGGTGGCCGAACCGTCGCGGGCCGCACTCGCCGCACACCTGAGCGCCACCGACGGCCCGTTGCACGAAACCCTGCTGTACGCCGAGCCCCGCCATATCGGTGACCTTGCCGCGGATCACCGCTACCCGGAGTTCGCCGCCGCCGCCATCAACGCCGGCTACCGCAGCTGCCTGCTGCTCCCCCTTCCCTCCGCCGGAACCAGCGCGGCCGCGGCGTTCAGCCTGTTCTCCGTCAAACCGGATGCCTTCAGCAGTACGTCGTACGACATCGTCCTGCTCTTCGCGCTCAATGCCGGAGTCGCGTTCGACAACGTGACGCTCTACGACAACAGCACCAAGCTGATCGAGCAACTCCAGGCAGCGCTGCACACCCGAACGATCATCGGACAGGCCCAGGGCATCCTGATGCACCGGTACGAGATCACCTCGGACATCGCCTTCGAAGTCCTCAAACGCGCCTCACAGGACACCAACGTCAAGCTCAGGGCAGTGTCACTGCAACTCGTCGAAGCCCAGAACGCCGGCAACCTCTCGGACACCCTCCACACCTACGGCCTCGCCATCGGCTGATCAGTGTGCCGGGCTGGAAACCTTCAGTTGGGGTAGGACCTTCTCGCCGAACACATCGATGAACTCGGCTTGCTCCTGGCCGACGTGATGTAGATAGATCGCGTCGAAACCCAACTCGGCGTACGAGTTGAGCCACTCTGCGTGCCGAGCCGGGTCGGACGAGATCCGCACGGCCTGGTGCATCGATTCGGGCCGGACGTGTTCAGCCGCCTGGTCGAACGCCTCAGCCGTGTCCGTGTCCCAGCAGAACGGCGGCGCGAACACATTGGTCCGCCACTGATCGTGCGCGATCCGAACGGCTTCGTCCTCGTCGGAGTGGTAACTCACGTGGACCTGCAGGCAGACCTTCCCGCGGCCGCCATTGTCCCGGTACGCCGAGATCATCCGGCGCAGGTGATCCTCGTCGGCCGCCACCGTGATCATCCCGTCGGCCCAGCCGGCACACCACTCGGCGGTAGCGGTAGACATCGCCGCAGCCAGCAGGGCGGGTGGCTCGGCAGGAAGAGTCCACAGCCGGGCGCGGTCGACGGTCACGAGGCCGTCATGACTCACCTCCTCACCCTGCAGCAGGTGCCGGATCACCCCGACGCACTCCTCGAGCCGCTGGTTGCGGTGTGCCTTCCGCGGCCAGCGCTCGCCCGTGATGTGCTCGTTGCTCGCCTCTCCCGTACCGAGCGCAGCCCAGAACCGACCGGGATACATCGAGCCCAGGGTGCCGATCGCCTGCGCAATAATCGCCGGGTGATACCGCTGGCCGGGAGCGTTCACCACTCCGAACGAAAGACCGGTGGCCTGCAATGCCGCGCCGAGCCAGGCCCAAGCGAACCCGGACTCCCCCTGACGCACGCTCCACGGGCTGAAGTGATCCGAACACATCGCCGCTGTGAAGCCTGCCTGTTCAGCTCGCACCACAGCCGCCAGCAACTCGCCGGGCGGCACCTGCTCATGAGAGGCATGAAATCCGAAGACAGTCATCTCTCCCCGTGCCCATCAACCACAACATCTAGTCGACGGGAATCAGCTGCCGCGCCTGGATCCATCTGGTCGACGGACGTCCGCTTCGTCAGCGCGGTACGTCGCCCCGCCAGCCGCCGGTCTCGTTGCCGCGATCCTCGATGAACTCCTTGAACCGCTGGAGATCACCCTTCACCCGGCCCTCGATCACCCCGAACTTGTCGCCCACCTTCTCCAGGAAACCCTCGGGATCGATGTCCATCTGCGCCGTCACCCGACTCGTGGTGTCGGACAGCTTGTGGAACGTCACGACCCCCGCATGCTGCGGCCCGGAGTCCGACTTCCACGCCACCCGCTCATCGGCATGCTGCTCGGTCACGGTCGTATCGAACTCCCGCGTCGCCCCACCGACCTTCACCACCCAGTGGTTGTGCGTCGCATCCAGCTGACGGATCTCCTCGACACCTTCCATGAACTGCGGAAACGACTCGAACTGCGTCCACTGGTTGTACGCCGTAGTCACCGGCACATCGACATCAATCGACTGCGTAATCGTGCTCATACCCCTACCTCCAAGTATTTCTTCATCTCTAGTCGCCACCCGGTGCCCACCCCACCTGACCGTCACACACTCACGCAGCGACCCCTATGCCAAAGCCACCACTCCTGAGAGGGATTCCGAAGCAGGCACCTTCACGAGTACCCGCCACGACGGTGCTTCGGCCAGTGGGTCAACGCGGTGGACCAGGGAGTTGCCCAGGGGCGATCAGCCGGCTGGGCGGGCATCGTCGATGGTGTCATCGACTCGTAGGAGACATCATGAACAGCACACTCGTAGGCCGGCTGGCGGCGACACCGGGGCTGGTTCGACCCGGGATATCGGAATGGGACATGAAGACCCGGCTGCCTCTCCACCCGCTTTCTGTGGAGAACGCGTACGGCGATCCGCGCCTGCTGCACGACCTCGCCGTACCGGGTGCTGAGTTCGCCGAGCGTCTCGGCGTGGAGGTCATCGTTGGTGCCGAGACCGGTGGGATCCCGCTGGCGGCGGCCGTCGCGCTGGCCGCCGATCTGCCGTTCGCGTTCGTGCGCAAGCCCGGCTACGTGGGACACGAGGAACACGAGCCCCGGATCCGCGGCGCGGAGGTGAACGGCCGACGAGTGCTCCTCGTGGACGACGCGGTCTCCGCAGGCACCGCGATCGAAGCCTTCACTTCCGAACTGCAAGCCGAAGGTGCAGAGGTCGCCGCGGCGTTCACCGTGGTTGACATGCGGGATGTCGCCGGCACCGTGACGCCGACTGCCAAAAGGCTTCCGATCGAGTCGATCGCCACCTATCTCCAGGTGCTCGAGACTGCGACCGAGCTGGGCGTCCTCGACCCGACGGTCCACCAACTCGCGGTCGACGCTCTCGTCAACCACTGGGCAGACGACGACCCGCGCTGGAACCTCCTCGACAACCGCCGCCTGGCCGCAGCGTAAGCAGAGGAGGAATCATGACCATCGCGTACGACGTATTCGTCAGCGAAGCGCCCGCGCAGCAGGGCGCCCTTCCGAACGGAGCTCCGAGGAGTTTCTCTCCGATCGCAAGCACCCTGGTCTACGGGCAGGAGTACGCCGTACTGAGCGACCCCGGCTTCAGCCCGACGGCGGCGCGCGAGCTGGGCGACTGGGTCGCGTCCAGGGGACGCGAGTTGACCGACATCTACATCACCCACGGCCATGGGGACCACTGGTTCGCCGCACAGTTGCTGGCCGACCGGTTCGGAGCTCGCATCGTCGCGTCCGCGGGCGTCATCAAGCAGATGCACGCGAGTGTCACCGCCCGCCCGTTCCTGTGGGACAAGATGTACGACGACATCCCGCCGGCGCCCGTCACCGCGGTGACTGTGCCGGACAACCGCTTCACGCTCGAGGGCCACGAGCTCCACATCGTCGACGTCGGCCACGGCGACTCCGACGACTCCAGCGTGCTGCACGTCCCGGACCTCGGGCTGGTCGTCGCCGGCGACGTGATCTACAACGGCGCCCACCAGTACGTCGGCGACGCCCTGGGACCCGACGGTCTCGCACCGTGGCGGGCTGCGATCGACAACGTCGAGGCACTCGCACCGCGAACCATCGTGGCCGGGCACCTCAACCGACTCGGCGACGACGACGCCGCTCGCCAACTCGCCGCCACCCGGCGCTATCTCGACGAAGCCGAAGCAGCCTTGAACACCGAACCCACGGCTCGTCGCTACTTCAACCACCTGATCGAGCTTCATCCCGATTACGCGGGACAGCTGATCCTGTGGGCCGGCGCTCGCGCGCAGTACGGCGTACGCGAACACCCCGACGACCGGGCCAGGATCGTCGCCGCAGCCTGGCTGTGAACCCGCCCGTTGCGGCGACGCGGTACCGGGTGCGAACCTGACCTAGTTGCATCGTCCACCGATCGGTCCGGGCGGGTGGGCGGCTGGGTTCCCCGGTGACAGCAGGGTGGGCATGGCAGAGAACGGACTGCGTGGCCGGCAGGAGGAGATCGCCGTACTGGCGGGTCTGGTCACCTCCGCACGCACCGGGCGCAGCGAGGTCCTGGTGGTGCGCGGCGAGCCCGGGGTCGGCAAGTCGGCGCTGCTGGACCAGCTCGCCGCCGACAACGACTCGTGCGCGGTGACGAGGGTCGCCGGGATCGAGTCCGAGAAGGAGCTCGCGTACGCCGGACTCCACCAGCTGTGCCTGCCGTTCCTGGAGGGGCTCGAACGTCTCGCCCGGCCACAGCACGATGCGCTCTGTACGGCGTTCGGCCTGCTCGCTGGTCCCGTCCCGGACCGGTTCCTGGTCGGTCTCGCCGTACTCAATCTGCTGTCCGACGCGGCCGCCAAGAGGCCGGTGATCTGCATCGTCGACGACGCCCACTGGCTGGACCAGGTGTCGGCGCAGGTGCTCGCGTTCGTCGCCCGCCGACTGGCTGCGGAATCGGTCGTGATGATCTTCAGCGTCCGCAGCGGCGTCGACCACGAGTTCACCGGACTGACCGAGCTCGAGATTCACGGCCTCGACGAGGCCGACGCCCGCGCCCTCCTGGAGTCGGTGCTGCCGGGGCCGATCGACCCACGGATCCGCGACCGGATCGTGGCCGAGACGCAGGGCAATCCGCTGGCGCTCCTCGAGCTGCCCCGGGCCTGGTCGCCGACCGAACTGGTAGACGGTTTCAGCCACGGCCCGCTGGTCAACCGGATCGAGGAGGGCTTCGTACGGCGAATCGCCGAGCTGACCCCGGACACCCGGATGCTGCTGCTGACCGCGGCTGCCGAACCGCTCGGCGACGCGACGCTGCTGTGGCGGGCCGCCGAGAAGCTAGGGCTGGGTGCCGACCCGGCAGCCGGGGCGATCGAGTCGGGACTGATCACCTTCGGACAGCACGTGCGGTTCCGGCATCCGTTGGTGCGATCCGCGGCGTACCGGATGGCCTCATTGCACGAGCGCCAGGCGGTACATCAAGCACTCGCGGACGTCACCGATCCCGAGCTGTCGCCGGATCGGCGCGCCTGGCACCGGGCTCAGGCAACGGCCCGCCCCGATGAGGACGTGGCCACTGAGCTCGAGAACTCCGCGCTCCGGGCCCAGAGCCGTGGCGGTCTCATCGCGGCGGCCGAGTTCCTCGAACGCGCCGCTCAGCTCACCCCCGACCCGGCCCGACGCGCCGAGCGGACCCTGGCCGCGGCAGCCGCCAAACGCGGTTCCGGCGCCTTGGACGAGGCGCTGCGGCTGCTCAACGCGGCCGCAGCCGGACCGCCCGATACGGTCCGGACCGCCGAGATCGACCGGCTGCGTGGACAGGTCGCCTTCGACCAGGGCCGAGCACGCGATGCGGCCCGTCTACTCCTCGGGGCCGCACGGGAGCTCGATTCCCAGGCGCCCGAGCGCGCCCGGGTGACCTATCTCGAGGCGATGTCCGCGGCGATCTGGGCGAGCGGGCCGGAGGTGCCCGGCATCCTGACCCTGGCAGCGGCCGCCGCTCCCCCGCCGGTCGACTCGGATCCACCGGCCGACCTGCTGTTGCAGGCACTCGCGCTGCGCATCACCAGTGGCTACCCTGCCGCCGCGGCCAAGCTCACCACGGCGTTGGACCGGGCCCGGAGCGGCACTGTGGGCACCGGCGATGTCGGCAGCTGGCTGTGGCTGGCCGGGAACCGAGCCGCCGGCATCATCGCGATCGAGGTCTGGGACGTGGAAGCCGGCCTCGAGCTCGCCGCCCGCCAGGACCGGATGGCGAGGGAAACCGGCGCACTGCTCCAACTACAGTACGCGCTCAACTTCCGCGCGAACCTCGAGTGCCTGACCGGCGACCTGACCGCGGTCGCCGGCCTGATCGAGGAGGATCGCCAGATCGCGGTCGCCACCGGAAATCCACGACTCGGTTATGCGGCCATGATGCTGGCGGCCTTCCGCGGCGACGAGGAATCGGCAACAAGACTCATCGAGACCACTGTCCGGCAGTCCACCGCACAGGAGCAAGGCCGGATGGGAGTCTTCGCGACCTTGGCGAGCGCCGTCCTCAACAACGGCCTCGGCCGGTACGACGCTGCCCGCGACGCCGCGCTCCGCGTCTTCGACCAGGACGTCATCGGATACGGCGTACTCGTCGCCGCCGAACTCGCCGAGGCGGCCTCCCGCACCGGCGACACCAAGCACGTCGAGTCCGCGCTGGCGTGGCTGAACGAGCGCACCGCCGCGACCCCCACCGAGTGGGGACACGGTCTGCGCACCCGCGTCCAGGCGTTGCAGGACGGCGACGAGGACATCTACCGCGCCTCGATCGAGCACCTCAGCCAGACCCCGCTGCGCGTCGAGATCGCCCGCGCGCACCTCCTGTACGGCGAGTGGCTGCGCCGCGAAGGCCGCCGCGTCGACGCCCGTGAACAGCTGCGGACCGCCCATGAGCAGCTGGCTGCGATGGGGGTCGAGGCCTTCGCCGAAAGGGCTCGCCACGAGCTACTGGCCACCGGTGAAACCGTTCGCAAACGTCGGCCGGACACGAGCAACGACCTGACCGCTCAAGAAGCACAGATCGCCGGCCTGGCCCGCGACGGGCTCACCAACCCCGAGATCGCGGCCCAGCTGTTCATCAGCCCACGCACGGTTGAATGGCATCTGCGCAAGATCTTCTCCAAGCTCGGTGTCACCTCACGCCGGCAGCTCCGCGCGGCGCTCGCACGCTCCGCCTGAGCTGTTACACCAGTGTGTTCCACGGGTTCGATGGCGTCGCCTCGGAGCGACTCTCGAAGGAGGAACACCAGAGGAGAGTCAACCGTGGAGCAGAAGCTCGTCGCCGTCGTCGTGCCCGTATCCGATCTGGACCGGAGCCGGCACTTCTATCGGGCGCTCGGATTCCGGCTGGACGAGGACCGCGCGGCCCGCGGCAGCCACCGGATGGTCCGGCTGACGCCGCCCGGCTCGTCGTGCTCGATCATTCTCAGCACCGACACAGCCCCGGGGGCAACCATCGGCGTACTGACGGTCGCCGATCTCGGGGCAACGCTGGCCGAGCTCGAATCCCGCGGTGCCCGGCCGAGCGCGATCGCGCACTGCGCGGACGGGTCCGACTACGCGACGTTCCCAGATCCGGACGGCAACAAGTGGCTGCTTGTCAGCAGTTGAGATCTTCCGGCCCGAGGCGCTTACTGTGGCCATGCCGGCACTTGATGCGTTCTCACACATTTCGCTGACCGTGACCGATCCTGAGCACAGCGCCGACTTCTACAACCGCGTGCTGGGGACTCAGACCGTGTTCTCGACCGGCAGCGACAACGGAACCCTGATCATCGTGGCGCGCGACGCGCTGATGATCGCGCTGCGGGATCATCGCGGGTCGGACGACAAGAGCTTCGACCCCGGCCGGATCGGCCTGGATCACGTTGCCTTCGTGGTGCCGTCTCGTGCGGAGCTGGAGGCTTGGCACGCCAGCCTGACCGCTGCCGGAGTGGTCTGCTCGGCGATCGAATCCAGCCCGTTCGGCTTGCACCTCAACCTGAAGGATCCCGACGACATCGCGGTCGAACTGTTCGTCTCCGAACCAGCCTGAGCCGGACGCACCAGTCGGCCGGAGCTTGGTGGCTCCGGCCGGCTTGGTTGGGTGTGGATCAGCGGGCGGCTTGCTCGATCACCTTGGTCACGGCCGCCGGCTGTGACACTGCGACCAGGTGGGAGGCACCCTTGACCTCGGTGATCTTCGCGCCGGCCCGGTTGGCCATGAAGCGCTCGGCGGCCGGGGCGATCGCGTGGTCACCGGTCGGGATGACGGCGTACTTCGGCAGGGCGGCCGGGGCGGTCTCCTCGACCGGTTCACCGAAGGCGGCGGCTGCGATCGGGCGCTGGGCGGCGACGAACACGGCGGCCTGGCGGGCCGGGACGTCGGCGGCCAGGACCGGACCGGCACCGTTCGGGTCGACCGCGAGGTCGAGGCCACCGGGGTAGCTGATCGTGGTCGTGACCGAACCGAGGTCGCTGCCCGGGAACTGCGAGTTCAGCGCACCGAGGGTCTCACCGGCCTGCGGGATGAACGCGGCCACGTAGACCAGCGACTTCACGCCTGCCGTGTCGCCGAGTTCGCTGACCAGAGCACCGGCGTACGAATGCCCGACGAGCACCTTCGGGCCGGGGATGGTCGCGAGTACGCCGCTCAGGTACGACGCGTCCGACGCGATGCCTCGCAATGGGACTGCGGGAGCGACGACCTGGTAGCCGTCCTTCTGCAACCGGCCCGTCACCTCCGACCAACTGTTGCCGTCGGCAAACGCTCCGTGGAGCAGGACGATGGTCGGTTTCTCCTTGCTGTGGGTTCCCACCGTGGCTTGTGCGGTGGTCGCGCCGGCCAGCAGCACGGCACCGCCGAGTGCGGTCAGCATGACGTTGCGGCTCAGGTTCCGTGCGCTGCGAATCAGGTTCTTCATGATCTTCATGCCTTTACGTGGTTAGTGGTGAGCGCCTCGAGGTTGCGCGCCTCGATGGCCTTAACGGAGTTGTGGAACGGCTTGCCGAGCACGCTCTTGCCGAACAGGCCGAGCACGATCCCGAGGAACCGGCCCTTCAGGTTCTTGCCCTCACGCACGATCCGTACGTCGATCACGGTCGCGCCGTCGGCCCGGCGGGTGAGGGTGTAGGTGTGACCGGACGCGCCGCCCCACAGGTTGGAGTCGGTGGTCTTGAGGACGATGCGGTTCGGGTTCGACCACTCGTAGGACAGCCGTTCCCACGCACTGTCGTTGCCTTCGGTGACGTCGGCGTACGTCGGTCCCTGTGCGTGGACCTCGAGGTGGTCGTCCGAACTGTTGACGAACAACTTCGCCCGGCCCGGCCCGAAGTCGGTGAGCCCGGCAACGAACTGCTCAGGCGTCGAGGTGGTGATCTCGGTGAAATGAATGGTGGACATCTGCGTTCCGTTTCGTGAGGGACTCCCTAGCGGGATCCACTAACCCCACTGTTCGTCCCTCCGGAACCAGTCACACCAGTGATTCCCCCTGGACCACCAACGTGCCCAACACCTGGCCAGTCATTCCCCTGGGCACGTCATCTCGACAGCCACAGCTGGTTAGTTGAGCACAGCAAGACGTCGGCGAGCCGA
The DNA here is from genome assembly GCF_040680855.1 of Kribbella sp. NPDC051952. Taxonomy (NCBI): domain Bacteria; kingdom Bacillati; phylum Actinomycetota; class Actinomycetes; order Propionibacteriales; family Kribbellaceae; genus Kribbella; species Kribbella sp. NPDC051952. Next base: position 43,452 of record NZ_JBFAXQ010000028.1, read on the forward strand.
GGTGAGCTGCTCCCTCCTGGTGCAGGCCTGACTACCGCAGCATTCACAGGCCGGCAAGGAACTGTGAGAAGGAGTCCTGATCTGGCCGCCTAGGTTCGTCTTGTTCGCCAGACTCGACGTCCGATGCCGAGGCCGGCCAACCCACACGCTCCACACAGCCCGACGATGAGGAATGCCTTGGGATTGTTGACCTTCTCCGCCACCGCCCGGCTGTCGGAGGATTGTCCGTCGCCCTCGAGGGCCTGCTGAGGTCGAGGTTGAGCCAGCAAGTTGAGGTCGGTGTCGAGATAGTCGCGAGCTTGTCGGTATTCGAGCACCGTCCAGGTTGCCGGGAGCACGGTGAACGCCGTGCAGATCAGGAGGACCACCGCGAGCGCGATCAGCAACTCCGTGGCCCTGAAGTCGCTCCACCCACCGCCAGGCTCGAACAACGCAGTGCCGGCCAGCACAACGGCGGCCGAGGTGTAGGCGATTCAGGTATCCACCGAGCAGGCTGGTGGACGGCAGCAAGAACACCAGCACGGTCATCGCCGCCGTGAAGGTGTCACCGGCCGCACCGGAGACGTCCGTATGGCCGGACAACACGATGAGACCGACGGCTGCAACCGGCATGATCAGCAGGTCGAGGTGCAACCGGATCCAGCGGCTCGCCACGACTGCTAGCCCTCCAACATGCACGAGTAGTAGCAGTCGAGGTCGAGAGAACCGTTGTAGGTGCACGATTCCCGGTCTCGGTGGGGATGTGGCGCCCGTCAGGACAGGATTCGACGTACTGGCTGGATGAGGCGGCATTCACCATCCACAGCAACTCATGACCGCTCAATGCCAGCAGAACGCTCAAACCAGCGCTCGGCGGCCGATCGGCCGGGGGACCGCCCGACCGCGGATCCAGCATCGCCGCGAACACCCCTCGCGCTTCGATCAAAGGCCGCGGATCAACCCATCCGCTCGCTACCGCCCCGCCACCACTCATCAACCGCCCCCTCATCCGCGGTGCTGACACCGCCGAACATCCCCGCCGCCAGTATTGCGGCAATCGACCAGGGTCTTCCACTGGGTCGATGTGAGTTTCAAGGTGTGAATGTGGTGGTCGACAGGTGGGCCTAGGAGGGAGATCCCGATGACGAGCTTCGACTACGACGTACTGATCGTCGGTTCCGGGTTCGGAGGTAGCGTTTCTGCGCTCCGTGCCGCGGAGAAGGGGTACCGGGTCGGCGTACTGGAGTCCGGCAAGCGGTGGGGCGACGCGGACATCCCGAAGAGTCAGTGGCATCTGCCCGGGTTCCTGTGGTTCCCGGCGGCGGAGCTCTACGGCATCCAGCGGGTCGAGTACCTGGACGACGTACTGGTCCTGTCCGGCGCGGGTGTCGGCGGCGGGTCACATGTCTATGCGAACACGCTGTACGTCCCGCCGAAGCACTTCTTCGACGCACCCGAGTGGGCCGGCATCACCGACTGGGCCGACGAACTGGCCCCGTTCTACGACCAGGCAACCCGGATGCTCGGCGCGGTGCGCTACCCGTACCTGCCGACCGACGTCGACCGCGTCATGCAGCGGGTCGCGACCGAGCTGGGCCGAGGCGAAACCTTCAACAAAGCGCCCGTCGGCGTGTACTTCGGCAGCCCGGGAGTCGAGGCGGACGATCCGTACTTCGGCGGCGCCGGACCACGTCGTACCGGCTGCATCTCCTGCGGCAAATGCAACATCGGCTGCGGCCACAACGCGAAGAACAAGCTGACGACCAACTACCTGTACCTGGCCGAGAGCCTCGGCGCCAGGGTCCACGAACTCCACGAGGTTTACGACCTGGTCCCCCTCGACGGAGGTGGGTTCGAGGTGCACGCGCGGCATCCGGGCTGGGCACAACGAGCCGCTCATCTGTCGCATCACACCTATACCGCCGAACAGGTGATCGTCGCTGCGCACGCGTACGGCTCGTCGAAGCTCCTGCTGCACATGCAGCACGAAGGCCGGCTGAACGGCGTCTCCACACAGCTCGGCCAACGGGCACGGACGAACTCCGAACAACTCCTCGCGATCACCCGCACCCACGAAGAATGGAAACGCGATCCGGACCGGATCCAACTCACCCCGGGATCGGTGTCGATCACCTCCGGCGTCTGGCCGGACCCCGTCACGAGCATCGAGCCCGTCTACTGGGGCGTCGGCAACGACTTGTTCGCGTTCCTGGTCACCTATCACCAGAACGGCGAGCAGAAACACCCGACCGCGGAGTGGATCAAGCAGCTGATCGAGCATCCGACGTCTGTCCTCAGCTTCGACGACCCACGCAACTGGGCCGAGCGGACCGTGGTCATGCTCTGCTCCCAGACGACCGACACGTCGATCGAGCTCTATTGGAAGGACGGTCTGATGCGGAGCCGGCACACAGGTACGCCGCCGGCCGTGCACATCCCCGTCGTCGAACAGTTCGTCGATCGGATGGCGGCCATGATGGGCGCCCACGAAGGAGCGTTGCCGTTCGAGGTGATCAATCGGACCGCGTCGGCGCACTTCACCGGCGGGATCCCGATCGGCGACAGCCCTGACGGGGGCGCGGTCGATCCTTACCAGCGGGTGTTCGGCCAGCCCGGCCTGCACGTCATCGACGGCAGCGTGATGCCGGCCAACACGGGAGTGAACCCATCCCTCTCGATCACCGCGCTGGCCGAACGCGCGTTGTCACTGTGGCCGAACAAGGGAGACGTCGACCTGAGGCCGCCGCTGGGATCCGGGTACGAGCGTGTGAGTCCGGTGATGCCGCACCGTCCCGCCGTACCCGCCGGCGCTCCGGGCGAGCTGCGTCTGGATGCGAAGAAGGCCGACGTCATCCCCGACTACCCGTACTAGGAGCATCCGATGACCGACCTCTCAGCCAGCGCGTTCCGTACCGTCGACTCCGCCGCGGTGATCGCAGACGACGGCGTCGCGCCGTACTACCTGACCCTCGGCGACCGAAAGCTGCGTGTCTCGTTCGCACGCGTCGACGGCCGCATCTACGCCTTCGGCGACCTCTGCACGTGCGGCTCCGAACCGTGCCCGCTCTCCGGCGGGCTGCGCACCGGCTCGACGATCATGTGCCAGTGCCACGGGTCGCGGTTCGACATCGCCACCGGCGCAGTGATCAACGGCCCGGCGACCGAACCGTTGATCGTCTACGAAGTGCAGGAAGAAAACGGCGAGATCCAGATCCTGCTCTGACCTGTCACGGCCGCCTTCCGTGGAGAGCCCGGAAGGCGGCCGCGGTGCTCAGGCCGTAGACCAGGTGCGCGCTGAGGTCCTTGGCCAGGACACGGGGGCTGTACTTCCAGATCGGCTGGTACAGCCCGGCGGCCGGCAGCGTCACGTAGCCACTCCCCCACACACCAGCACCGAACGGCGCGCCGTAGCGGACCTTGGGCTCTGGTGCGGATCCCGCGAGTACGCCGTACAGGGCGCCGTTCGCGATCCCGAAACCCCAGTGCATGACGTTGTTGACCAGCGCGGCCCGGCGGTCGGGCAGCTCACGCTGCAAGAGCCCCTCGTAGAGTCGCTTCCCCACCTGGGCAGGTGCGGGCGCCTCGTCCCAGTTGTGGACGTCGGCGGAGAACTCCCAGTGCGGGAACCCGCTCTTTCCGGTGTCCTTGCGGTAACGCGCGTACAGCAACAGGTCCATCGCGAGCGTGCCCACAGCACCCGCCACCGAACCACGGATCACGGCTCCCAGCGGCGTCGGCGATCCAGCCGGCCTCGAGTGCCGCATACCTCTCATCATGATTCCTCCCTCATAGATCTGATTCAGATCTCAAGAGTGCGCCCGATGAGCCTGTGTCGCGCCCCGGGAAAACCCTGGCTCCGTCACGCCAGGGAACTGGCCCGTGGCTTTCCCTGGTGTGACGACACGTCATCGGCGCGACGGTGGTGGCAGGACAGAGGAGGAATCATGAGGATGTTTCGCGGCGATCACCGAGCTGCCGCCGTACCTGCGCCGAACACCAATCTTGGCTCGCCCGCGGCCGGACCTGACCGTGGCCCGGTCATCGTTCTGGTCCATGCGCATGGCTCGGACAAGGATGCGGTGGAATGGGCCGCCGCAGAGGCCGCCGCGCGAGGATCCGCGCTGCAGATCGTCTACGCGCTCCAGTGGCCCCGGCTGTTGGATCCGCTAGGTATGCCGGCCACGGATCTTCCGGCTCGTGAAGCCGCCGAGGCAGTCGTGTCAGCGGCCGTCCACCGCGCCCACCGAATCGCGCCGTCCGTGCCGATCAACGGCAGCCTGTTCCCCGGCCGGCCGATCGCGGCCCTGGTCGACGAAGCCCGTGGCACAGAGGGAGCGCTCGTCGTTCTCAGCCACAACCGGCCCGGCCGCAACAGGAAGGCCGCCCGATTCGAACGGGCACTCGCACGCCGGTTGTGCCGCCGTACGTCGGCCTCCCTCGCCGTGATCGGGCTGTCGGCGGCAGGCTCTGTCGGGCCCTCTGCCGGGCGCGTGGTCGTCGGAGTCGATGACGACGGTGGGCCGCCAGATGCGGTGGGATTCGCGTTCCGCGCCGCACGACGCCGTGGCACCGGCCTGACCGTCGTCCATGCCACGGGACCGATCGGACACGATGACCTCGAAGACACAGTGCGCATCTGGCAGATGGCCTACCCGGAGATCGACGTCCGCTGGCGCGTCGCGCCCGGACCGGTCGACAGCGTCGTACTCGCGGAATCGGCCGCGGCTGCGCTGACCGTGCTCGGCCGGGTCAGGCACGGGCTGATCCGGCAGGTACTCAGCGGCTCATCGACGTACACCATCCTCCGCCTCGCCCGCGGCTCAGTCGTCCTCGCCGCAGGACAATCAACAACCACACATCACAGGAGAGAATCATGACCACCGATCTCAAGCTCGAAGCTGTCGTCATCCCCGTCACCGACGTCGACAAGGCGAAGGCCTTCTACGAACAGCTCGAATGGCGACTCGACGCCGACTTTGCCTTCGACAACGGCTTCCGGGTCGTCCAGTTCACACCGCCCGGCTCGCCGGCATCGGTCCAGTTCGGCACGAACATCACGACCGCCGAACCAGGCTCGGCCAGCGGCCTTTACCTGATCGTCTCCGACATCGAAGCCGCCCGCGAAGAACTCGCCGTCTTCGGTGTCGACGTCAGCGAGACGTTCCACCCCGAGACACCGGGCGCTCAGTTCCAGCCCGACGACCCGAGCGGCCGCGTCGCCGGACCCGCCGACGAACACGCCAGCTACAGCTCCTTCGCGACCTTCAGCGATCCGGACGGCAACAGCTGGCTGCTGCAAGAGGTCACGACCCGTCTGCCGGGCCGCATCGACACCGCCGAGACGACGTACACCTCGGTCGACGACCTGCAGAAAGCACTGCAGCGCGCAGCGACCGCCCACGGCGAGCACGAGAAGCGCAACGGCGGCGAGTTCGACGAGAAGTGGCCCGAGTGGTACGCCACCTACATGGTCGCCGAACAGTCCGGCGCGGACCTCCCGCAGTAACGCGAGTACGACGCCATCGGAGGCACCGAGTGGCTGGACTGGCTCAGTTATTTGGGCGGGTCCAGCGGGGTGAGACCTGCTCCCATTCTCGGGCCCAGGCGTCGGCTCGGCGGCGGTCCAGTGCGCGGCGAGCCAGTCGGAAGACGCCGTACACCAAGAGCCACGCGACCATCGGCAAGGTGATCCCGACCGGCGGGCGTCCTGGACGGCGTCACGAAAGGTCTGGCTGTGCGGACTTGTTCATGTCGGCTCATCGACCATCTGGAAGGACGGAATCCCTCATGAGCAAGCACTTCCTCGAGGCGGCGGCGCAGGAGTTCGCGGACGCGACGGCGAAACCGCCGTTCCTGTACGAGCTCGGCCCGGACGGCGCACGGCAGGTCCTCGACGACGTCCAAGCCGCACCCATCACCAAACTCGACGTGACCGAGAAGTGGATCACCGTGCCGGCCGAGGTCGGCGACGTGCGGGTCCGCATCGTGCGGCCCGCCGATGCGACCGGCATCCTCCCCACCGTCTTGTACATGCACGGCGGCGGCTGGGTCCTCGGCAATGCCGGGACACACGACCGACTCGTTCGCGAACTGGCGGTCGGGGCGAAGGCCGCCGTCGCCTTCGTGGAGTACGACCGCTCGCCGGAAGCGCAGTACCCGGTCGCGATCGAGCAGGGCTACGCAACCGCACGGTGGATCACCCAGCATGGCTCGACCGAGGGCCTCGACGCCATGCGAATGGCGGTGGCCGGCGATTCGGTCGGCGGCAACATGACGGCGGTGCTGGCCCTGCTCGCCAAGCGGCGGGGCGATGTCAGGTTCGTCCACCAGTCGATGTACTACCCGGTGACGGACGCGGGCCAGGACACCGACAGCTACCGCGAGTTCGCCGACGGTCCGTTCCTCACCGCGAAGGGGATGGCCTGGTTCTGGGACTGCTACCTGCCGGACGAATCCAAGCGCTCCGAGATCACCGCGTCGCCGTTGCGGGCAAGCATCGAGGAACTCACCGGCCTGCCGGAGGCGTTCCTGATAGTCGACGAGAACGACGTACTCCGCGATGAGGGCGAAGCCTACGGACGCAAGCTCACCGAGGCCGGCGTACGCACCACCTGCATCCGCTACAACGGCATCCTGCACGACTTCATGATGGTCAACCCACTCCGTCAGACCGCTGCCACGACAGGTGCGGTCGAGCAGGCCATCCACATCCTCCGCAAAGCCCTCGGCACCGACTGAAACCCGATCCGCAGCAGCCACGCGGCACCTCCCCCGCGCGGCTGCTGTCACGTCCCCAGGCAGCAACCACGTAGTTAGCAACCGCTACGTACTGAGCGGAACTACGCAGCCGGCCACGTCCTCTCGGTGGCGCCAGGACGCGACCGGCACCCGCATCGTGATGACAAGCACACGACGAGTGGGAGAGGAGCCGGGAGCGTGAACGCAACAGCGTCAACGCAGACGTGGAACGACAGGAACGACGTCGCGGTCCCGGCCGCGAGTCCCGCGCCAGCCGGCGGCGACCTTGACGAGGCGGTCGCGACCTTCCTCGGCAGGCGACCGCAGCTGACGGCGATCGCCTGCCGAGTCCTGGCCGGCAGCAGCGAGGCCGAGGACGTCGTACAAGAGACCTGGCTCCGCTGGCAGAAGACCGACCGTACGGTCGTCGCGGACCCGCGAGCATTCCTGGTCACCATGACCACCCGGCTCGCCATCAACGTCAGCCAGTCCGCCCGCCGGCGAATCGCGGCCGCCCGGAACACAAGTGCGAGCTGGGCCAGCTTGAAAGGGTTGGACTAGCGGCGTCGAGCTTCGCGGCGTACGCTCAGCTCGATCGCTCACTCCAGCGCCGCCTGGTCGCGTACTCGCGGCTGGTGGACGGTCAGGTCATAGAGCAGGCGGATGACGTCGAGCATGCCTGGCCGGTCCGTCTCCGTTGCCTCGGGCATGAGCGCGCGCAGCTCCAGCACGTCCGAGTCCAAGGACAGTGGCGGATGCTCTTCGGCGAACGTTTCGACGAAGCGTCAGAGTCCGTACGCCGAAGGGCGTCTGAAGGCCCCGCCCCGCCCCGACCGGACAGACAACTCGGTCATGGGCTCCTCCACTCCATGAGCTGGTGCGAGCGAATGCCGTTCGTCGTCGCTAGCGTGTCTTGGGCGGGGCGTAGCGCGTGACGAAGTCGAGGGCGGTCTGGGCGACCTCTTCCCAGCCGTGGTCGATGGTGAGCGCGTGGCCGCGGTTGGGCATCTTCTTGATCTCGGTGACACCCGGGTTCCGCCGTTGCCGCTTGTACGACGCGTTGGCGATGGCCCACGGCACCGTGTGGTCCTTCTCCCCGTCGAGGATCAACAGCGGGCCTCGCCCGGGGTTCTTGGTATCGACCTTCGACTCGGTCCAGGGGTTCAGGTTCGCGTTGCCCATCTGTGCCAGCGCGATCCCCGACCCAGCCACGTGGTAGGTCTCGTAGAGGTGGTGTGCCTCGTCCTCGTCGAGTGCATTCGCCCAGGCGTACTTGAACTGGTCGAAGGTGAGCGTGATCGCACGGCCCCGGTACGACGGGTTCACCAGAAATGGCCCGCTCGCCTTGAGCGCCGGAATCGGCAGTGGCAGGACGCCCCGGAACACGCCCGGGTCGATCGCGACCGTGGCCGCCGACAGCCCACGACCGGCGAGCATCTGGGCGACCAGTCCTCCAGTCGAGTGCCCCATCACGACGGGCTTCTGCTCGAGCTCGCCTATCACGTCGGCCGTGTGGTCGGCTACCTGCTTGAGTGTCTTCTTGGCGAAGACGTCCGGGTTCTCCCGCGCTTCCGCCACCGTTTCGGGGTCGTCCGGCCAGTCCGGCATCAACGGCGCGTAGCCGGCCTGCTCGAACAGCTTCGCCCAGTTGGCCCAGCTGCTAGGCAGCACCCAGAGGCCGTGGACGAAGACGACTGGAGTGGTCCCGGAGGCATTGGCCGCCTGGATCTCCCGACTCTCCCGCTCTGAAATACGCTTCTCGCGTTCTGTACTGCTCATCACGACCTCCTCGGTCATCGACTGATGCTGTGCCGGACCGTCCGGTCGATCAGTTCCTGAAACATTGACAGGACGGCACGTCGGTTTGTGACCACTGCCTAGCTTCGTGCGGCCTGTTCAATAACCCGTGTGGCCGTGCTCGGGTCGGACATCAGACCGAGATGTCCTTGCTTGAACTCCGTCACCTTCGAACCACCGCGCTTGGCCATCGTTCGCTGGACGGACGGGCGGAATGATCTTGTCGCCGGTCCCGATCAGATACCACGACGGGATACGCCATCGCCTTGTCGACGTTGTCCAAACCGGTCGCGAACGACGTAAAGACAGTCCCGGTGGCTGCGTTGGTCACAACAGCGCCGCCGTACGAATGTCCGACGACGACGATCGGGACCGACAGCGACTGCAAGAAGGTCCGAGCGGAGGCGGCGTCGCCGGGCAGCGAGCGCAGTGGGTTGGGATGGCGCGCACCGTGTCACCGTCATCCTGGAGCAGCTCGATGACGCGGATCCAGCTCGACGCGTCCGCTTCGCGGCTGACGGAGCAGGGGTCATCACCGGTCCGAGGGTGGACCGCTCGACGATGGTCCGAGCCTTCTCTGAGGCAACCTCGGCCACGCCTAGATCCTTGCAAATAGACCTATTTCAGCTCTGCGGGGGTTTTGCCGAGCAGCCTGCGGGCCACGATTAGTTGTTGGATTTGTTGGTTGCTTTCGAAGATGTCGAGGATCTCTGTGGTGCGTGATGGACTAGGTCGCCGAAGGTGGTCGAACCGCCAGTCTGAGGCGGGCAACCCAGGTAGCCCGGCCGGAATGCCGGTCAGGTGCCGGCGGTGGGCTGACTGAGCTGGTGACGAAGGGAGTCCAAGTCGCCGAGGACCCACGCTGCGGCCAGCCGGCCGGTGGCAGAGGTGAAGAATGCGGCTCCGCTGTAGCCAATGGGCCGGCCAGTGCCGGCGACACCGAGCAACGTGCCCTGGTGGTGGCCGGTGTAATTCAGACGGGCCGCTGCTCGGTCGCCCGCTGCGACCAGGTCGACGATCGTGTTGGTGAAGTCAGGGACCGCAGAGCGAATCTTGTCGCGGTAGGAGCGCCATCCATCCGGCCCGTGGACCTCATCACCGAGCGAGCCGCGGAAGACAAAGTCCGGCGCGAGGATCTCGTCGACCACCGAGTCGTCCCAACGGTTCCATGCGTCGAGGTGGAAGCGATGTACGAGTGCAGTGATGTCAGCCATGACGATCATGCTCGGTGAGTCGTCGCATCGGTAGCAAGCCGACTCGTCAGCGTCGCGAACGGCGAGCCCGAGCTGTCATCGCGACAAGCCCCGCGACAAGTCCAGTGCCTACCCCGATCGCCATCGCGATCATGACGGTGTATCCGCGGAGGGCAAGTTGTTGGTACGCCGGATCGACCGAGTCGGCGAAGTTGACCGCGGCGACGGGAGGGTTATGGCCGAGCGACGCGCCGGCATTCCACAGGGCCTGATGGATGACGACGAGGGACAATCCGTACAGGACACCGACGACCACGAAGTTCATGAAGGGTTTACGCGCGTCGTGGAAGACTGCGACCACCAGCCATACCGCGAACGGCGCCAAGGCCAGAATGTAGTAGAGGAGCGAGCTTTCCGGCCGGACGATGTCGAGATCGGCCAGCACCGTCCGAGGCAGGCCGACCGCGATCAGCGTGACCATCAACCACACCGACAGGTCAGTGAGCGGGAACTTCCGCGCCGTCCGTCCCGGGCGCGCACCCGCCGACGCCGGGGATGCGGCCCTTGTCGGTCTGTCATCTGTCTGAACCGAGTGATTCATGCCCATCTCCTGATCTCGAGGTCTTCCGTTCCAGTTCGTAAGCCAGTCTTGTCGAGCGGGCCCCTGCACGAATCCGCCGAGAGGCGACAATTCGGCTACCTCCGCGGGAGTACCTGATCGGGACAACCGCAGGGCGCGCAGATGGCGCTGCGACGATGCATCCGTGGCGCCCTGTCGATCGGAAGTGAAGGTGACAGCGGTCGCGACGGCGCGACCGTGCTCATCGAAAGGTTGTCCGATGCGCAAAATCTCACGACGCCTGACTCGTTCCCTGGCGGCCGTCCTGGTCGCAGCCGGAGTGGTCGTCACGAGCGCAGTCGCGACCACGACCCAGGCGTCAGCCCATCATCAGCTGGGCAGTCGCAGCCTCGCCACCGTACTCGCGGCTGACGGCGACACCTTCGATCACAACTGGAGTGACTACGACGTACTCACCAACGCTGTAACTACCGTTCTCGCTGCCAAGCCGAACAGCCCCGTGAAGGTCTTGGCCAACGGCAACGTGCCGCTCACGGCTTTCCTGCCGAGCGATCGCGCTTTCCAGCTCCTCGCCGAGGACCTGACCGGCAAGTGGTACAAGTCGGAGAGTGCCCTCCTCAGTGGCCTCGCCGGACTACTCGGCGTCGACACCATCGAGGCGGTCCTGCTGTATCACGTGATCCCCGGAGCGACCATCGACAGTCGGACCGCGTTGAAGTCCGACGGCGCAACCGTCAAGACAGCCCTGCCGGGTGGCTCGATCAAGGTCGACGTGATCAGTAAGCGCTTCAAGATCGTCCGGCTGATCGATGCCGACCGCAACGACCGCAATCCGCGGCTCAACCGCCGCGCGCTGGACATCAACAAGGGCAACAAGCAAATCGCCCACGGCATCACTCTGGTCCTCCGCCCACTCGACATCTAACGACAGCCGCCGGGCAGCGGTAGACCATCCTCACTCCTGCCGACCGGGCTACCGCTGCCATCAGATGCAAGACATCGAGATCTCTACAGCTCTGGCCTGCACTCCATCGCGGCTCAGTGCCCAGATCCCTTCCAACGACCCGCAGAACATGTTGGCCTCGGTAAGTCCGTTTCCCACTGGGTTGGCGGTGGAGTCGTCGTCGAGCTATCACAGCGGCGCCACGGTTGTAGCCGCGGCCACTTGGGTTCAACGGGTTCGAAGGCGACGAGCGTCCCGACAGGTCGTCGTACGCCATACCGAGATGGCCCAACTGATCGGCGCCCACCGACCGTAACCCGCTCCCCCGCGCTCGTAGAGGTTGGCGTCATCGCACCGCCCTACAAGCACAGTCGAGGTCGGCGACGCTACAAGACCGACCGCACGACGCGGCTGACGGAGCAGGGACGGAGCAGGGGTCATCACCGGTCTGAGGGTGGGCCGCTCGCCGATGGTCCGAGCCTGCTCTGAGGCAGCCTCGGTCACGCCTGGATCCCTTGCGAATAGACCTATTTCAACTCGGCGGAGGTTTTGCCGAGCAATCTGCGAGCGACGATGAGTTGTTGGATTTGTTGGGTGCCTTCGAAGATGTCGAGGATTTTGCTGTCTCGGGACCACTTTTCGAGGAGGTGGTGTTCTGAGTAGCCGAGGGAGCTGGTTAGTTCTACGCAGCGGAGGGTGATGTCGTTGGCGGTGCGGCCGGCTTTGGCTTTGGCCATGGAGGCTTCCAGGGAGTTGGGGCGGTGGTTGTCGGCCATCCAGGCGGCCTGGAGGGTGAGCAGGTAGGCGGCTTCCCAATCGGCTTCCATCGCGAGGTACGACGCGGCCGCCGACGGCTGGAGGTGGATGGGACGGTCGTAGTCGACCTCAACCCCTACCTCGGCCAGCAACGATCGGGTGAGCTCCAACGAGGCCCGCGCAACTCCGACCGCCATCGCGGCGACGAGTGGACGGGTGTTGTCGAAGGTCTGCATGACGCCCGCGAAGCCCTTGTCCGTGTCGATCTCGGGTGAGCCGAGCAGGTTCTCCGCGGGCACCCGGCAGTTGTCGAACCGGATCGTCGCGGTGTCCGACGCACGGATGCCCAGCTTGTGCTCGAGCCGCTCCACCGTCATCCCGGGTGTGTCCTTCATGACCACGAACGACTTGATCGCCGCGCGACCCAACGACTTGTCGAGCGTCGCCCACACCACCACCGCGTCGCAGCGCCCACCGGCGGTGACGAAGATCTTCTCGCCGTTCAGCACATAAGCGTCCCCGTCGAGCCGGGCAGTCGTCTGAATGCTGGCCGAATCCGACCCACACTCCGGCTCGGTGATCGCCATCGCCGCCCAGACTCCGTCGAACCGCTGCAACTGCTCGTCAGACGCCACCGAGGCGATCGCCGAGTTGCCCAGCCCTTGCCGCGGCATCGACAGCAGCAGCCCGACGTCGCCCCAGCACATCTCCATGATCGACAGCACCGACGACATGTTCGACCCGTTCACGACCCCCTCGGCCGCAGCAGTACGCCGTACGCCGGAAGCGCCCGCACCCGAACCGGTGCCCGAGGCACCTAACCCGTCGACCAGCGCGGCCAGCATGTCCAGCTCGACCGGGTATTCGTGCTCGGCCAGGTCGTACCGCCGGGAGTTCGGCCGGAGCATCTCCGTCGCGACCTGGTGCGCCTGGTTGATGAAGGCCCGGAACTTCCGGGGCGTCTCGAGGTTGATCATCAGACGAGCACCGCGCCTTCCATGATCCCGATGGCCCGCAAATCGCGGTACCAGCGTTCGACCGGATGCTCCTTCACGAACCCGTGCCCGCCCAGCAGTTGTACGCCGTCAGTCCCGATCTGCATGCCCTTCTCCGAACACAGCCGCCGCGCCAAAGCGACCTCACGAGCGAACGGAAGCCCTTGCTCAGCACGCGATCCGGCCCGGTACGTCACCAGCTTCATCCCCTCCAGCTCGATCCCGATGTTCGCCACCATGAAGGCCACCGACTGCCGATGGCTGATCGGCTCACCGAATGCAGTCCGCTCATTCACGTACGGCGTCACATAGTCGAGGACCGCCCGTGCCGTACCAAGCGCCAACGCACACCACCCGAGTCGCGACAGCCGCACGCACTCGGCATAGTCCTCAAGCGATCCCAACTGCACCGCCGGCACGTCCGCCAAGATCACCCGGCTCAGCGACGCCGCCCGCAACCCCATCGACGGCTCAGCCTCGATCGTCACCCCCGGATGATCCGACTCCACCACGAACAACGCCGGCCCCGCCGGAGTCGAAGCCCCGATCACGAACAGCTCGGCCGACGCCCCCAGCGGCACCAACGACTTCACCCCGTTCAACCGCCCGCCCGACCACCGCGTCTGCAAGCTGAACGGATCGAACAAGGCCCGCGGCTCAAGCAGCGCCAACGCGGCCGCCGGTACAGAGTCCCCGGTGAAAGCCGGCAGGTACGTCGCCTGCTGCGTCTCATCGCCCCACAACGAGATCGCCGTACTCACGGCCGCCGGTGCGAGGCACGCCACCGCCTGCCCCATGTCTCCGTGCGCCATCGCCTCGACCACGAGTACGCCGGTCATCGCCGATCGCTCGGTCACGATGCCGCCAAGCTCCTCCGGCACCTCGATCAGGCTCAACCCGAGCTCGGCGGCGGACGTCAGCACCTTCTCCTCCGTCACACCCGCGTCATCCGCAGCCGCCGCACCTGGACGCAGCACCTCCGCGGCGAACTCCCGGACGACCTCGACCACCGTCTGCTGGTCCTCGGTCGGGGTCAGATCGAACTGCCCGGTCCCCCGCGCCGCAGGCAACCGCGACGGCTTGGCCAGCTTGGACACGGCCGTGAAACTCCGCGAAAGCGCTCCCGCCGTCCGGAAACCGGTCTTGGTCGCCTCGAACACCACCCGCTCGGTCTGCTTCCGCAGCCCGAACCGGTCGATCGCCCGCACCTTGGCCAGCCGGTTCAGCAAGGCCACGCCGAACCCGATCGCGTCCCGCCGGCCTCGCGCTCGCTCCTGAAGGCTCATGCCAGCAACTGTAAACCGAAGTTACAACTCAAGTCACGTCAAGGCACCGGTGATAGCCTGCCGACGTGGCTGTGAGCATGTCCGACGTCGCGCGTCACGCCGGAGTGTCGCAGCGCACCGTCTCCAACGTGGTCAACAACTACGTCCACGTCTCCCCCACCACCCGCGCCCGCGTTCAGGCCAGCCTCGACGCCCTCGGCTACCGCCCGAACACGGCTGCCCGCCGGCTCCGGACCGGCCGCACCGGCACGGTCACCCTGGCCGTCCCCACCTTCAGCGAGCGGTACTTCGCCGACCTCGCCGAAGCCGTCATCGCGGCAGCCCAACGCAGGGGTACGACGGTGGTCGTCGAAACCACCGGTGGACGGCATGAAGCGGAGCTCGAACTTCTCCACGGTGGCGGCGACATCGTCACTGACGGCCTGATCATGAGCGCGGTCAACCTCAGCCGCGCCGACGAACGCCGGCTAGAGGACCGCCGGCTCAAGGACCGCCGGCTAGAGGACCGCAAGTACCCGGTGGTCCTGGTCGGCGACCGCGAGCCGGGCAGCGAGATCGACCACGTCGGCATCAAGAACCGGGAGGCCGCCCAGGCCGCGGTCACCCATCTCCTCGACACCGGCCGACGCCGCATCCTCCTGCTCGGCGCGAACAACGGACCCAGACGCTCGTACCAACTCCGCCTTCAGGGGTACCAGGCCGCGCTGAAGAAGCACGGGATCAAGCTCGACCCGGACCTCGTCGTCAGCTGCGAGTGGACCACGGCCGCTGCCGCCGAAGCCATCACAGGCCTGCTCGGGAAGCCACTCCCCGACGGCATCTTCGCGATGAACGACTCGGCCGCCCTCGGCGCAATCCGCGCCCTGGTCCGGGCCGGCATCGACGTGCCCGGGCAGGTGGCGGTGATGGGCTTCGACGACATCGTCGAGTCGAGCCTGGCCACGCCGTCGCTCAGCACGGTCGCACCACTGCTGGACGACATCGCGGGGATGGCGCTCGATCTCCTCGAGGAACAGTTCGGCGCCGCCGGGTCGCACGTCCCGCAACACCGGATGGCCGGCTACGAACTCCGCCTCCGGGAGAGCACGACCCGCTGACACAAACCAGCGCACAACCCCTTGCTCCCAACATTTGCTACGTAGTAAATTTCAGCCCCATGACCCGAACCGCCCAAGCACCTGTCTTCGCCGGCGACGGCCGGATCGACTTCGCGGACCACGACTACCCGGACCCCGGCCCGGGTCAGCTCCTACTCGCCGTGCAGGCGAACGCCCTCTGCGGGACCGACCGTGACCAGTACTTCGGTGGCTCCAGCGTCGTACCAGGTCACGAAGCCGCCGGCACCGTGATCGCGACCGGCGAAGGCACCACGACAGCGCAAGGCACCCGCGGCGCCGTCTTCCTGATGGACTACTGCGGTGAGTGCCGCAGCTGCAGGTACGGCGCGACCAACCAGTGCTTCAGCAAACGCGCCGACATGGGCTTCACGCACGACGGCGGCTACGGGCCGTACGAGCTGGTCCACGAGACGAACTTCTTCCCGATCACCGACGACATCGAGATCGGCAACGCGACCATGCTGCTGGACGTGATGGGCACCAGCAGCCACGCCCTCGGCCGCGCGGCCCTGGTCCGTCAGGACATCGAGAGCGTCTACATCGCCGGCGCCGGTCCGATCGGGATCGGGCTGGCCGTGATGAGCAGACTCCGGTACGGCGCCGACGTCCCGATCTTCATCTCCGACCTCACCCCCTGGCGCCTCGACTTCGCCGAATCCTTCGGCGCGACCCCGGTCCGCGCCGACGACCTCAAAGCCGCCGGGAACCCCGACATCGCGTTCGACTCGACCGGCAAGGGGATCGCCCGCCGCGGCGCACTCGACATCATCAGCCAACGCGGCGCCCTGATCTGCGTCGGCCACGGCGAGACGATCACGATCGACGTGTCCAGCGACCTGATCGCCCCCGAGCACGCCATCCTCGGCAGCGAATACTTCCGGTACGACGAGATGGCCGGCAACCTCGCCCTCCTCCAGGCCAACCAAGAGCTGATCGGCCGGGTGATCAGTCACCGCTTCCCGGTCGCCGAGATCGACGAAGCGTTCAGCCTGTTCCTCGCCGGCCGGACCGGCAAGGTCGTCATCACCCAGGACCCGGCCTCATGAGGGTCGCGGTGGTCGGCGCCGGCGGCTGGGGCGAACAGCACGCCCGCATCTTCTCCCGACGCCCCGATACCGAGCTGTGTGCGATCGCCGGTCGCACCCCCGAACGCACCAAGGCACGGGCCGAGCGGTACGGAGCCACGCCGTACACGGATCTCGACCTCATGCTGGAACGCGAGCGGCCCGACCTGATCACCGTCTGCCTGCCCAACGAAGACCACTTCGAGGTCACGCGGCAGCTCCTGAAAACCGGCATCCCGATGCTCGTCGAGAAGCCGCTCGTCTTCGACCTCGCCGAGGCCGACACGCTGCTCACCGAGGCGGGCGACCAGTTCTTCGCGATCAACTTCAACCACCGGTACGCCGAACCCGTCCAGCGCGCCAAGGCCCTCATCGAGGCCGGTGAGATCGGCGAACCCGTCTTCGCCACCTGGCGCTTCGGCGGCGAGGCGAACCACGGCAACTCGCCACACGCCAACCTGATCGAGACCCAGTGCCACGGTTTCGACATGCTCGAGCACCTGGTCGGCAACATCTCCAGCGTCGCGGCGCAGATGACCGACAAGACGTACGGCGCACTCAGCACCGTCGCGCTCGCCCTCGAGTTCGAGAACCGGGCGGTCGGCACGATGCTCGGAAGCTACGACTCGTCCTACGCGTACCCGGACTCGCAGCTCGTCGAGATCAACGGCACCGAGGGCCGCCTGGTCATCCACGACACCGTCCGCGCACTGTCCTTCTCCAAGGCCGGCGACGATGTCGAGCGTCGCTGGCACTCCGGCTACTTCGACGACGAGGCCCGCAACTTCGCCGGCACGTTCGACCGCCACGTCGACGCGATCCTCGAAGCCCTCCGCGCCGGGAACCAACCGCCGGTTCACGCCGAAGCCGGCCGACGCGCTCTCCAACTCGCCCACGCCGCCATCGAGTCCCACGAATCTGGGCGGCGCGTCAGCCTCTAACCAGCGATCGCCGCGGCCTTCTCGGTCAGATAACGCTGCTCCGGCAGACTCGTCGTACGGCGGGCCGCGGCGAGGTAATGCTCGTGCGCCTTCGCCAACTCCCCGGCCCGCTCGTAGAGATGCGCTCGTACGGCGTCCAGCCGGTGGGTCTCGGTGAGGTTCTTGTCCTCGTCGAGCGTGGCCAACAGGTCGAGGCCGGCCTGTGGGCCATCCACCTGCGCGAGTGCGATCGCGCGGTTCAACGTGACCATCGGATTCGGCGCGAGCTTCTCGAGGAGGAGGTACAACGCGAGGATCTGCGGCCAGTCCGTCTCGTCGGCGCTGGGCGCTTCGGCGTGGACCGCCGCGATCGCCGCCTGCAGCTGGTACGGACCGGCCTCACCCTGAGCGAGGGTGGTCAGGATCAACTCGGCCCCTTCGGTGATCTGCCCGCGATCCCACAACGTCCGGTCCTGTTCGTCGATCGGGACCAGGCCGCCGTCTGCGGTCGCCCGCGCCGTACGGCGGGAGTCCGTCAGCAGCATCAAGGCCAGCAGGCCCGCGGCCTCGCCGTCGTCCGGCAGCGCCGAGTGCAGCATCCGACCCAGCCGGATCGCCTCCGTGGTCAGCTCGACCCGCTGCAGCGCCTCACCCGAACTCGCGGTGTAGCCCTCGTTGAAGATCAGATAGAGCACCTGCAGGACGACGCGCAGCCGGTCGGCCCGCTCCTCCTCCGGCGGCATCACGAACCGGCTGCCGGCCGCCTTGATGCTCTTCTTCGCCCGGCTGATCCGCGGCGCCATCGTTGCCTCCGGCACCATGAACGCCCGGGCGATCTCGGCCGTGGTCAAACCACCGACCGCCCGCAGGGTCAGCGCGACCTGCGACGCCGGTGTCACCGCCGGATGGCAGCACAGGAACAGCAAGGTCAACGTGTCGTCGTCCTCCGGCGGCCCGTCGGTATCGGCGCCCGGAGCAACCAGTTCCTCGGGTCCGGCCATCGCCGCCGCGGTGTCCTCGCGCCGCCGCCGCGCACTCTCGCTGCGGAACTGATCGGTCAGCCGCCGGCTCGCGACGGTGATCAACCACCCGCGCGGATTCCCCGGTACGCCGTCAACCGGCCACTGCGTCGCAGCCGCCAGCAACGCCTCCTGTACGGCGTCCTCGCACAGATCGAACTGTCCGTGCCGGCGGGCGAGATACCCGAGCACCTGCGGCGCCAACTCCCGCAACAACCCCTCGACACCCGCCACGTCAGTTCCCCTCACCTTGGTACGACCAGCCGGACCACCCGTCCACGCTGATCGCGATCACCGGCCCGCGCGGCGGATCGGCGTCGTACTGCGGGTACTTCGCAACCAGCAATCCCACCGCCGCCGAATTATCGTCCAGCACCCGGGCCACCCCGTCGACGCGCACCCACCACAGGTGCGTCCAGTCCTCGTCGTACTCGTCGACGAGCACCGCCACTCGCGGGTTCGCCGCGATGTTGCGCAGCCGCTTCAGATCGGTCGTGGTCTTCGGCTTCTGATCGATCCCGATGAACAGCTCATCACCATGCACCGCATAGGTCACGGGTACGACGTGCGGCTGCGAGTCGGCTCCGACCGTCGCCAACCGGGCTACCCGCGCCGCCGCGACCCGGGCTCGACAGGTGGCTTCCTGAAGTCTCAACGCTGCAGGTGCCGGAGTGCCGCGGCTGGGAAGGTCCGAGTGAGCGGACCGAGGACCGAGGCGTCCCGGAGCGCGGTCCGAGCGGCGAGGTGACCGCAGGCGCCGTGGACACCACCGCCGGGGTGGATCGCGGAGCTGCCGAGGTACAGCCCGGACACGAAGGTCCGTGGACTGCCCAGACCGATCGTCGGGCGGAAGACGAGTTGCTGGTGAAGCTGCATCGTTCCGCCGCCCACAGCGCCGAAGCCGAGGGCGGCATTGCCAGACTCCAACGCGGACGGCCGCTGCAGGTCGCGGTCCACGATGAGATCGGTGAAGCCGGGTGCGTAGCGTTCGATCGCGCGTTCCATCCGGCCGGCCAGCTTCCCCGCCGACTCGTCGTCGGCAATGCCGCGGGGCAGATGCGAGTAGGCCCAGACTGCCTCGGTGCCGGCCGGTGAACGGGTCGGGTCCGACTTGGTCGTCTGGCCGATCAGCAGGAACGGCTGGGACGGCAACCGCCCGGTGTCGAGGTCGGCCGACAGGTGGACGAGGTCGTCGGCGGTCCCACCGAGGTGGACCACTCCGGCGGAGCGTGCCTCGTGTGACTTCCACGGGATCGGTCCGCTCAACCGGAAGTTCAGCTTGACGGTCGGGTAGTCCCACTCGAACTGCTCGTCCAGGTCCCGTTTCAGTCCGGCCGGAATCGTTGCCCCCGACAACAGTCCGCGGTAGAGCGCCGGCGCGGAGGTGTCCGCGATGACCGCCCGGCTGACCGCGACCGTCTCCCCGGATGCCGCGCGTACGCCGGTCACGCGGCCGGCGGAGACGTCGATCCCGGTGACCGGCGTACTCGAGACAAGCAAGGCACCTGCTCGTTCGGCTCGGCGGACCAAGGCACCCGACAAGGCCGACGAACCACCGGTGGCGACCGGGAAGCCGACGTCCTGCGCGAGCATCGCGAGCAGCCAGCCCATCGTGCCACTGACGCTGCCGGACAGTGGCGAGTCCGCGTGCAGTGCGTTGCCGGCCAGCACGGCCGGGCCGCGAGGACCGGTGAAGAGCTCCTGGCCCATCCGGTGCATCGGCATCGCCATGAACCGCGCGAACCGCAGCAACTCCCCCGCCGACCCCAGCTTGCGCGCGAGCTTGATGCCCGGCAGGACCGGCGGCCAGGAAGTGAGTAGCGACTTCAGCAGCGGCTCACGGATCGTGACGTACTGCTGGTACATCCGCAGCCACGCGTCACCGTCACCCGGATCGTCGACGCCGATCGATTTCGCGGTGTCCTCCGGGTCCGGGTGGACCGCGACCGAGGACCCGTCCTCGTCCAGCAGATGCACGAGCGGCAGCGGCGCGTGCGCCCACTTCAGCCCGAACTTCTCCAGCTCCAGCGCACGCAGCACCGGAGAAGCCACACCCAGTGGATAGTTCGAACTGAAACGATCGCTGATCCAGCCGTCGTTCTCGGTCGAGCGGACCGCGCCGCCGAAGCTGTCGGCGGCCTCCAGCACCAGCACGTCCCAGCCCGCGTCGGCCAGGGCGATCGCGCTCACCAGCCCGTTCGGCCCCGAACCGATCACCACAGCATCAACACTCCGCGGCAACATGCCTACGACCTTAGCTCTATCTCCTGCATGAGCGTCGTGACCTCGCGGGCGCGCCCTACCATCGCGGGGTCGACCATCCGGCCGTCCGGGAGCACGATCACGCCGCCTTCGGTCACCCCGGCTTTCTCCACCGCCGCAAGTAATACCTCGGCCTCGGCGACCTGGACGGCGCTCGGCGTGAAGCACTCGATGATCGTCGGCAGCTGCCGGGGATGGATCGCTGTCCGGCCAACGAAACCGAGCTCTCGACCTTCGAGACAGCTACTACGCAGACCGTCGGCATCGTTCACGTGCGGATAGACCGACATCATCGGCGCACCCAACCCGGCAGCTCGGGACGCTGACACCAGCCGCCCGCGCGCCCAGGCCAGTCCCACCGGGGAATCCACCCCCAAGGCACTCGACAGATCGGCCTCACCCAACGCGATCGCGGCCACCCGCGGATCCGCCGACGCGATCTCGAACGCCCGCTCCACCCCGAGCGGCGACTCGATCAACGCGGTGATCCTTGCCGACGGCACCTGTTCGAGCACGGCCCGGACGTCGGCCGCACTCTCGACCTTCGGCAACCGGATCCGCACCGACGGTACGCCGGACACCGCGGCCAGATCGTCCTCGATCCACGGCGTCCCCAGCGCGTTCACCCGGATCTCCACCGCCGCCTGCGCGTTCGCGGCGATCCAGGCGACCGCCCAGCCGCGCGCATCCGCCTTGTCGTCAACGGGTACGGCGTCCTCGAGATCGAACACCACCACATCGGGGCCCGCGGCAACCGCCTTCGCGAACCGATCCGGCCGGTTGGCCGGAACATACAGTGCCGTCAGCACCTCATGCCCCCTCCAGGTGGCTGCCTACACCACACCGGCCGCGCGCAACGCTGCGAGCTGCTCCGGCGTGACGCCGATCTCCGCGAGCACCTCGTCGGTGTTCGCGCCATGCGGCCGGCCGGCCCACCGGATCGACCCCGGCGATTCGGACAGCCGGAACAGCACGTTCTGCATCTGCACCGGCCCACCGAGCTCTTCGTCGTCCACGGCAACGATCGTGCCGAGAGCGGCGTACTGCGGGTCGGTCACGATGCCGCGGATGTCGTGCACCGGCCCGACCGCGGCCTCGGCCTTCTCGAACTCGGCCATCACCTCGTCCAGCGGCCGCTCGGCGATCCATGATCCGACCGCGTAGTCCAACTCGTCCGCATGCTGCGCCCGCTCCCGACCGGTCGCGAACCATGGTTCGCCCACCAGATCAGCCCGGCCGACCAGCGTCACCACGCGCTCGGCGATGCTCTGCGAGCTGGTCGACACCGCGACCCATCGGCCGTCGGCAGTCTTGTAGACGTTGCGCGGCGCGTTGTTCGACGACCGGTTCCCGAGCCGCGGCTGGACGTACCCGGTCTGCTGGTACGCCGTGATCCCACCACCGAGCATCATCAGGATCGGCTCGATGATCGCCATGTCGATCACCTGCCCGGCCCCGGACCGATCCCGTTCCCGCAGCGCAACCAGCACGGCGTACGCCGTCGCGAGCGCGGTGATCCCGTCCGCGAGTCCGAACGGCGGCAGCGTCGGCGGTCCGTCCGGCTCACCGGTGACGGCGGCGAAACCGCTCATCGCCTCCGCCAGCGATCCGAACCCGGGCCGGCTGGACCACGGACCGACCTGACCGAACGCGGTCACCCGGGCGATCACCAGCCGCGGGTTCGCCTCGAGCAGCACCTCGGGCCCCAAGCCCCAGCGTTCCAAGGTCCCCGGCCGGAAGTTCTCGACAAGCACGTCATGAGAACGGACCAGCTCGAGGAAGACATCGCGCCCCCGGGACAGGTCGAGCGTCGCCAGCCGCTTGTTCCGGCCGAGCGTCTTGAACCACAGCCCGATGCCGTCCTTCGACGCACCGTGCGTACGCGCGGCATCCGGTCGGGACGGGTGCTCGATCTTCGTGACGTCGGCCCCGAAGTCACCCAGGAACGTCGCCGCGAGCGGTCCCGCGAACAGCGTCGCCGCTTCGAGCACCTTCACACCGTCGAGAGCAGCAGGCCTCATCCCGCACACCTGAAGCCGATGGTCTCCGAACGATCGAGACCACCACCGGTGAGCACCAGCTTGAAGCTCACGTCCGGCTCCTGCGGCCCACCGTCGGCGTACCAGTCGGAGCCTTCGGCAACATAGTGCGAACCGCCCTTGAGGATGCAGAACCGGCTGCGGCCGTCGCGGTGCTCGCTCTCGGTCAGGTTCCACACCAAGGGCTCGGCGCGGGTGAACTCCGGCTCAACGGCGGCGAGCTGCCACTCGTCCTCGGTCGGCAACCGGCCACCCCGCCAGCTCGCGTACGCCCGCGCGTCCGGGAGGTCGACGTACGTCACCGGGTGCTCCTCGGTCCCCGCGGCCGGGGCGCCGTCCACCCAGTGCTTGAGGAACCGGTTCGCGATCCGTGGCTGATACCCCGTCGCGGCCAGGAACTCGGCGTACTCGGCGTTGGTCACCTCGCGGATCGCGACCGAGATGCCGTTGAGCGACACCTCGCGCGTCTCCGTCCGCTGGTCGTGCAGGCGTGGCGGCAGCGGCTTCCACTCCTCCACGTACGGCGCCTGGTCGTACAGACCGGTCTCCCGCCGCCGGTGCCGGACCTTCAGTACCCGCTCCCCCGCCGGCACGGCGACCGTCGCACCGATCTGAGCGTCGCCCCAGACCTCAGGCACCGGGACAAGCTGTGCGGGTGCCATCGGGAAGGCGGAGTCCTTGGAGTGCTTGCGCGGCATCGTGCCCAGCCGTCGCGCGGTCGCCCGGCAGGACGACCCCGCGGTCGCACCGACCCGAACGATCCCGGTAACACCGCGCCCCGGCACGACCAAGTGGACGCCGTCGTCGTCCGCCGTGATCGGCACCCCGGTCGTCACGTCGTACCAGTCGCCGACCTGATCCTCGGACCGCAGTACGACGCCGTCGAAGTCGTCCTCGTGGCGGTTGATCAGGGTCCAGAAGGTGATGTCGGCCAGATCGAAGCGAGACCCGTAGACACCGTGCGCGCGGGCCTTGTCCGGGATCTCCGGGGTGAGCTGGATCCAGTCCCCGTTGATCAGCACCGGGGAGAACGCGCGCTGCGCGGCGACCATCCGGCGCAGGGTGGACCGGTCGCGGGCGTTCCAGCCGACCCAGGCCGAGAACACCGACTCCCAGACCAGCATGCCGACGCCGTTGATCCAGGCCGACTGCAGCTCCTCGCTGTGGTCCCGGTTCCACCGGCGGGTGTGGTGCATCATGTGCCGGCGCTCGAACAGGTGCGCGCGCAGGATGCCGGGTGCGTGCGTGTCGGCGAACCACTGGGCCCAGGACAGCGCATGGTCGCCGATCCTTGCCATCGGCAACCGCGACTCACCTTCGAGCGCGATGGCCGGATTCGCCTTGCGCAGTGCGCGGGTGAAGGCCGGATCGCCTTCCTTCAGCGTGTCCAGGAAGACGCCGTCGACGTCGTACTCCGTGACCAGGTCGGCGAACTCGTCTGCGTCGGAACGCGCGGACCGGCGGGTGCCGACGTCCCACGGGTTGTAGTCGAAGAACACCTTCAGGCCGAGCCGGTGCAGGTCGACGATCAGCTTCCGGAGCCCCGGCACGTCCCGGTAGAAGTCGAACTGGTTCCGCGAGTCGATCCCGATCACCGGGTAGGCGTGCCACAGCACGACCGCGTCGTACCCGCCGAAGTCGTCGACCCCGTGCTGGACGAACTTGTCCGGCGTGAACCGGCCGGACTCGACGTCGTACAGCTGGTCGTCCCAGAGCCAGACGAGCGCCACCGAGTACGCCGTCTGGGTCCACTCGCGGCCGGGGACGTCGTAGTGAGAGCCGTCGTACACGGTCCGCTCGGAGGCGCCGACGAACCACTCGGCGAGCTTGGCGCGCCACCGCGGCAGGTCGGCCGGATCCTCCGGCGCGCCCAGGATCTTGGCGTCGTCGAGGAAGGACAGGTCGGCCCGGAGCCCCAGATCCACCCGGGCGGGGAGATCGATAGGCCGCGGCTCGAGCGGGTTCACAGGTACACCTCCGCATAGCGCGCGTCGATTGCATCCCCGTGAGGCACCGAGGGAATTGCCCCCGCGGCCTGAACACTCAGTGAAGCAGCAACGTTAGCGCGTCGGACCGCATTCGTCAGGTCGCGTCCGGTGACCGCGTCGGTAGTTGACGAGGCAGCCAAAGCCGCGGCCAGCACGCCGCAGAACGTGTCCCCCGCGGCGGTCGTGTCGACCACCTCGACCGGTACGCCGGGCACCACGATCTCGTCGTCACCCCGGGTCAGGATCACCGCCCCGGCCGCACCGAGGGTGACCAAAGCGGCGGGCACCTTCTTCAGCAGCGCGGACCGGTCCGAACCGGCGATCGCCTCGGCCTCGCTCTCGTTCACCACGAGCAGGTCGACGTGAGCGAGCAACTCGTCCGCCAACTCGGCCGCCGGGGCCGCGTTGAGGATGAAGTACGAGCTCGCCGCCGCGGCCTGCTGAACGGTCGCGAACGGGATCTCCAATTGGGAAAGAACGATTTTCGCCTCACCGACGGCCGCGATCGCCTGGTCGGACAACGTCAGCTCACCGTTGGCGCCGGGCGCGACCACGATCGAGTTCTCACCGCTCTCGTCGACCGTGATGATCGCCGTACCGGTCGGGGCGTCGCTCGACGAGGCCAGAGTGAGGTCGACCCCGGAGCTGCCGAGTGCATCGCGCAGCAGAGCGCCGCCGTCGTCGGCGCCGAGGGAGACCACCATCGCCGTTCGCGCACCCGCGCGCGCGGACGCCACCGCCTGGTTCGCACCCTTGCCGCCGGGACCTCGGGTCATGACTCCCGCGAGCACCGTCTCGCCGGGCCGGGGGATCCGCTGAACCGGAAGGACCAGGTCCACGTTCGCGCTGCCCACGACGACAACTTCAGGCTTCACGCCGGGCTACCTCCACGGTCCTTCTCGCCAGTTCGGTGATCGCGATCTGATCCAGGCCCGGGAGACTTGTGGTCACCCGGTCGTCAAGTGGTGTAGACCACTCTGCCGGAACTCCGCGGACGGCGCCAAACACCGCACCGACGGTGGCGCCGACCGAATCCGTGTCCCACCCACCCATCACCGCACGGCCGATCGCGCTGCCGAAGTCCGGGGCGGTCAGCGCATAGGCCGTGAGTGCGGTGTTGTTCACTGCATGTACCCAATGCAGGTCGCCGTACTCCGCGTGCAGCGCATCAAGTGCGTCATCCAGGGTGAGGTCGGCGAGGCCCAGCCCGAACCGGACCGCCCGGGCGATCGTCCCGTCGGGATCGACCACTTCAAGTCCGGCCAGAACCACCTCGCGCGGCGAGTCCAGGACCAGGGCAGCAGCTGACATCGCGGCGACCCAGAGGGCACCGTCGACACCGGCACCGGTGTGACTCAGCCGGGCGTCGACCAGGGCGACGCGAGCCGCTGCGGTGCGATCACCCGGATGCGTCCAGCCGTAGGCGTCGGTCCGGATCTGCGCACCGATCCATTCCCGGAACGGGTTGGCGACCAGGGCCGCCCGGGCCGGCTCGACGCCATCGAGAAGGTTGCGGTAGGCAACACGTTCGGCGGTGAACACCCGGCCGGCCGGAAGGTCGTTCAGCCAGGCCTGGGCGACGTCGTCGGTGGACAGCCCGGACCCGTGCTGCTCGAGCATCCGCAGCGCGAGGATGGCGAAGTTGAGATCGTCGTCCTCGGGCATCCCGTCGATGACCTCACGCAAGCTGGTCGGCTTCGACCGCCGGTTCCACGGCCAGCGGGCCTGCACCTCATCCGGTACGCCGATCGCGGTGATGTACTGCCGCAGCGGCCACTGTCCGGAGCTGTCCAGGATCTCCCGGATGCCCTCGCGTGGGATCTTCTCCACCGGCTTGCCGAGCAGATTCCCGGCGGCTCGCCCGAGCCATGCGTTGAGCGTCCGCCCCTCAAGGTCCACTGGCTCCCCCAGCGACGGCAGGTCGGGGATGGCCGGCTCGGACCAAGGCGCCGTACGCCGGTCCAGTTCGTCCAGCAGCTCGCCGGCGAGCGCCCGCAGCTTGGGCGGGGCCGGCTGGTCGGAGGCACCCGAGGCCGGGGCGTCCGTCGTACCGCCGGCGGTCAGCCAGCGCGCCTGAACGTCGGTGACGTCGACACCCTCGGACCGCGACTGGACCAGTTGGTGCGGCAGCAGATCCTCCGGCTGCACCCAGGTCATCCTCATCTCGACAAATTCTCCAGTACGTCGGTCCGCCGGGCCCAGCGACGCGCGTCGGCGTCCCGGAGATCCAGAGCGACCGAGGCCATCACGCGGCCCGGCTGCTCGAGGTCGGTCTTGCTCGCCGTCGCGATCTCGGCCGCCCAGTCCGCCGGTACGCCGGTCAGTCCGCTGAGCGCACCCGTGATCGCGCCGGCCATCGACGCGATCGAGTCCGCGTCCCGCCCGTAGTTCGTGCCGCCGAGGACTGCCCGGCGTACGTCGCCTTCCGACACCAGCACGAAGCCGAGCGCGACCGGGAGTTCCTCGATCGCCTTGGTCCGGCTCGGCCGGCGGGCATCCAGCGAGTGGTCCCGATAGTCCGGGCCGACCGTGTCATAGGGCTCGATCGCCTGGCGCAGCAGGGGAATCGCCTGCTGCCAGTCGGTCACACCGTCCGCCGCGGCGACCACCGCCTCGACGGCCCTCCGAGTGCCGTCCTTGGCGAGCGCCAATGCTGCCTCCACCGCCGACGTGGCGGTCGCGTCGGGTGCCATCGCGGCGGCGACGGCGGCCGCGAACACCGCGGCCGCCTCCCGCCCATAGCTCGACTGATGTGCGCCGGCCGCCTCGATCGCCTCGGCGTACGCACCCTCCGGGTCGCCCGCGTTCGCGATCCCGACCGGCGCCATGTACATCGCAGCACCGCAGTTGACGATGTTGCCGACACCGGCCTCGCGCGGATCGACGTGCCCGTAGTGCAGCCGGGCGACCAGCCACTTCTCGGCCAGGAACACCCGCTGGAGGAGGAGCGCGTCCGCCTCCAGCTCGGGCACCCACCGCGGCCCGTTCACCATCTTCGGCACCAGCACGTCGGCGATCGAGTACGCGTCGAGATGGGTACGGAGTTCGTCGTACACCTCGACCAGCGCGTGCGTCATCAACGTGTCGTCGGTGATGTGCCCGTCGCCCTTGTGGTACGGCGCGATCGGCCGGGCCGTGCGCCAATCGTCGTACCACGGACCGACGATGCCGGTCACCCAGCCGCCGTGCCGTTCCCGGATCGCCTCCGGGGTCCAGCCCTCGACGGCTCCACCGATCGCGTCACCGACCGCGGAGCCGACGAGAGCACCCGTCGATTTCTGTTCCAGCAAGGACGTCACTGGTTGACCTGACCCCATCCATCGCTCAGTTTCTTGCCCAACGCGGCCAGGTCGGTCTTGTTCGCCAGGTACTCCTGGAGCGCCGGCGTCGCGATCTGGTCCTTCCACTTCGGGTAGTTCTCCACGCTCTGGAACGGCGCCTTGGTAAGGTCGTTGCCGCTCGCAAGCGTCTGCTGCCAGCCGTTCTTGCCGCCGGTCGCCTTCAGGATCGCGTCCCGGGCGCCCTGCGTGGTCGGGATCAGCCAGTCGCCCTGACCGACCGCGGCCAGGTTGTCGGCCTTCATGTAGTAGTCGATGAACTGCGCGGCCTGCTTGATGTGCTTGCCCTCGGCCGGCACCGACAGGGTCTGCGGGTTCGCGGCCTGCTTGGTGCTGGTGCCCTTCAGCGGCGGCAGCACCTCCCACTGGAAGCCCTTCGGCGCCTCCTCGAGGATCTGCTGGGCGGTGAAGTTGCCGCCGACAACCATCGCGGTCTTGCCGGCGTAGAAGCCGGGCAGGACGTCGGAGCTGCTCTGGGTCAGCGAGGTCGGGTCGATCGACTTGTCGTCGTAGGCCATCGCGTGGATCCGCTTCGGCACCTCGAGCTCCGGGTCGCCGATCTTCGCCTTCGCGTCCCGGCCGGTGCCGTCGAAGAACTGGCCGTCGAAGTTCATGCCCAGGTTCAGCACGGTCGCGGTCGGGCTCTTCAGACCCCAGCCGAGTCCGTACTTGCCGGCGGCGGTCAGCTTCTTCGCGTCCGCGGCGAGGTCGTCCCAGCTGAGTGAGTCACCGGTCGCGGTGATCCCGGCCGACTTGAGCAGCGCCGAGTTCGCGAACACGACGTACGACTGCAGCAGCGTGGGAGCGGCGTACACCTTGCCGTCGTTCGACACCGAGTCCCAGACACCCTGCGAGACGGCGTCCTTGGTCTCCTGGCTCAGGTACGGCGAGAGGTCCGCGAGGTACCCCTGGTTGATGAAGCCGGTGATGTCGGCGGACTCGTCGTGGATGATGTCCGGCGCGGTGCCACCCTGGAACTGGGTGACCAGCTGGTCGTGCACGGAGTCCCAGCTGCCCTGGACGTACTCGACCTGGATGTTCGGATTGGCGGCGTTCCAGTCCGCGACGATCTTCTTGGTCGCGGCGACGGTCGTCTTCTGGAACGCGAGGCTCTGGAACTTCAGCGTCACCTTCTCGGCCGGCGCATCACCGGAGCCACTGCCGTCGTCACTGTTACCACCACAGGCCGCGAGAGCCACCAGTGCGCCCGCCGCCATCAGAGCGGTTACTGCTTTTCTCATCTTTTCTCCTCAGGGGAAGGGACTAGCCCTTGACTGCGCCGCTCAGCAGGCGGCTTACGCTCCCTACTTCTTCTTTCTTTCTCAGCCCTTGACAGCACCACTCAGCAGGCCGGAAGTAAGCCGTCTTTGCAGGAAGGCGAAGAAGACCAAGCTGGGGACAGTGGCGAGGACGGACGCCGCTGCGAGTGGACCGAACTGCACCTGGCCCTCGGCACCGACGAAGCGGGCGAGCACCAGGGGCAACGTCTTGAGTTGTGGGTCCTGGAGCAGGACCAGGGCGAAGAAGAACTCGTTCCACGCCGAGATGAACGTGAACATCGCGGTCGCGATCAGTCCCGGCCGCAGCAACGGCATCACGATCGAGACGATCGTCCGCACCCGGCTCGCGCCGTCCACCGAGGCCGCCTCTTCCAGCTCCCGCGGTACGGCGGCGACGTACCCCTGCAGCATCCAGAGCGCGAACGGCAGCGACCAGACCATGTAGACGATCACCACACCGGGGATCGTGTTGGTCAGGTGCAGCGGGCGCAGCAGCATGAACAGCGGGATGACGATCAGGATGACCGGGAAGACCTGGCTGACCAGGATCCAGCCGTTCGTGATCGGCCGCAGCCGGCTGCGGAAGCGTGCCAGTGCGTAGGACACCGGCAGCGCCACGATCAGGACCAGGATGGTGGTGAGGATCGAGATCTGCAGACTGTTGCCGAGTCCCCGGATCAGCCCCTGCTCGCTGAGAGCGTCGGTGTAGTTGGAGAAGTCGACGTTCTTCGGGAGCAGGCTCGGCGTGATGCTGGCGAACTCCCGCGGCGACTTCAGCGAGCTGGAGATCAGCCAGAGCAGGGGGAAGCCGAGGAAGATCAGGTAGCAGAGCACAGCGACGTACTGGAGGGCACGGGCGGCCGGACGCGTTCTCATGCTTCGCTCCTCAGCCGGTTCCGCAGGTAGAAGGCGAGGAACAAGATGATGATCACGACCATCACGTCACCCATCGCGGCCGCCATGCCGAAGTTCCCGTACCGGAACGCCTCGTTGTAGGCGAACAGCATCGGCAGCATGGTCTTGCCGCCCGGACCGCCGGCGGTCAGCACGTAGACCAGGCCGAACGAGTTGAAGTTCCAGATCATGTCCAGGCTGGTGATCGCGACGATCACGGTCCGCAGCTGCGGCAGCGTGATGTTCCAGAACTGGCTCCACGCGCTCGCGCCGTCGACCGCGGCCGCTTCGTACAGGCTCCGGTCGATACCTTGCAGGCCGGCCAGCAGGGTCACGGTCGTCATCGGCATGCCGACCCAGATGCCGACCACGATCACGGCCGGCAACGCCGTACTGAAGTCGCCGAGGAAGTTGATCGGGTGGTCGGTCAGGTGCAGCTTCTGCAGGATCTCGTTGACCGGGCCGTTGGTCGGGTGCAGCAGCAGCCGCCACATGATCGCGACGACCACCGGAGGCATCGCCCACGGGATCAATGCGATCGTACGGGCGACGCCGCGGAACTTGATGTTGGTGTTGAGCAGCAGGGCGAGGCCGAGCGCGGCGACGAACTGCAGGATCGTGACCGACAGCGTCCAGATCACGCCGATCCGGAACGAGTCCCAGAACAGCCCGTTGTGCAGCAGCTTGGAGAAGTTGCCGAAGCCAATGAAGTCGGTGTCGACGTTCAGCCCGGCGCGCGCGTTGGTGAAGCCGAGCGCGATGCCGCGGATCAGCGGGTAGACGCTGAGCAACAGGACCGGCAGCAGCGCGGGCAGGAAGAGGAAGATCGCTTCCCGATTCTGCTTCGGCCTCGTGGTCTTGCGGGGCGGAGCCGGGGACGGGGCGGTCACAGTCGCGGTCATGGGGTCGACCTCCGCACACTCAGTGAAGGCTGTACGACGATCCGCCGCGGGGTCCTGCTGCTGTCCTCGATCCTTGCCAACAGCAACTCCGCTGCGCGGCGGCCACGTTCGGCGGAGCCCAGGTTCACACTCGTCAACGGCGGGAAGCACTGCTCGGCGAGCTCGCTGTCGTCCATCCCCACCACGGCGACATCTCCGGGTACGTCGAGCCCGGCCGCGGCCAGCTCGTGCATCAGCCCGACGGCCAGCAAGTCGTTCGCGGCGATCACCGCGTCGGGCTTCGATCGCAGCACCGCTCCCCCGGATGCCCGGCCGGCGGCGAACGTGAAGTCCATCGCCTCGGTCTCGCCCGCGGACTTCAGGTGATGTGCCTTGAGCGCGTCCGCGAAACCCTTCGCGCGGGCGGTGCCCGGGACGGTGTCGGCGGGACCGTTCAGGAAGGCGATACGGGTGCGGCCGCGGGAGACCAGGTGCTCCACCGCGAGCAGCATGCCTTTCGGCGAATTCGCCCGGATCGTGTCCACTCCTGCTTTGGCGGGGACGTTACCGGCGACAACCACCGGGACCTCGCACTCGCGGATCGACTTGATCAGGTCCTCGTCGACGCGGAGCGGGCTGATCACCAGACCATCGGCGTACCCACGCGCCATACCCCGGACCAGGGCGACCTCGTCGACCACATCGGGTCCGGTCGTCGTCACGACCAGTCGATAACCGGCGGCGGAGACGACTTCCTCGACCGCACGCATCATCGTCACGTAGACCGGGTTACCGACGTCGGCGACGGCGAGGGTCAGCTGGAAGGTCCGTCCGACCTTGAGCGAACGGGCCCGGGCATCAGGCACGTAGCCGAGCTCCTGCACCGCCCGCTGCACCCGCTCGACCATCTCTTCGGTCGCGGGCAGTCCGTTCAGGACGCGCGACACCGACGCCACCGAGACCCCGGCCGACCGAGCCACCCCAGCGATCGTCGGACGACTCACGCCGACCTCCTGTAATCGTTCTTGTAATCGTTTACAGGACCGACAGTAGGACGCCGACGCCCACAGGTCAATTGCGGGCGCCCGGCGATTACCAGGCTGTGACCTACTCGTCGTCCTCGTCGGCGCCGGGGCGTTCTGCCTCACGACCCCTCATGCTTTTATCTCAACAGCATGAGCCTTCGCTGCTACTCGTCGTCCTCGTCGGCGCCGGGGCGTTCGGCCCAAGGGGTTTCCTTGGCCGGGCGGACGACGATGAGTTTGTCGCCGGCGGCCAGGACCGAGACGTTGGAGTCGTAGTAGCGGTGCACCTTGCCGTCGCGGACGACGGAGACGACCCGGTCGGGGACGGCGGACGGCGGCTTGCCGACCTCGCGGCCGAGGACCGGGCGTTCGGCCACTTCGAGGCCCTCGCCGTACGTGAGCAGGTCCTCCATCACTTCACCGAGGTTCGGGCTGACGGAGGTGAGGCCGAGCAGCCGGCCGACGGCCTCGGAGGAGGTGACGACCGCGTCGGCGCCGCTCTGCCGGAGCAGTGGGACGTTGTCCTCCTCGCGGACCGCGACCACGATGTGCGCGTTCGGGTTCAGCTGCCGCACCGCAAGTGTGACGAGCACCGCCGAGTCGTCCCGGTCGGTCGTCACGATCACCTCGCGCGCCGTCATCACCTCGGCCCGGCGCAGCACGGTCCGGTTCGTCGCGTCGCCGTGGAAGGCGGCCATCTGGTCGTTGCCCGCGTCACCGACCGCCTGCGCCCGCGGGTCGATCACGACGATGCTGTCGCGCTTGACCCCGTTGCTGATCAGGGTCTGTACAGCGGAGCGGCCCTTGGTGCCGTAGCCGACGACCACGGTGTGGTCCTTCATCCGCTTCCTCCATCGTGTGTCGCGCATGATCCGGCGGCCCTCGTTGGCCAGGACTTCCAGTGTCGTGCCAACCAGAACCACCAGGAACGAGATACGCAGCGGAGTGACGATGAAGGCGTTCACCAACCGGGCCGTCGGGGTCACCGGCGTGATGTCGCCGTACCCGGTCGTGGTGAGCGTGACGGTCGCGTAGTAGATGCTGTCGATCAGGCCGACGCTGCCGTCGTAACTGTCCTTGTAGCCGTCACGGTCGACCACCACGATCAGCACCATCAGGGTCAACAGCCCCAACGCCACCAGGAAGCGGCTGAAGAGCTGAAAGAGCGGCGAGCGGGTGCTCGCGGGCAGGTTGACCAGCAGACCGTGTGGGTTCCGACCGGTGGGAAGGGGTGGCACGGGTCCGACGATATGGCACCGGCGGCCGATCCACCGCATGCGACAGGCTCTGGTCGGACAGTGCGACGGTCACCATCAGACTGTCGCCGTCCAGCACCGCCCTGGATCGCATCCGCAACCGCTCGAGGGTTCGCAGCATCGCGTGGTTCTCCGGCTGCACCATGCACACGACCCGGTCGGCGCCGAGCGCCCGCGCTTCGCTGACGACCTCGCGAAGCAGCCGCAGTCCCAGACCCTGTCCCTGCCAGCCGTCCTCGACGAGTACGGCGACCTCCATCGTCGTGCTGCCGAGCTCCTCCCACGGAGCCGCCGTCGCCATCCCGATCACCGCGTCGCCGAGCGACGCGACCACCGACACCCCACCGGCCGGTGCGGACAGGTGCCGTGCGGTCCGCGTGGTGAGCTTCGGCATCGGCACGTGGTACCGCCGGGTCCGGCTCTCGTACGAGCACCGCTCATGCATCGCGACCACGGCGTCGGCGTCCTCGACGGTCGCCCTACGCAACTCGGGTACGCCGCTCCCCGGGCGCGGACCCTCGACCACGTGCACCTGGCCGGCGAGCCGGCCCGCGATCTCCACCAGCGCATCCGCCCGGGCCCACTCGGCCGGCGTGTACTCGTCGAAGCCCTGCAGATTCCCGAGCTCCTCGTCGACGGACACCGGGTCGTCGATCAACCGCAGTACGGCGCGAAGGTAGCGCGTCGGTGCATCACTCAGTACGTCGGCCTGGCACGGGCGGACCGTCGTACGCAGGCAACCGGCCTCGGCGGCGAGTGCGGTGAGCTGGTCGGCGGTCCAGCCGACCCCGGTCGAGACCACCAGCTCGTCGACGGCACCGGTCTCGGCGGTGAAGACCTCCAGGCTGAGGATGTTGATGTCGTCCGCACCACACCGTGCAGCGAGTTCGGCCAGCGCACCGGGCCGGTCGGCGAGTTCGGTCCTGATCTTCCAGAGCATGCGGACGCCCTCCCTCGTGGAAACGTCCTTCCACTGTGCGTCCGGCCTGTTGCCCCGCCGGGTCCGGAATGTTACGCCCGCGTCAACGTCTGCGGCGGACCTTCGGCAGGTGCGGGGCAATCTTCGGCTTCCGCGCGGCCAGAACAGCGGCCGGCTCGCGCTTGTCCAGGTCGGCGTGGCGCAGAAGTTCCGGGTACGTCGAGGCCGGGACCGCCGGGTAGGTGGTCACGATCGCGTCGCCGGAGAAGACGAAGAAGATCGCCTGGCCCTCCTTGATGACCTTCAGCAGGGACCCGTCGCGGACCGTGAGGGCATGCTCGAGCGCCTTCTTCCGGGCGTTCCGCTTCGCCAGCGCGGCCTGCATCGCCTGCTGCGCCGGTTCTCGCCCATGCCGAATCGCCTCAACCGCCAACGGCCCGTACCGCACGCCGTACTTGATGAGGGTCTTCGCCAGTTGCCCGCTGCCCTTGCCACCCGCCATATGACGAGCGTACTGAGTGGGGACTGAAACAAGGGAACAATGGGGCTATGAGGACGGTCCCCCGCGTGGTGCGCCGGACGGTCGTGGATTCGCTTTACCTGCTCACCGCGCCGCTGACCGCCGCCGCCGGTCTGCTGGCGGTGCTCGGTGGGCTGTGCGTTGGGGCGGTCGGGCTGTTGCTGCCGACCGGGTCTCAGGTCGTGGCCGGCGGTCTGGCGCCGGTGCGGTGGTTCGCCGACGTGGAGCGCTGGCGAATTGCGAAGGTGCGTTCCCAGCCAGCCGGTGAGGAGGACGCTGAACGGCGGCCGAGACCGAAGGAAACCGCCGCGGCGGCCGACCCGGGGCTGTGGCTCGGCGTGGCGCACGCCGTCGTGGTGCTCCCCATCGCCCTGCTCACCGCGCTGGCAACGGCGCTGTGGTGGTGGACCGGCGTAGCCGCCTCGACGGTCGGACTGCGTGGCGGGTACACGGCCGGATCGCTGCGGCCCGAGACCCTGCGCGCAGGCCCTTCTGACTTCCATGTCGACGTGAGCCTGGGCCTGACGTCGCCGACCGAGCGGCTCGTCTTCGCGACCGCGGTCGGCCTGCTGCTGTTGTTCACCCTGCCGTTGATCACCAGGGCCTGCGTCGCCGTCCAGGCCGGGCTCGGGACGTTGTTGCTGTCTGAGGCTTCCGCGTTGCACCGCAGGATCAGCGGACTGGAGCAGGAGCGCGACACCGCTCGCGCGCAGACTGTCGCCGCGGTCACCGCCGAAGCGACCGCACTGCGCCGGCTCGAACGCGACATCCACGACGGACCCCAGCAGCGACTGGTCCGCCTGGCGATGGAACTCGGCCGCGCCCAGCACCATCTGGGTAGCAGGCCGGAGGCCGTCCGGGAGGCGCTCGCCGACGCCATCGTCCAGACCGAGGAGGCTCTGGAGGAGCTACGAGCCCTGTCCCGCGGGATCGCTCCGCCGATCCTGGTCGATCTCGGCCTGCGCGCGGCGATTACCAGCCTTGCCGCACGCTCGACCGTGCCCGTGGACATCGACGCCGACCCCCTGGACCGCCGGCTGGACGCCGCGGTCGAGACAGCCGCGTACTTCGTGATCGCCGAAGCCTTGACCAACGTGGCCAAGCACAGCCACGCCGACCGATGTGTAGTCAGATTGCGCGACAGCGGGGGGACCTTGCGAGTCTTGGTGGAGGACAACGGAGTGGGCGGTGCCGCATTGGCCAAGGGACACGGACTACGGGGGCTGGAGGACCGGTTGCTCGCCGCGGGCGGCCGACTGCAGGTCAGCAGTCCAACCGGCGGGCCGACGACGATCACCGCGGAGCTGCCGTGCAGCTGAACACACCACCCGAACCACCGGCAGGCCCCACGCCTCGCGGCCGGCTGCGGATCGTCGTGGCCGACGATTCGGTGCTGCTGCGCGAGGGCCTGGTCCGCCTGCTCGCCGAGGACGGTCATCAGGTAGTGGCCGCGGTCGGTGATGGCCCCGCCCTGATCGAGGCGGTTCTCGCACATCGCCCGGACATCTCGATCGTCGACGTACGGATGCCGCCGACCTTCACCGACGAGGGCCTGCGGGCGGCGATCACCGCCCGCTCGCAACTGCCCGGCTCCCCCATGCTGGTGCTCAGCCAGTACGTCGAGGCCGCCTACGCAGCCGATCTGCTGGCGGACGGCTCCGGCGCCGTCGGATACCTGCTGAAGAACCGCGTCGCCAGGGTCGAGGAGTTCCTCGACGCCCTCGATCGGGTCGCGCAGGGCGCGACGGTGCTCGACCCGCAGGTCGTTGCCCAGCTACTGGCCGGACAGCGCCGCGACAACGCGATCGGGACGCTGACCGCGCGTGAACGAGAGCTCCTCGCACTGATGGCTGAGGGCCATTCCAACACCGCCATCGCCCAGCAACTGGTCGTCTCCGCCAGCACGGTGGAGAAGCACATCGGCAACGTCTTCACCAAGCTCGGCCTGCCGCCCGACGATGCCCAGCACCGACGGGTGCTCGCCGTCCTCGCCTACCTCAGGGCTTGACGCACCGGTCCTTTGGTGGGGTCTGCCATACCTCCAGGTGTCCGGCGTACTGCGATGTCCAGGCGGTGGCGCTGCGGAATCGTGATCGGTATGACAACCGCATCAATGCCCACGGGCGCGCAAGAACAGACCCGGACGCGACCGGCTCACCGTCGGCGTCGTACCCGCCTTGTCCTGACGACGTCCCTGCTGGCCCTGACAGCCCTGGTCACCACAATCGATCAACCGACCGGCGCAGCCGCCGCACCGACCCGCACCCGGTCCGCCGCCTGGCAGAGCATCGCGACGCAGCGGGCCCAGCTGGACAAGTTGGCGCAGGAGGTGGTCAAGGCCGGGGCTCCCGGCGTGATCGTACGGGTGGACGACGGCACCGGCCGGCCGGTCGAGATCGCCGAACAGGCCGCCTGGAGCCGGTCGGATCACCTACTCGGAGCGGGCGACGAGTTCCGGATGGCATCCAACACCAAGACCATGATGGCCACGCTCGTACTGCAGCTGGTCGCCGAGGGCAAGCTCGCCCTCACCGACCCGGTGGACAAGTGGCTGCCAGGCCAGGTACCCAACGGCAAGGCGATCACGTTGCGCATGCTGCTGAACCACACCAGCGGCCTGTTCGACTACGCCGAAGACTCCCGGCTCGTACCGGCAATCCTCGGCAAAGACCGCCACCGCTGGACCCCTGCGGAGCTGCTTGCCGTCGGGGTGGGACACGATCCGCTGTTCGCGCCGGGCACGCAGTTCTCCTACAGCAACACGAACTACGTCGCGATCGGCGCCGTACTGGAGAAGGCCACCAGATCGAGTCTGTCCGAGCTGGTTCAGGACCGGATCGCCCGGCCGCTGAACCTGAAGCACACCTACTACGCCGCCGACTCCAGCTGGCGCGGCGCACATGCCCACGGCTACGAACCGGACGCCGCTCACATGTCGTCCGACGTACCGGCCGAGTTCAGGGACTTCGCCGGCCCACACCGTCATGGTCATGTCGATGTCTCGGGCAACGACCCGTCGTGGGGCGCTTCGGCCGGGGCGGTGGTCTCCACCGCGCCGGACTGGTCGCGCTTCTACAACGCGTTGATGTCCGGCAAGCTTCTGCCCGCGGCGCAGCTGGCGGAGCTGCGAACCACTGTGCCGCAGGATCCGGAGCAGCCGGACGGACCTGGCTACGGACTGGGCATCCAGACCGGCGACACCCCGTGCGGGACGATCTGGGGCCACGACGGCGGCATGCCCGGCTACCTCACCGCCAACGTCACCAACAGCACCGGCAACCGCACCGCGACTCTCCTGATCTCGACGGAGTCCTGGTCCGAGTTCGGGTCGGAGCCGAAGATCGCCGCGGCCGCCCAGTCGCTCCAGACCGCCGTGATCTGCTCCATGTTCGGCAAGCCGGTACCGGGCTGAGGCCTGCGTCTATCACAAGTCAAAAGAAAAATAGCAACTAGGTCTTGCTGATATCTCAACTCGCTCCTACTGTGATTTCAATTGGTCGGCGAGCGAAGGAGATCGCAGTGCGTCCCAGTCCTGATTCGCAACTGACCGGCTGGCGGGTCGGCGCCGATATCGGCGGCACGTTCACCGATGTCATCGCGCTGGGGCCGGCCGGCGAGGTCGTGCCGATCAAGGTGCCGTCCACCCCGCCCGACTTCGGATCGGGCGTGGTGGCGGCGACCATCGGCGTACTCTCGGCGGCCGGCGTCCAGCCCGAATCCGTGGTCGGCATGTTGCACGGCACAACCGTTGCCACCAACGCGATCCTGGCCATGAACGGCGTTCGTACGGCGGTGGTCACGACCCGCGGATTCCGTGACGTACTGGAGATCGGGCGGCTGCGACGGCCGGTGCTGTACGACCTGTCGTGGTCCAAGCCCGAGCCACTCGCGCGTCGCCGGCACCGGTACGAACTCGACCAGCGGATCACGGCCGACGGACGACTCGAGCCACCGACCGATGACGACGAGGTCCGCACCCTGGCCGCGCGATTGCGGGCCGACGGCATCGAAGCGGTCGCCCTCTGCCTGATCAACTCCTACGTCCGCCCTGACGAGGAGCGACGGGTTGCCGACCTGCTGCGAGCCGAACTGCCCGGTGTGTACGTCACCGCTTCGGTCGACGTATCCCCACTGCCACACGAGTACGAGCGCACCAGCACCGCAACGGTCAACGCGTACGTCGGTCCCGCGGTGCACGGATACCTCACCCGGCTGGAGGAAGGGCTGCGCGACGTGAAGGTCAGCGCACCCCTGATGGTGATGCAGTCCAGCGGCGGACTGCTCGACGCGGCGTCGGTCGCGCACCGGCCGGTACAGATCATCGAATCCGGGCCGGCGGCCGGCGTCACCGCCGTACAGAAGCTCGCCCAGCTGATCGGATTGTCGACAGTGGTCGCGTTCGACATGGGCGGGACCACGGCGAAGGCATCCCTGATCGAGCACGGCGAACCGTTCGTCTCGGCCGACTACGAGGTCGGCGGTGGCATGAACGTTGCCCGCGGCATCAGTTCGGGTGCCGGGTATCCGGTCCGGGCACCATCGATCGACATCGCCGAGGTCGGGTCCGGCGGCGGCAGCATCATCTCCGTCGACGCCGCCGGCGCGCTCCATGTCGGACCTGCCAGCGCCGGATCGCGTCCTGGCCCGGCCTGCTACGGCCAAGGCGGTCAGCTGCCCACACTGACCGACGCCAACGTGACGCTTGGATATCTCAGCCCGCATGACCTCGCCGGTGGCCGCGTAGCGATTCATCCCGAGCTGGCGATGACGTCACTGACGCCGGTCGCCGAGCAGCTCGGTGTGGACATCCCGAGTACGGCGCGCGGTGCGTACCAGGTGGCTGTCTCGAGCATGACGACCGCAGTGAAGGCAGTAACCAGCGAACGTGGCCGCGATCCGCGCGAGGCGACCATGGTCGCGTTCGGCGGCGCCGGTCCGCTCTATGCCGCCGCGCTGGCACGGGACCTGGGCATCTCGACGGTCATCGTGCCGGTGTATCCAGGTCTGTTCAGCAGCCTGGGCCTGCTCGTCGCCGACACCGAGCGCCACGAGCTCACGCCGTACCGGCAGGAGTTCGCCGACGTGAGTGCGCTCGCGACGGAATTCGGGCTGCTGGCAACGAAGGTGAGCGTGGAGCTGGGCGACGGTGCCGTCGTGGATCGGCTGCTGGACATGCGCTACCACGGTCAGCGCTTCGAGCTCCGGATCCGGGTGCCCGACGGTGACCTGACCGAGGACCTGCTCGCCGAGGTCCGGGCGCGATTCCATGCAGAGCACAAACGCACCTACGGCCGGGCCGGTTCGGACGAACTGGTCGAGCTGGTCAACCTCCGGGTCCGTGGCCGACTGCTGACCGATGTGTCGATCGCAGACGTGCTGCACTCCCCCATCGTCCCGACCCACGAGCCCACGACCCGCGACTGCCGGTTCGCCGAAACCGTGCGTACGCCGGTCGTGTCGCGCTCCGATCTCGGCGCCGAACCGGTCGACGGCCCGATGATCATCGAAGACATGGACGCCACCACTCTCGTCCCACCGGGTGCGCGCGTACACCGCGACCGGTTCAACAACATCGTCATCACCTGGAGTCCCGAATGATCCGCGACGCCGTGACCTTCGAGGTCTTCCGCAATGCCGTCACCGGGCTCGCCGACGAGATGGCGATCACGATCCTGCGTACGGCGCACTCCCAACTTGTTGCCTCCAGCATGGATTTCTCCGCCGCGCTG
This sequence comes from Kribbella sp. NPDC051952, assembly GCF_040680855.1. Taxonomy (NCBI): domain Bacteria; kingdom Bacillati; phylum Actinomycetota; class Actinomycetes; order Propionibacteriales; family Kribbellaceae; genus Kribbella; species Kribbella sp. NPDC051952. The sequence continues at coordinate 83,971 of NZ_JBFAXQ010000028.1, forward strand.
TGTGACTCGCAGGGCCGGGTCATTGCCCAGGCCAACACCCTGCCGCTGCACCTGGGGTCCATCCCGGGTGCGATGGAGGCGATCTTCGAGGCGTTCGGCGACTCGATCCGGCCAGGAGATCTCTATCTGCTGAACGACCCGTCCCTGGGTGGCATGCACCTGCCGGACATCTTCGCGGTCTCCCCCGTCTTCACCGGAGAAACTCTGCTGGGATTCTCGGTCACTGTCGTCAACCACACCGACGTCGGCGGCTGGGCGGCCGGCTCGATGGCCGTGCAGTCGACCAGTATCTTCGCCGAGGGCGTGCAGATCCCGCCGTCGCGGCTGATCGACGCCGGAGTACTGAACGAGACGTTCCTGCAACTGATCCTGCGCAATGTCCGTGAACCCGAACTGCTCCGCGGGGACCTCGAATCCCAACTGGCGGCCTGCCATACCGGGGCCGAAGGCCTGCGCGCGCTCGCAGCACGTCACGGTGTCGAAGAACTCGTATCCCTCATCGACGAGTTGCTCGACTACTCCGAGACGCTGCTGCGAGCCGCGCTGGCCGAAGCGGTTCCGGGGACGTACGAGTTCACCGACTACATCGACGACGACGGCCTCGGTTCGGATCCGATCCCGATCCGGGTGGTGGCCACGCTGTCCGCGACCGGGATCGACCTCGACTTCACCGGCTCGTCGCCGCAGGTCAACTCCGCGCTCAACGCGACGGAGTCCTTCACCCGCTCGGCCGGCTATGCCGCCCTGCAAGGTGTCCTCTCCTCGGACATCCCGGCCAACAGCGGCTTCTACCGGCCGTTCACCTTCGTCATCCCCGAGGCCTCGATCCTGAACGGACAACGGCCGGCCGCCCGCGCCGCCCGTGGCCTCGTGGGTTTCCGGATCGTCGACGCGGTGCTCGGGGCGCTCGCCCCGGTGTTCCCCACCCGGGTGCCCGCCGCCGGGGACGGCGGGCCGAACGGGATCGCGATCGGCATCGTCGAGGCCGACGGGGACTCCACGGTGCTGTGGGATCCCCTGGCCGGAGCATGGGGTGCGCGGCCCGACCGGGACGGTGTGGACGGGATCAGCGCGCTGGGCTCCAACCTCACCAACACCCCGATCGAAGAGCTGGAACGCTCCGGTCACCTCCGCATCGACGGGTACGGCTATCTGCCGGACTCCGGTGGAGCAGGCCGCTGGCGTGGCGGATTGGCGACGTTCCGGGACATGACCCTGCTGGCCCCCGAGGCCACCGTGCAGATCAGGTCGGACCGGCGGATGTTCCTGCCCTACGGGCTGGCCGGCGGCGCACCGGGGACGCCGTCGCTCAACATCCTCGATCCCGACGGTAACGACGAGCGGATGCTGTCCTCCAAACCGCACTTCACGATGACAGCGGGAGACCGCCACCGGCATGTGACCGCCGGCGGCGGCGGGCACGGTCCCGCCTTCGAGCGCGACCCGGAAAGGGTTCTCGAGGACGTCCTCGACGGCAAGGTCACGCATGCGGGAGCCACCAAGGACTACGGCGTCGTCGTCACCGCGGACGGTGTCATCGATGCGAGCGCTACCGCCGGGCTGCGCGGTCAGGCGCGCTGAAGCTCTATTATTCCTACCCACCGATTGGACCTGCGATGAGTTCGACCGCCGCTATCACCAAGGACGTCGTGGCGCCGCGCACGTGGCGCAAGGTCGGCCTTCGAATCACCCCGCTGATCGGCCTCGCCTACGTGGCGAGCTTCACCGACCGCGCGAACCTGGGTTACATCGCGGCGCCGATGTCGCGTGACCTGGGCCTGACCAGCCAGCAGATCGGGCTCGCCGCCGGTCTGTTCTTCATCGGCTACATCCTGGTCGAGGTGCCGAGCAACATGATGCTGCGCCGCTTCGGGGCGCGGATCTGGATCGCCCGGATCATGATCACCTGGGGGCTCATCACCGCCGCGACGTCGCTCGTGAACTCCGCGGCCGGGCTGTTCGTCGCGCGCCTGCTGCTCGGGTTCGCCGAGGCCGGCCTCGGCGCCGGAATCCTGCTGTACCTGACGTTCTGGTTCCCGCGCCGGCAGCGGTCCTGGGCGCTGTCGCTGTTCATTCTGATGACGCCGATCTCGGCGATCATCGGCTCTCCGCTGGCCGCCGCCGTGCTCGAGTGGGGCCAGAATATCCTCGGCATCTCCGGCTGGCGGGCGCTGTTCCTGGTCGAGGGTGCGCTGACCGTCGTCGTCAGCGTCCTGATCTTCTGCCTGCTGCCGAACCGTCCGCGGGACGCGCGGTGGCTCGACGACCAGGAGAAGAACGCCATCGAGACGACCCTCGCGGCCGAGGCCGCCGAACACTGCGCCCATGGTGCCCTCACCGGTTTGCGCGAGGCGTTGGTCAGTCCACGGGTCTGGGCGATGGCCGTGACCTGGTTCTCGATCGCGTTCGGGCTGTATCCGCTGGCGTACTTCCTGCCCACGATGATCGCGTCCATGCGCAACAGCATCGGTCCGGCCGGCGATGTCAGCAGCGTGCTGCTGTCCGCGATCCCCTGGGCGGCGTCCGTCGTCGCTCTGCTCGCCTGGGCCCGCTTCGCCGGTCGCACGACCGCGGTCACGGCGACGGTCGTACCGATGATCTTCGGTGCGACCGGGCTGGTGCTGGCGACGTTCGCGAACAGCGGCACTCTGTTCGTTCTCGCGGTCTGCCTGAGTGTTGCCGGGATCATCACCGCAATGGGTCAGTTCTGGCGGATCCCGGCGATCGGGCTGACCGGCGCGGCCGCCGCCTCCGGGATCGCGCTGATCAACTCCGTCAGCAATCTCAGCGGCTTCGTCGGCCCCTACATCACCGGATACATCAAGACTGCGACCGGCAACTTCACCTACGCACTGCTGGCGATCGCGATCATCATGGCCGGCGGCATCGTCGTACTCCTGACCACAGGGCGCCGGATGGAGAGCCTGGACGGGAGGCTGTCGTGACCGATGCGCTCGTCATCGGCGATCTCCAGCAGGGCATCACCAGGAATTATCCGTTCGCCGGCCGCGTCGTACCGCCGCTCACCGAGCTGCTCCCGCGAACTCGCGCGGCCGGAGTGCGGGTGGTGTTCGTGCACTTCGCGTTCCGGGTCAACGGGGCCGACCTGCCGCCGGACAACGCGCTGATGCGAGGGTTCTACGAAGCCGGGGACGCCTTCCATGAGGGATCCGCCGGGACCGAGCTCGACCTGCCGGTCACCGACGAGGATGTCGTCGTACTGAAGCGTCGTGCCAGCGCGTTCGCCGGCACGGATCTCGACCTAGTGCTGCGCGCGGGTGGCGTCGACTCTGTCACGATCGCCGGCGTCGCGACCAGCGCAATGGTGGCCGCCACGTGCTACGACGCGGCAGACCGTGGCTACCACGTGACCGTACTGCGTGACGGCTGTGCCGACGGCGATCAGGCCATGCACGACTTCTTCATGGACAAGGTGTTCCCCAGCCGTGGATTCAAGGTCGTCGATTGCGCGGACTGGAGCGGGCTGTGAACGCGGCATTGCTGGCCCGGCTCCAGACAGACCTCGACGTACGCCGGACAACGTCCGGGCTTCGCCACGATCTCGTTGCCTCGGGCATCCAAGGATCGGTACTGCGGGTCGACGGCGAGATGCTCGTGAACTTCGCCGCCAACGACTACCTCGGACTCGCCGGCGACCCGGAGGTGCTCGAATCGGCGCAGCGGGCACTGCGCGACCTGGGACTCGGAGTCTCCGCGGGACGCGTACTGTGCGGCACGCGCGACATCCACGGCCAGCTCGAGGCTGCCATCGCGGACCTGGTCGGAGCCGAGGACGCCGTGCTGTACGGCTCCTGCTTCGACGCGAACCTCGGCACCTTCGACGCCCTGCTCGGCCGGTCCGACGCCGTCTTCAGCGACGCGCTGAACCACGCCAGTCTGATCGACGGCATCCGCTTGTCGTCGGCCCGGCGGCAGGTCTTCGGCCACGCGGATCTCGCCGACCTCGAGCGCCGTCTTGCCGCCGGAGCGGACGCTCGCCACCGGCTCATCGTCACCGACGGAGTCTTCAGCATGGACGGCGACATCGCTGCCCTGCCTCAGCTCGTCGGACTCGCACGACAGTACGACGCGGCGCTCATGGTCGACGACTCCCACGCAACGGGCGTGCTTGGCGCAACCGGCGCAGGCACCGCTGAGTACTACGGCTTGGACGGCGGCATCGACGTACTGACAGGAACACTGGGCAAGGCGCTCGGCGGTGGCGCCGGAGGCTTCGTCGCCGGCTCACACGCGGTCGTGGAGACGCTGCGACAGTCCTCACGCCCGTACATCTTCACCAATGCGATGGCACCGGCCCTGGCCGCTGCGGCGATCACGGCGATCCGGATCGCGCGACGAAGCCCCAATCTCCGAGAACGCCTGGCAGCCAACACAGCCTGGCTCCGCAAAGCATTGAGCGATCTCGGGTACGACGTACTGCCCGGTGACCACCCGATCATCCCGGTGATGCTGCGCGGCGGTTCGCTCGCCCGCGACGTAGCGGCCGCACTCCGGCGAGACGGGGTACTTGCCTTCGCGCTGTCGCATCCCGTCGTACCGGCGGGCGAGGAGCGGATCAGGGTGCAGGTCTCCGCCGCACACACCACCGCCCAACTCGAACTCGCGGCAGCCGCCTTCGCTCGCGCGTCCACCGTGATGGCCGTCGCGTGACCGCCGACGTGGGGCTCCACGCGCCGACCAGCGCGGACAGCACGGAACTCGAGGGCCGGGTCGCGATCGTGACCGGTGGTGCGAGCGGCATGGGTCTCGCGACCGTGCACGCGCTGGTCCGCCGCGGCGCGACCGTCGCAGTCCTCGATCTCTCGGCTCCCGGCCGGGCCGAGCTGGCGTCGATGCTGGATGTGCCGGCGGACCGCGTCCAGTCGCTCGCGGTTGACGTCACGAACGGCGAGCAGGTCGACCGGGCGTTCGCCTCGCTGCTGGCGGAGCACAGCCGGCTGGACATCTTGGTCAACGCGGCAGGCATCGCGCCGGCCACGTCGTTCGAGGACATCACCGATGACGAGTGGTGCCGGGTGCTCGCAGTGAACGTGAACGGGACGTTCCTGTGCTGCCAGCGAGTGCTGCCGGCGATGCGTTACGGCCGCTGGGGCCGGATCGTCAACTTCTCCTCCACTGCCGGCAAGACCATCAGTACCGTCGGTGGCGCGCACTACACGACCGCGAAGCACGGCGTCCTCGGGCTCACCCGGCACCTGGCGACGGCTTGCGGGCCGGACGGAGTCACGGTGAATGCCGTCTGCCCGGGTCTGATCGACACACCGATGGCCCGCGGTCTGCTCCCCGACGCGTCACTCGAGCGCGCGACCCGGTCCTTCCCCGTGCCTCGGGTCGGCCTGCCCTGGGAGGTCGCCGAGCTGGTGGCCTTCCTCGCCTCCGACCGGGCCGCCTACATCACCGGTGCGGCCGTCGACATCAACGGCGGGGACCTCATCGTCTGAGCCGACGGTCCACCGAACTCCTTGAGAACCGATCAGAAGGGTGAGCAGCCAGTGAGCATCATCAAGACCATCGAACACCGCATCGGCGGCCGGAGCACCATCGGCGAGTCGAGCCGCACCGTCCCGGTCTGGAACCCCGCGACCGGCGAGCACCAGGCCGACGTCTACCTCGCGGAGGTAGCCGACGTCGATGCCGCCGTACAAGCGGCACGTGCGGCTTTGCCGGGCTGGGCCGAGACGTCGGTGATGCGCCGCTCGCGACTGATGTTTGCCTTCCGCAACCTTGTCGAGAAGTACCACGACGACCTCGCGCGGATCATCTCCGCCGAACACGGCAAGGTCCTCGACGACGCCCGCGCCGAGGTCGTCCGGGGCATGGAGGTGATCGAGTTCGCCTGCGGGATCCCGCAACTGCTCAAGGGCGAGTACTCCGACCAGGTCTCGACCGACGTCGACCTGTTCTCGTTCCGCCAGCCGCTCGGCGTCTGTGCCGGCATCACGCCGTTCAACTTCCCCGCGCTGGTCCCGCTGTGGATGCACCCGATCGCGATCGCTACCGGAAACACGTTCGTGCTCAAGCCTTCCGAGCGCGACCCGTCGGCGTCCAACTTCCTCGCCGACCTCTATGCGGACGCCGGCCTGCCCGACGGCGTCCTCAACATCGTCCACGGTGACAAGGTCGCGGTCGACGCGATCCTCGACCACCCGGACATCGCCGCGGTGTCGTTCGTCGGCTCGACGCCGATCGCGCAGTACGTGCACGAGCGGGCGACCCGCGAGGGCAAGCGGGTCCAGGCACTCGGTGGCGCGAAGAACCATGCCGTCGTACTGCCGGATGCCGATCTCGACCAGGCTGCGGACCACTTGATCGCCGCGGCGTACGGCTCCTCGGGCCAGCGCTGTATGGCGATCTCCGTTGCCGTCGCGGTCGGCGACGTGGCCGACGCTCTGGTCGAGCGGGTCGGCAAGCTGGCGCAGGCCGTCCAGGTCGGTCCGGGGTTGGAGGCCGGTGCCGAGATGGGTCCGGTCGTGTCACCGGACGCGCTCGAGCGGATCCGGGACTACATCGGCTCCGGTGTCGACGCGGGCGCGGACCTCGTCGTCGACGGCCGCGAGATCGATGTCCAGGGCAACGGTTTCTTCGTCGGCCCGACCGTGTTCGACCACGTCACCCCCGAGATGGATGTCTACCGCAACGAGATCTTCGGTCCGGTCCTGGTCGTCGTCCGGGTGGGCTCACTCGACGAGGCGATCAGCCTCGTGAACCGCAACCCCTGGGCCAACGGTACGGCGATCTTCACCCGCAGCGGCCAGGCTGCCCGGGTGTTCCAGCGCTCTGTGCAGGTCGGGATGATCGGCGTCAACGTCCCGGTCCCGGTGCCGATGGCGTTCTATTCCTTCGGCGGCTGGAAAGACTCGCTGTTCGGCGACCATCACGTTCACGGCCCCGAGGGCGTCGCGTTCTACACACGTGCGAAGGCCGTCACCACCCGCTGGCCCGAGGAGTCGGTCGACGGCCCGCAGCTCACGTTCCCTACCGCGGTCTGACACCTCCGGACCGCGTTCCGGGCACCCGATCCCCCGGCGGGTGCCGCCGGCGCCGGCCCGCTACTTGGAGCGGGC
>NZ_JBFAXQ010000029.1:0-82832 GCF_040680855.1 Kribbella sp. NPDC051952
AGGATCCGCGGTCGTAAGGAACGACATCGAGCGATCCAGGCGGGTCCAGGCCCGGTAACAGGACATCGGGCAGACCGCCACGAGCAGCAGGACCATGCAGGTCCCGCCACCTTGATGGCGTGTTCGCACCCCGTTCGATCGGCGACAGCCGTCCAAGGCCCGTCCTGCCGATCACAATTCGTAACTAATCTCAGACGTTAGGTGAAGGATCACACGCTGTCAACGCCTCATCGGATGCATTAGGCAACGACCCGAAGTGGTTGCCTAATTAAACTAGTTCCCCGCCACGACACCACGCCGGCGAGCCGTCCGCCTGCGGCGTCGGCTAAAACGGCCCTGACCGGAACAAGTGCCGGACACGCTCGTTGCCACTAGCAACGCACGGCTTCCTGGAGGGCCTCGAGGAGGTAGGTCACGGGTGGGTTGGCTGCCGCGCTGTTGCGGAGGGCGGCGTAAATGGGGCGGATGGGTTCGGGGTGGCGGACCGGGCGGATGACGATGCCGGGTGGACGGCTGCCGAGGGCCATCTGGGGCATGAGGCTGATGCCGAGGCCGGCGGCGACGAAAGCCTGGGCGCTGGCGTAGTCGTCGCTCTCGACGTCGATGCGGGGGGTGAATCCGGCCGCCGCGCAGGCGTCGAGGACCGTGTCCAGGCAGGCCCCGGCCTGCTCGCAGTTCACCCAGGGTTCGTCCGCGAGGTCGGTCAGGTCGATCACGCGTTTCGCTGCCAGGCGGTGTTTTCTCGGCAGTACGGCGCGGTACGGATCGTCGAGCAGATGCACGAGCCGGATACCGGGACGCGGCCGCTCCGCCGGCCGGACCACGATCGCGAGGTCGGCTCGATCGCGTTCCACCTCGACGAGTGGATCGTCCGGATCGACGATTTTGAGGTCGACGTGGACTGCCGGAAAGTCGCGGCGGAACCGTGCCATCGCCGGCGGCATCAGCGCGGATCCGGCGGTGGCGAAGTATCGGACGGTCAGCCGGCCCGTCCGCCCGGCGCGCAGCTCGGCGAGTGCGGTTTCCGCGTCGGCGACCTGCTGGCCGATGACGGCGGCGTGCTCGGTCAGCAGCCGCCCGGCGGCGGTCGGCCGGACGCCACGCCCGACGCGTTCGAGCAAGGCGATGCCGGCCTCCTTCTCCAGCGTCGCGATCTGCTGGCTGATCGCGGACGGCGTGTACCCGAGGTTCCCCGCGGCTGCCGTGACCGATCCGCTGCTGACCACCGCTCGCAGGATCTGCATTCTCCGTACATCGAGCATGAAGGTGACCTTAACGGTCGTGCGGAACTTTTCACTTGTCCTGCGAAGTGTGCCGGGCGAGGGTGGGACGAGCACAAGGGAGCGGAGAGGCGTTCAGATGGTCAGCGGTACGCCGGTCCGGATGGGCGCTCTCGCGCTGTTGTGGGGATCGGGCTTCCTCTGGATCAAAGTGGCGCTGGCCGGACTGACGCCCGTACAGATCACGCTGGCCCGGTGCGTGCTCGGCGCGGCCGCTTTGTTGGTACTCGCGTTCTGCACAAGCCAGCGCGTACCGCGGGGCCGATCGGCGTGGCTGCATCTCGGGGTGGCCGCGTTCTTCTGCAATGTCGCGCCGTTCACTCTGTATGCGCTCGGAGAACGAACTGTCGACTCGGGAGTCGCCGGCGTGCTGGCCGCGACGAATCCCTTGTGGACCGCCGCGATCGGGTTCGTGCTCCGTTCCGATCGGGCCAGGCTCGGTGGCGTCCTGCTCGGATTCGCCGGGACCTTGCTGATCTTCGCTCCCTGGCGCCATGGTGCCGTCGACGGTTGGGGCGCTCTCGCGCTCCTTGGAGCGGCGGCGAGCCAAGCGGTCGGCTTCGTCTACATGGCCCGTTATCTGGTCGGAAAGTCGACGGCGACCATTGCCTTGGCAGCGAGTCAACTGGCATTGGCAGCAGGGCTCAGCGCACTGGCTCTTCCTCTGGGTGGGCTGACGCCGGTGCAGGCAGCTCCGTCCGTACTGATCGCTGTGACGGTCCTGGGGACGTGCGGCACCGGCGTTTCGTTCTACCTCAACTACCGAATCATCGCCGACGAGGGCGCGACCACTGCAGCGACCGTTGGCTATCTGGTCCCGGTCGTGTCGGTCGCGCTCGGCGCCGCCTTTCTGGGTGAGCACGTGAGCCCGCGTCTCCTTGCAGGCATGGCCGTCGTGCTCGCCGGCGTCGCGCTGACCCGCCAGAGCCGACGTTCAGTGCTGTCTCAGAGCAGGGGAGTCTCCCTCAAGAGTCACGGAGTGGACGATTCCTGCTTCTGACGCTTCCAGCGGGATCGGCAGGTAGGTGATGCCGTGGATGACGATCGGGTGGGTCAGGACGCGGTGGCCGTCGACCACTGCGGCCGGGGCCGGGTCAGTCCCGGCGACGGGGATCATCAAGGTCGACCGGCCATGGATGCCGCGGGCGGTGACGGTCCAGGATCGCTGGTCCGATTGGCTGCGGACGGTCGAGGAATCTCTCGCCAGGGTGTGCCGGGCCCATTCCTCCGCGCTCCAGATCTGCACGCCCAGGGCTCGGGCCGCCCGCCAGACCGCGCGGAAGAACTTCGCGCTGTACGTCGCGAACGAGACGGGATGGGACTGCATCGAGAGTGGACCGTGTCCGGCTTGCATCTGGGACCGTAGATGGTCGGCGACAGCGGCCGCCTCGCTGTCGGGGTCGCCACCCAACCGCTCCACCAGCGACAGGTCGTCGAACACCTGGGTGGGTTGCTGGTAGGTGTCGATCACGGTGCCGTCCAGGTCGACGTACCGTAGCGGCCTGGACGAGCCGTTGGTGTAGTTGAGCCAGGCGTCGCCCATGCCCTGGGCGTTGAAGTCCATCCGGACTCCCAGTTCGGACCAGAGCCGGGCGAGGTCGACGTACCCCTGCCAGACAAGGCAGTGGTTGCGATTGACCAGTGGCCGGCGACCGAAGCGCCGTTCGAACTCCGCGACGTCCCGGCGGACGATCTGTTCGATCACCAGTTCCTGGTCCTCGCCCTCGGCCCAGTCCTCGAGGGCGTCGTGGTGGATGCCGAACGAGTGTCCCGAGGCGCGGAGGTCTGCGACGTCGCTGTCGGTCAGGACCGTCGGCCGGTTGCCGAGCATCAGGTAGAAGGTGTCGTGGAACTCGAATTCGTCCGCCGAGGCGAGGATCTGGTCGAACTGCTCCTTGGTCGACCAATCGTCGTCGGAGTCCTGGATGACGAGCGTTGTCATCGCCGCGTCCGGGTAGTACCACCAGCGAGGCACAGGTGCGGTCGACACCGCTGTGATCGCGTTGACGAGCAGCCGGCCATGGATCTCGGCCTGGGGCAGGTGCCAGCAGGAGCGATCGACGTGGCCTTCGAGAAGGTCCGCCTGCCGGTAGGGCAGGAAGCCCAGGCTCCGGCTGCCGACCCGATCCGGATCGCCGTGCCGCAGACGCGCGACCGCCCGGGGCAGGTCGTAGTGGAAGACGACCACCTGCCCCCTTGCCACGTCGAGCCGGGTGACCGCGTGGTGCGGGGACGTCGTGGTGGCATCGAGCCAGACGGTGGCCACAGCCTCACCCGGTGGGACTCTGGCGTACAGGTCCACCGTTACGTGCGTCTGGACGGGGTGCGGATCGAACCCCGCGGTGATCGGGTGCGATCGATCGATGCCGACGTACGCCGGATTGACAGTCCGGTCGGCCGGGTCGAAGCCGAATCGCTCAGCCAGCAGTCGGGACGGCTGGACGAGGACCAGACCTCCACCGGCAGAGACATAGTTGTGCAGGGCATCGGCTTCGGCCCTGTGGACACCGCCTGCCGAGACGACAATCGCGGAGAAGCGTTGGAGCAGCTCCGGCAGTGGTGTGGTCACGGTGTCGAGATCGAGCACCTCATGGTCGACCAGGCCTTCGCCGCGACAGATCTCGGCGAGGTAGTGCCCGTAGCGCCCGGCCCGGCCGCCGCTGCGGACGAGAACTGCAAAGGTCATAGCAATCAGATCCGTTCTGGGACGACGAACGTCAGTTCTTCGGTCCGGTCAGGTCCAGCGAGTCGAGCTCGGCGGAGCAGGTTCCCTTGGTGATCTTGAGGGAGCTCGGTCCGGCCGGGAGCCTGATGTCGACCTTCTGCATGCTCCACATCCGCCAGTGCTCCAGTGTGGTGCCGTACGACGGGTAGGACACGGTGCTCGCCGTACCGCCGTTCACGGAGAAGTTGTGCGTACAGGTCGTGCCCGTACCGTTCGCGCCGCGCAGGTGGACGCGGTACTTACCTGCGGCGGCGGCGTTGACCTTGAAGGTCACCGAGCTGTCGGCGTAGTCGATGTTGCCCACCTTCGTGCCACCGGACGCGGAGTAGTTCGTGTCGCGCTGCGCATGGACGACCGTCGCGGTGGAGTTCTGTTCGGCCTCGTAGCGGGTGGAGGTCTGGCCGGTGAGGGCGTCGTACCACCGCAGTGCGCCCTTCGAAGCCGCGCCGTACAGGACGTGCACCGGGTCACCGAAGTCGTGCGGCTGGACGTAACCGGAGCCGGTGTCGACGAACGCGACCTTCTGCCCGGCCCGCCTGCGCTGCTCGACGATCGGCGCGATGGTGGCGTTGTAGCCCTGCGCCCGGCGTTGCCCGAGTTCGGAGACGATCGGCGGGATGGTGGTGACGAACAGCTTCACCTTCGGGTCGGTCTGGCCGATCCGGTCGATCAGCGCGGCGAGCCGGCCCGGGGCCGCGGCCACCAGCTCCTCGGTGTTCATGTCGTTCGTGCCGATCTGGAGCGTGATGACGTCGGGGTGCGCGGCGTTCATGAAGCCGATCACGTTGTCGTAGATGCCCTGGATCGTCCAGCCACCGTGGCCTTCGTGATTCCTGTCGGGCAGGTTCGCGGCGCCGGCGCTGAGCGAGCCGACGAAGTCGACCGGGCGGCCGTCGCTGGTGAGCAGGTGCCACAGGTCACCGCGGTAGCCCTCGTAGACGACGTCGACGCCCTCGGTGTTGGAGTCTCCCAGCGGCATCAGCTTGACGGGCGTGCCGGTTCCCACCGGTACCACGTCACCGAGGAGTTGCGGGGCGTGCGGTTTCGGGCGGTGGGAATCGGCCGAGTGGACGGCTTGCTGACCGGCCAGGCCGGCGACGACGGTGAGAGCGAGGGCGAGAGCGGTTGGGCGGAATCGCATCATGTTCCTTTCGGATGGGGCGGGGTGGTGCTGAGGTCCTGACCGGCGGCCCGATCGGGGCCTGGCCGGAAGTCTGGAACCCGGAGCGGGACGCTGCCGCGCTCGATCGAGGTCGCGGCGAGAATCGCGGGAGCCGCGGTCTCCAGTGCGGCGTACACGTCGAACTCGGGCGGTCTGGTCCCCAGTACGGCGTCCCGGAACGCGACCTGGGTGTAGTAGTCGGCGTCACCGTGCCCGCTGCCGCGAGCCCCGCGCGGCGCGTCGGTGCGCTCGTAGCGCCAGTCGACCTCGGCGAGATCGTGCATCTGCTGGCCGGCCAGCCACATCCGGGGCGAGTCCTTGACCGACCGCTTCCACTCGACGTGGCCGGCGGTACCGCTGACCTGGTACCAGTGCCAGTTCCCGTCCGGGTGTGGCTGGACGAAACTGGTCGCCATCCGCAGGATCGTGCCGCGCCGGGTCTTCATCAGCGCCATCTGCAGATCGGGCTGGGTCAGCTCGGGGTGCACCAGCGACGGCGACTCGGTGCTCATGGCAACTACTTCGACGACCCGGTCGTCGAGCACCTTGAGCATCGGGCTGAGCGAGTGCGGCAGGTAGTGGATCGGCGGCATGTCCTGCGTCCAGGACGCGATGGCGTCCGGGTGGTCGGCGAGATCCTGGGGCCCGATCGCGTCGCCGGTGCGCGGATCGATGAACATGCCCTCCGGGTGGTAGTGGAAGTACTGCGCTTCACAGAGGGTGACAGTGCCCAGCCGGCCGGACTCGCGCAGTTCGCGCCAGGCGTCCACGAATCCCCAGTACCGGGTCTGCTCGGCCAGTTGGTACACCAGGCCGCTGCGCTCCGCGGCCAGGGCGATCCGCCAGCAGTCCTCGATGCTGTGTGCCGCCGGAACCTCTGCGTGTACGTGCTTTCCGGCCTCCAGCGCCTCGGCGGCCATCGCGCCCTGCTCACGGCAGCGCACGGTCAGGGCGATGGCGTCGACAGCCGGGTCGGCCAGTACGTCGTCCCAGCTCTCATGCCGCGTGACCGTGGCGTCGTCGATCAGCTCCATTGCCCGATCGGTCCGCACTTCCAGCGGATCGTGCACCGCGACGATGCGGAATCCGGGCACCTGCCGCAGCAACGGGATCCACGTTCCCGTGGCCCGCGGGCCCAGCCCGACCACGGCCATCCGTATCTCTGTCACCGATTCTCCCCTCGCGTACGGTGTTGACATCTTCGATATCGCGAATCTATCTTCAGGATCCCGTTATTAGGGAATTTAAGCCCAGAGCGCGAGGTCGCACAAGACGCCGCCGGGAGTTCGTTCGGCAGCGCGGTGCCGGCTTGCGCGATGAGTTGTCCTGCCTCGTTCGCCCGCCACGATCGGAGCCGTCATGCGCATGCTGCTCAGACCGGCGATCACGCTGCTCGCCGCCGTACCGCTCGTCCTCACGTTGTCCACCCCCGCTATGTCCCAGCCACCGCCGGCGCCCAGCGCCGCGCGGACGAGTGCCGCGCCGGCGATCGCGCCCGCGGTCGTCAGTGGTACGCCACGAACCGTTCGCGGCAAGGTCCTCGACAGCGCCGGCCGGGCAGTGGCCGGCGCTTCGGTGCATGCCGCCCGGACCGATCGGTACGCCGTCAGCAGTGCGGACGGGACGTTCTCGCTCACCGAGGTCCCGTCCGGTAGCCCGTCCGTGATCGCCGCCAAGGAGGGCTACTCGTTCACGTCGGTGGTCACTCCCGACTCGGGTGTCGCGACGATGCGGCTGGCCCGACAGAACAAGCCGCCGCGAGCCGAGTACCCCCGGCCTGACGCCGACCGGCGACCGTTCGGCGCGCGATCATGGCTGAGCCTCAACGGCACCTGGTCGTTCGACTTCGATCCCCAGGGCACCGGAACCCCGGGATCACCGCTGGGCAAGGCCATCCAGGTGCCGTTCTCCTACCAGTCGCTGGCCGCCTTCGGTGAGCAGGACCTCGCGACCGACGACGTCTACCGCGGCGCCTTCGCGGCGTACACCGGAGCGGTCTGGTACCGCCGCAGCTTCACGGTGCCGGCCTCCTTCGCGGGGCAGGGCACGCGGTTGCGGATCGGTGCCACGAACTGGGGATCGGCGGTCTGGCTGGACGGTCAGCAGGTGCAGCCGTTCACCGAGACCGGTGACTCCGAGCTGCGCATCGACCTCGGCAAACTGGCGCCGGGTTCGACGCACACGCTCGCGGTGAAGGTCGTCGCTCCCGTCGTCGACCAGGCGCAGGAGCGGCTGATCGGTCGCCGGGACCGGTTCACCAACTCCGGCGGGATCTGGCAGTCGGTCTGGATCGAACCGGTGTCCGAGGCAACGATCAGCGAGGTCGGTCTCAACCCGGTGGTCACCTTCAGCGGCACCTCCCGGACGCCTTCGACGGCAGCGGTCGACGTCGACGTACCGGTCGCGGGCGCGGCCGACCGGGCGACGGTGGTCGTCACGGACCCGTCCGGACACCGGGTCGCCACCGGCCAGGCGCCGGTCGTCGACGGCCACGCGCGGCTCAGGTTGCCGATCGCGAAGCCGAAGCTCTGGGACATCGGCAAGCCCAACCTCTACCAGGCCGACGTGACCGTCAGCTCCGCAGGCGCGCATCGCGACGGCGTCCGGGCGACCTTCGGCCTGCGGTCGATCGAGCGCCGGGCCGCGCCGGGCTCGAACGGCGACTACCAGTACATCTGGCTGAACAACCAGCCGATCTACCTGCGCGGAACGCTCGACCAGGGCTACAACCCGTGGGGCATCCACACGCCGACGGGTGAGGTCACCGGAGCCGATCTGGTCACCGGCACGGCGGCGAACCCCGGCCGCGGATCGGTCCTGTACGACCTGCGCGCCGTCCAGAAACTCGGGCTGAACATGGTCCGCAGCCACGTCAAGCTGTTCGAGCCGTCGTACTACCACTGGGCCGACAAGATCGGGCTGCTCGTCTGGCACGAGATGCCGAACTTCGGCCGGGCGGCCTACGGCGAGGGGGCCAAGGGCTACTTCGAGACGGCGCTGCGCAGCAGCCTGGCCCGGGACCGTAACCACCCCTCGATCGTGATCTGGAACCTG
The DNA here is from genome assembly GCF_040680855.1 of Kribbella sp. NPDC051952. Lineage (NCBI taxonomy): Bacteria > Bacillati > Actinomycetota > Actinomycetes > Propionibacteriales > Kribbellaceae > Kribbella > Kribbella sp. NPDC051952. The sequence goes on from NZ_JBFAXQ010000029.1 coordinate 8,222, forward strand.
TTCAACGAGGGCTGGGGAGTGGCCGGCGGACCGAGTCCGCTGATGCCTGCCGCGATCCCGTACATCAAGGACCTGGTCGCGCTCACCCACCAGCAGTTCCCCGGCGTCCTGGTCGACGACAACTCGGCCTGCTGCGAGAACGGCCACACCGGTGCGACCGACATCAACGACATCCACGCCGGGTACGGCGGGTACGACGAGCTCGCGCCGTACGTGAAGACATTCTCCGACGAGCTCGTGCCGGGGTCGAAGCGCAACTTCGACGAGGGCGTGCAGGCCGGTCAGCCCTGGCTGATGAGCGAGATGGCCTTCAACACCGGCGAGCAGCTCACCAACATGAGCCTTGTCCGCGCGCTGCCCAAGTCGGCCGGGTACAGCGGCGTGCAGGTGGCCGACCAGGAGGACGAGATCGTCAGCCCGTTCAGCTACGACCGGCAGGATCGGGGAACGCTGTTCAAGGATCACAACGGCCGGCTGGTCGGGTCCGAGCTGGTGCACGGTGACGACATGGTCGCGATCGTCCGGGACAGCCGGGCGAGCATCACGCCCGGCGACGAGATCTCGCTGCCGGTGAAGCTGAGCCACTTCAGCGACCTCGACCTGCGCAAGGCGACCCTGCGCTGGAAGGTTGCCGGAAGCAACCGAGAAGGGAAGTGGGTCGACCCACTGATCGGCGGGTCGAAGGTGGTAGCGCCGCTGCAGTACCAGGTCACCGACGCCGGGACGGTGCAGGTCCGGGTGCCGGAGAACCTGCGGACCGGCTACGTCTGGGTCTGGCTCGAGGCCGGCGGGAAGACCGTCGCCGAGAATCTGCTCAGCTTCGACGACGGCCGGCCCGAGGACGGTGCCTTCGATCCGACCAAGCCGGTCGCGCAGTCGTGGTCCGGTGGCTCGAAGGTCGACGTCGCGGGCGGCTCGCAGCAGATCCTCGGTGTCGGACGCGGTTGGTTCGAGTACGACGCGACCGTCCCGCGCTCCGGCGGCACCCTGCTGCTCGAGGCGTCCTCGAACGAGGCGCCAGGCGTCACCGACGGCATCAGGCCCACCGGGGCGCGCAAGTTCCCGACCAAGCTGACCGTCAGTGTCGACGGGCGAGCGGTTCGATCGGAAGTCCTGCCGGACGACCCGTGGGATCCGCTCGGCATCGCGGCCCGCGCGCACGGCCGGTACGGGCGCGGCGACGCCAACCACTACGGCTACCAGGTCGCGATCCCGGTCCCCGCGGGCAAGGACAAGGTCCGGATCAGGCTCAGTTCCGACGGCGGTGGTCTGCAGGTCTTCGGTCTGCACGCCGGCGTACAAGGTGCTCCGCCGCGGGTAGTGGCCGGCAAGGTCTCCACGGTCGTGCCGAAGCCGCGGGCCACGGTGACCGATCGGCCGGGGGTATCGCTAGCTCCTGCGGCCCTCGATGCGAACAACGCGGGCGTGGCCGTGGTGTCGGTGGTGAACGACACGACGCGGACCGTACGTGACGTCCGCGCGAAGCTCGATCTGCCGGCGGGTTGGACCGCTACGCCGATCGGGCCCGCCACGGTGGCCAACTTGGCTCCGGCCGCCTACACCCACGTTGCCTTCCAGGTGCAGGCACCGGAGGACGTGGTGCCGGGCATCGTGGCCGAGGCGGTCGGAACAGCGCTGTGGACCGACAATGGTGTCCGGAAGGCCGTTCAGGCCCGTGGGGTGCAGGAGGTGAGGTTCCGGCCCGAGGCGTTCCCGGTTGTCGGCGTGGAGGACGAGTTCGACACCGACACCTCGGGCGACTACGTCACCTTCGAACCGTCGAGTGGCGAGATCAAGCCGCAGCTGAGCTTCGGCGGCGGACTCCTGCGGGCGACCGCGGAACCGGCGTACTACAGCTACGTCACCCACAAGTCCGGACCGCTCAGTCCCAAGGCGGTCGTGGCGATCTCACCGGAGAACTTCGTCGGTCACAGCCCGGTGATGGATGCCTTGTTCATCGGTCTGGTCAAGGACGCGCGCAACTACATCGCGGCCTGGACCGGTGAGAACGGCACCGGCGGGATCGACGTCGTCGTCGACGGTCGGCTGCAGGGGTCCTGCTGCGCCGCCGGGCCGCCGATCGTCAAGGGCGGCAAATGGGCATTTGTTGTCGACGGCAACAACATCACCACCTGGACCGATGCCGGCCAGGGCTGGACCCGGGTGCTCACCACGAGCACTCTCGGTGCGGTCGATCTGACGGCTCCGGGAGTCGTCCAGCAGTACAAGTACGCCGTGGGGTTCCGCGGTCAGTCGGGTGAGCAGGCGATCCGCTCGCTGACCGGCCGGAGCTTCCCGGCAAAGTAGGCAAAACTGACAAGGCCGCGGACCCGTCCATCAACGGGTCCGCGGTCCTTCGGGGATCGGCGTACCGATGAGCTGTTTTCACGCGCGGTGGATCTGGAACGGCGCGAAGCTCTGTGCCACCGGCATCAGTTCGATCGTGTTCACGTTGACGTGCGCGGGTTGCGAGGTGGCCCAGTACACGGACTCGGCGATGTCGTCCGCGGTCAGCGGCTGCATGCCGTCGTAGACGTGGCCCGCCTTCTCCTCGTCGCCGCCGAAGCGGACCACCGAGAACTCGGTGCCGCCGCACAACCCTGGCTCGATCGAGGTCACCCGGACGCCCGTGCCGTGCAGATCGCTGCGCAGGTTGAGGCTGAACTGGTGGACGAAGGCCTTGGTCGCCCCGTAGACGTTGCCGCCCGGGTACGGGTAGCTACCCGCAACAGAGCCGAGGTTCACGACGTGCCCGGTGCCTCGTTCGACCATGCCCGGCAGCAGGGCGCGCGTGCAGGTTACGAGCCCGGTGCAGTTGGTCGCGATCATCTGCTCCCACTGGTCGAGGTCGGCCTCCTGCGCCGGTGCGAGCCCGAGCGCGAGACCGGCGTTGTTGACCAGGACGTCCACGGCGGCGAAGTCGTCCGGCAGATTCGTCAAGGTGGCTGCGACGGCCGCGCGGTCGCGCACGTCGAGCGTGATCGGCAGAACAGCAGGTCCGAGCTCGGCGGCGAGGTCGGCGACCTTCTCGGCGCGCCGCGCCGCCGCGACGACCCGGTGTCCGTCGGTGGCGAACCGGCGGGCGATGGCGGCACCGAAGCCGCTGCTCGCGCCGGTGACGAAGACTGTCTTGCGCGGAGTCGCGCTCACCGCTGCTCCACCGAGGTCAGGAACGCGTCCAGGATTGCGTTGAACTCGTCCTCGCGCTCGAGATTCGGCATATGGGCGGCGCCCTCGATGACGGCCAGGATCGAGTCCGGCAGCGTCTTGTGCATCAGCTCGGCGTCGGCGATCGGAGTGAAGGCGTCGTCGCTGCCGACGACGACCAGGGTGGGTACGGCGGCGCCCTCCAACGTCTCCAGGTAGTCCGGTCGATCCGCGCGGCCGCGCAGCGCGGCGGCCGCACCGGCCGGCGGCGCCGCCAGCATCATCAGCATGACGTTCTCGGCCACCTCGGGCAGTGTGGCGACGTTGCTGGGGGCAACCATCTTGGTGAGCACCTCCTCGGCGTACGGACCCATGCCCTCGGTCAGCAGCCGGTCGGCCATCTGGTGCCGGATCGTGCGGCCGGCCGGGGTCTCGGCCTGCGCCGAGGTGTCGGCCAGGATCAGCCCGGTGATGCGCTCGGGGAAGAGCCGGTACGTCTCCATCACGATCTGGCCGCCCATCGACAGGCCGCCGAGGACGAAGGTGCCGATGCCCAGGTGGTCGGCCAGGCCGATCACGTCCCGCGCGAAGGTCTCGAACGTCGTCGTACCCGGGACCACCGAGGTCGCTCCGTAGCCGCGCAGATCGGCGGTGACCACACGGCGGCCCGGCCGGCCGAACCGCTCGAGCTGGGGCCGCCACATGCTGCGGTCGAACGGATGGCCGTGCACCAGGATCAGCGCCTGGTCACCGCTGCCCGCCTCGTCGTAGGCGACGGTGAGGTCGCCGATCGATGCTGTCGGCATCGTTGTTTCTCCTTGGATCGGGGGGACTGACCTCCCCACGATATGCACTGAGAAACCTCGGATCAATGATAATCTTGCTCTCGGTGCAATCGCGAGGTTCGAGGAGCTGGAATGACACAGGCCTATCGGGAGATCGCGGATCTGGTCGCCGCTGACATCGCCGCCGGGCGGCTGCGGGCGGGGGAGCGGCTGCCGACCCAGCGCCGCTTCGCGCGAGACCGCGGGATCGCGGCGTCGACCGCCAGCAGGGTGTACGGCGAACTCGTGCGCCGCGGCCTGGTGGTCGGCGAGGTCGGCCGGGGAACGTTCGTACGCACTGCTGAGCCGGCCACCGAGGCGCTGGCCGAACCGGCGCGCGCCGGCGTCGACCTGGAGCTGAACTTCCCGATCCTGCCCGGCCAGGCGGAGCTCCTCGCGCCCAGTCTGGAGGGACTGCTCCGGCCGGACGCTTTGGCGACCGCGTTGCGTCCGGCAACCGTCACAGGCACGAAAGAAGCGCGGGAGGCGGCCGCAACGCTGCTGACCAGGCCGCACTGGAGCCCAGGGGCGGAACACGTCGTGTTCGCGGGAAACGGGCGACAAGCACTCGCGGCGGCCGTCGCGACGCTGGTTGGGCCCGGGGAGCGGCTCGGTGTCGAGGCCCTGACCTACCCGGTCATGAAGGGCATCGCCGGTCGGCTCGGCGTGACGCTGGTGCCGCTGGCGATGGATGACCACGGCGTCGAGCCCACCGCCGTACGGGCGGCCGGCGTACGGGCTGTTTACCTCCAGCCCACAGTGCACAATCCGCTGGGCATCACCATGCCCGAGCACCGCCGAGCCGAGCTGGCGGCCGTGCTCGCCGACCTGGACCTGGTGGCGATCGAGGACATGGTCAATGGATTCCTCGAGCCTGCGGTGACCCCGCTTGCCGCTTTGGCTCCGGACCACACGATCCTGGTCGACAGCCTGACCAAGCGACTGGCGCCTGGCCTGACGGCAGGCTTCCTGGTCGCACCCCGTCGGCTCGTGGGTGGGCTGTCGTCCGCGGTGCGGTCGGGTGGTTGGACGGCTCCCGCCTTCGCTCTGGCGGCCGCCACGCGATGGATCGCGGACGGGGCAGTGGCGACCATCGTGCGGGCAAAGCTGGACGACGCGCAGGCGCGGCAGCGGCTCGCTGCCGAGCGGCTCGCGGGTCTGACCGTCAAGGTCAACCCGCGCGCCTACCACCTGTGGTGGTCGCTTCCGGCGCCGTGGCGGGCGGAGACCTTCGTCGGCGCTGCCGCGAGACGCGGTATCGCGGTCACTCCGGCGGCGGCCTTCACGGTAGGCCCGGGCCAGGCGCCGAACGCGGTGCGACTGGCGCTCGCCTCGCCGCCCATCGAGATCCTCGATCAGGCCCTGGAGACCCTGGTGGAGCTGGCGAGATCGACCCCGGACGACACCGACCACGAGTGAGCAGATCCTGCCGTGGATCCGCCAGCGGTGAGGTTTCGCGTTGCGGTAAAGGGTTTGTGCATCTACCGACGACGAGGTAATACTATACCCCCGTACCGTATCAAGGGGATAATGATGACGACGTCGATCGAGACCGATCAGCACGAGGACGAACTGCGAAGCCGGCCCGGAGCCCTGCGCTGGTTGGGTGGGCGCTGGCCATCGATCGCGGGCGCCGCTGTGGCCGCGCTGACTATGACCGGAGCGTCGAGCGGCTCCGATGTGGCACCCGTAGTGGTTGCCTCGGGCGCTGTGTACCTGGGCTCGGCGGCACTGCAACGGCGTACGGCGGCGTGGCCGATGTTTCTGGTGACGTTCGTACTGGTTGGCGTCCGTCTGGCCGTGCCGGACTTCAAGGCGTCGTGGTGGATGCTCGTCCTGGTCGGTGTCCTGTCTGTCTACGGACTGGCTCGCGGCGCGGTGCGGCCGACCTGGGGATTGCCGCTGCAAGCGGCCGCGATGCTCGCTCTGGCCGCGGTTGCTCTGCCCGCGGAAGGCGCCGGTGAGGTCTGGGCCGGAGTGCTGGTGAGTGGCGCCCTGCTGGCGCACGCGGGTTGGGACGTCGTGCACCATCGGGCGCAACGAGTGGTTTCGCGCTCGCTCGCCGAATTCTGTGCGGTTCTGGACACCGCGGTCGCGGTGGCCGTCCTCGTGGTGACCTTCAGCTGATCGCGAGGTTCATCCGAAGTGGTCCAGGACAGCGGCGAGATAGTCTTCCAGACGGCCCTCGAGCAGGCTGGGCGTGAGATCGCTGCGTCCCACGTCTCGCCACGGCATGGCAACCTTCTCCGCGTCGGGTGCGAAGGCCAGCGAGTCGAGCAGTCGCCAGTACAAGTGGTCGCCCGGAGCAGCGGCGAGTCTTCCGCCGGCGGCGACGTACTGGTCGGCGAAGGTCATCCCTGCCGCCGGGCCGTGCAGCAGGGCGAGTGCGGTCGAGCAGTGTGCGACATCGAGGTCGGCCGGGCCCCAAGAGGTCTCGACCCAGTCGACGACGCCGCTGATTCGAGGCTCTCCATCTTGCGTCGCGAACAACACGTTGCCCGGATGGAAGTCGCGATGGAGGAAGCAGGCATTGTGCGGCGGCGGCTCCTGCCGGATACCGTCGATCGCACGGCGCCACAGGCCGGGGCGGTTGGTTCGCTCAGGCACTCGCACCGTTTCTGCGGACGTCCACGGCTGATAGGTCCGTGGCCTGCTGTGGTCAGCGATCTCCACTCGATGGATGGCGACCAGTTGGGCGGCGAGCAGGTCGATGCGCGGCGCGGGATCGTCGTCGGAGAGCTCAACCCGGCCGGGCAGCATCGACATCAGCAAGGACGGGTCGTCGCAGTAGTTGCCTTCGGCATCGACGGCGATCAGGTCGGCGGCCGGCACCGGTGTTGGTTTCAGTAGCTCGAGTACGGCGGCCTCGCGGCTGAGCAGGCCGTCGGCGTGCCCGCGGAAGAAGTCGCTGACGAACGAGCGCAGCACCAGTGACCGGGTCCCAAGCGGGCCGGAGATCTCGAGTCGGCGCATCCGCGAAGTCCACCCACCGCGCAGTTCGGCCACCGCGGTGATCTCCTCGCCGTCGCCAAGCTGGTCCTTGACCCAGCGCATGGTGGCGGTCGAACAGTCGACGTGCACGATGAACTCCCGAGGACGAACGGTATCTACAAATCCGACATCCTAGCTTAATCTTCGGATATGGAGATTTAACGGTCGCCGTTTGCCGCGGTAGCCGGAGGTCTACTGGCGGTGGGCGAGGAGTTGGGTGCCCAGGTCGCTGGCGTCGTTGGCGATGTCGGACAGGACGATGACGGCTGTGCGCCGGGTGCGGTCGAGCCCGAGGTACGCCGCGTAGCCGCCGGTCTGGCCGCCGTGGGAGGTGATGGTCTGGCCGGTCTGCCAGGTGGAGATCCGCCAGAAGTTGCCGATGCGGGTGTTCGACTGGTCGGTGGCGGTTGTGGGCTCCAGGGCGGCCAGGCCGGGTGCGGTTCCGTCGAGGAGCGCGGTGGCGAGTTTGGCGAGGTCGCCGACGGTGGAGACCGCGGCTGCCCCGGGCGCGTAGGCGTTCATGACCCATGGCTGGACCGGGAGACCGGTCGGCGATCGTCCGCCGGCGACGAGTGCGTGGCCGGTTTCGATGGCGGTGTGGGTCATTCCGAGCGGCTCGAACAGGCGCGTGCGCATCAGGTCCGCATAGCTGAGGTGGGCTGCGGCGGCGACGGCTTGGCCGGCAACGGCCGAACCGAGTGTGGAGTATGCGTAGTGGCCGCGGCCGTTCAGCGTCTGGCTCCAGGTTTCCTTGGTCAGCTGGGCGCTGCCGGTGTTCAGGAAGTTGCGGCCCAGCGGTGCTTTCCACGCAGCGTGACGGACGGTTGCGGCGCCGAATTCGGCGTACCCGGAGGTGTGGGTGACGAGCTCGTGCATCGTGGCGGCGCCGGCAGCTGAGCCTGTCAGCTCGGGAAGATAGGTGGAGACTGTCGCGTCCATGTGGATCTCGCCGCGGCGTACGGCGTCTGCGATGACCAGCCCTGTCAGTGCCTTGGTGATCGATCCGATCTCCATCGGGGTGGTGTCGTCGGCGCCGATTCCGGCCAGCTGGACCGGCTGGGCCGCGTTCAGGTCGACCTCGGCGACGGCGACGCTGTGGTAGCCGTCGAGCATGCCCTGTCCGGCTTGGTGGTCCAAGTGCGCCAGGACCGTGGCATCGCCGTTGCGGGTGTCTGCCAGGTTCGGGGACAACGCCCAGGACACGACCGCGACGGTCAGCGTTCCGATGAGCACGGTGACGAGGAGGCGGCGGGAAGCGAGGTAGCTCGCGGCCAGGACGACGAGCATGAGCAGCGCCCGCCAGCTGTCCTCGGCGTACCGCCCGTACCCGCCGCCGGTCACCGTGAACAGCACCATGGTGGTGGGGATACCGATCAGGACCACCGCGACCAGCACCTTCCCAGCCCAGCCACGAGCGAACGAGGCCGAGTCGCGGACCAGCAGCCGCCGTACGACGTCTTGCCAGCGGCCGCCCACGGCTCGGCCCGGCGGTGGCCGTGGGTTGGACGAGAGCGGAGTGGGTGTGTCGGGGAGAAGATGCTGCGTCGGGGACATACCTCAGCGTGTGGCCGGGGTGAGCCGGCCACAAGGACAGCTTGTTGACGATGTCGGCCATCGGGTCTGCGGCGTACTGTCAACACATGGACTCCCGATGACCGTGCCGGCTCTCGAGCGGGACGTGGTCATCGTGACCTTCGACTCGGCGCAGATCCTCGACGTCACCGGTCCTCTCGAGGTCTTCTCCAGCGCCTCCCGCTACCTTCCCGTCGCCCACTACCGCACCAAGGTCGTGACCACCCGGGGTGGCCCGGTGCACGCCAGTTGCGGGCTGGAGTTCGTTTCCTCCCCGATTGCCGACGTCACCGGCCCCGTCGACACGTTGATGGTCGCCGGCGGCGCCGATATGGACGCCGCCGTGGCGGACACTGAACTCCTTGCCCAGGTCCGGCGGCTCGCCGCTGATGCCCGCCGCGTGACCTCGGTCTGTTCCGGCGCGTTCGTACTCGCGGCAGCCGGCCTACTGGAGGGACGACGGGCAACCACGCACTGGGCCGAGTGCGGACTCCTTGGCGACACCTACGCCGAGGTCACCGTCGACCCCGACGCGATCTACGTCCACGACGGCAACGTGTGGACCTCGGCAGGCGTGACCGCGGGTATCGATCTCACGCTGGCTCTCGTCGCCGACGACCACGGACACCAGGCCGCCGCCACGGTTGCACGTCAGTTGGTCGTCTACTTGCAGCGTTCCGGCGGACAGGCGCAGTTCTCGGCGCTGCTGGCCGGTCAGGCGGCCGACACCGAACCGGTTCGCGATCTCCTGTCCTGGTTGCGCGATCACCTCACCGACGATCTGTCGGTGGCGGCGCTCGCCCGCCAGCTCAACCTCTCCGAACGACAGTTCACCCGCGTCTTCAAGGCCGAGGTCGGCTCGACCGCGGCAGACCACGTCGAAGCCGTCCGGCTCGAGTCCGCGTGCCGGCTCCTCGAGACCACCAACAGAACCATCGAACAGATCGCCAGGACCTGTGGCTTCGGCACCCCCGAGACCATGAACCGCACGTTCCGCAGGCGCCTCGACACCACCCCCGGCGACCATCGTCACCACTTCCGCGGCAACACCCTGGTCCCCAGCTGATCTTCGCTGCCCTGTCTACGCGCGAGCGGCACCGTCAGGGAACCCACGTTGACAGGGGTTGGTGTGCAGAGGATGGTGAGCAGCAAACAGGACGCATGCGGTGGTGGTCTCAGGCGTGTCCGTCGGAGACGACTATGGGCAGTCCCGGGTCTCGGGCTGCCTGCAAAGGGGGTCACTCCGCATGGCGAACATGAGCTGGAGCGCGGGCACGGAGCCAGTGCCGAGTCGGTTATGACCACCACCCCGAATGGCGAGAGTGGTATCTCCACTCTCATTGCGTAAGTCTGCTGGAGATGGTTGTAGTGGCATCGTCTGTGGTTTATCCCGTGCACGTGAACGCCGCGGTGGATCCGAAGTCGTCGAGGTGGCTCTGGCTGGTCAAGTGGGTGCTGGTGATTCCGCATTACGTCGTACTGGCGTTCTTGTGGGTCGGCTTCATGGTCAGCTCGGTCATCGCGTTCTTCGCGATCCTCTTCACCGGTCGCTATCCGCGCGCGATCTTCGACTACAACGTCGGTGTGATGCGGTGGTCGTGGCGGGTGACGTACTACGCCTACGGTGCGCTCGGCACGGACAAGTACCCGCCGTTCACGCTGAAGGAGGTCGAGGACTATCCCGCGCACCTGTCGGTCGACTATCCGGCGCAGCTGTCGCGCGGCCTGGTGCTGGTGAAGTGGTGGCTGCTCGCCATCCCGCACTACGTCATCGTCGGCGTCTTCGTCGGCGGTGGCGCCTGGGCCGCTGACCGGACCGACAATTGGCAGTGGAACCTCAGTGGCGGTGGCGGTCTGGTCGGCATCCTGGTCATCATTGCGGCGGTGATTCTCGGGTTCACCGGTGCCTATCCCAGGTCGCTGTACGACATCATCCTCGGGATGAACCGTTGGGCCTTGCGGGTTGCGGGCTATGCGGCCCTGATGACCGACGTCTATCCGCCCTTCCGCCTCGACATGGGCGGCAGCGACCCCACTCTCGTCGTACCGGCCACCCCAGACGACACACCACCGCACAGCGCTACGACGCCCAGCCCGATCCACGATCCCGCGCGCTGACCGCAAGGGCGCGCCTCCGGCCTGGCTCTGCCGCGGCGCGACGCGGGTCGCGGTTGGTGCTGGGTACCGGCTGGTATGAAGGCATTGACTTGGCAGGGCAAACGCAAGATCGAGTACTCCGACGTACCGGACCCGGTGATCAAGGAACCGACGGACGCGATCATCGAGGTCACCTCCACCGGGATCTGCGGGTCGGACCTGCACCTGTACGAGGTGATGGGACCGTTCCTGGAACCCGGTGACGTGCTGGGGCACGAGCCGATGGGCATCGTGGTCGAGACCGGCTCGGAGGTCACGAACTTGAAGGCGGGGGACCGCGTGGTCATCCCCTTCGGGATCGCCTGCGGTCATTGCTTCATGTGCGATCGCGGTTTGCAGTCGCAGTGCGAAACGACCCAGGTGCGCGACGAGGGCATGGGGGCCGCGCTGTTCGGCTACACCCGGCTCTACGGGCAGGTCCCGGGTGGTCAGGCGGAGTACCTTCGCGTGCCGCAGGCGCAGTACGGCCCGATCGTCGTACCGGCGGGACCGTCCGATGATCGTTTCGTCTTTCTGTCCGACGTACTGCCGACGGCCTGGCAGGCAGTCGAGTACGCGGCGGTGCCGGACGGTGGCACGTTGGCCGTCATCGGTCTGGGCCCGATCGGCGACATGGCCGCGAGGATCGGTCTGCATCGGGGCTACCGGGTGATCGGCATCGACCTGGTTCCCGAGCGGATCAGCCGCGCCCAGGCGCGTGGGGTCGAGGTGGTCGGGTACTCCGATGACGTCGCCGACCAGGTGCGGGATCTGACCAACGGCCGGGGTCCGGATTCCGTGATCGACGCCGTCGGGATGGAGGCGCACGGATCTCCCAAGGCGCAGGTCGCCCACAAACTCGTCGGGCTGATGCCGGACGGTGTGGCGGAGAAGATGATGCAGACGATCGGCGTGGACCGGCTGGCCGCGTTCTACCTGGCGATCGAGCTGGTTCGCCGCGGTGGCACGATCTCGTTGAGTGGCGTGTACGGCGGGGCCGCCGACCCGCTGCCGATGCTGACGATGTTCGACAAGCAGATCCAGTTACGGATGGGACAGGGCAATGTTCGTCACTGGGTGGACGACATCCTGCCGCTGCTGACCGACGAGGATCCGCTCGGTGTCGATGGTTTCGCCACGCACCGGCTCCCGTTGTCCGAGGGGCCGGCGGCGTACGAAATGTTCCAGAAGAAGCAGGACGGAGCCGTGAAGGTGCTGCTGACGCCGTGACCAGAGTTGTCGTGGTCACAGGGGCGTCGAGTGGAATCGGCCTCGCGACGGCCCGGGCGTTCGCCCGGCAAGGAGCCCAGCTCGTCCTGGCGGCTCGCTCGGTAGAGAGCCTCGCTGTGGCCGAGAGGCTGTGCAAGGCCGACGGCGGCGAGGTGTTGGTGGTGCCGACCGATGTCACGAAGGCCGATCAGGTCGATGAGTTGCTCGAGGCAACTGAGCGGCGGTTCGGGCGCGTCGATGTCGTCGTCCATGCGGCCGCGGTTCTTGCGTACGGACGGTTCGAGGACGTTCCGGGTGACATCTTCAACCAGGTGATCACCACCAATGTCCAAGGCACCGCGAACGTCGGACGCTCGTCCCTGCGCCGGTTCCAGCAGCATCGCAGCGGCACGTTGATCGTCGTCGGCTCCTTGCTCGGAAAGATCGCGACGCCGTACCTGAGCTCCTATGTGACCAGTAAATGGGCGGTTCACGGCCTGACCCGCTGCTGGCAGATCGAAGTCAGATCGGTGCCGGGCGTCGAGGTCGCGCTCGTCTGGCCGGGGTCGGTCGATACTCCGGCCTACCTGCAGGCCGCGAACTATGCCGGTCGCGCCGGCCGCCCGCCGCCACCGGTCGACCGGCCGGAGAAGGTTGCCAGGCGCATCATGCGGCTGGCCGACCGGCCCTCGCGCTCGGCGTCCGTCGGAGTGGCCAATCAGCTGACAGTGTTCGGGTTTCGCCGTCTGCCTGCGATCTTCGACCGCATCGTCACCCCACTGATGAAGGCGGGCGGCCTGTCGCGCGACGAGATCAGCCCGCATCCGGGCAACGTCATGGAGCCTTCTCCAGCGGGCGACAGCGAGCACGGTCGTTGGGGTCGCCACTGGCTCCGGCCGATCGCCGGTACGGCGATAGCCGCCGGGGCGGTCGCCGTGGGATGGAAGGCCGTTCGTCGCTAGCGGGAGTGGAAGAGGGCGGCGCGGGCCGCGTTGGAACCGCACGCGCCGTGTACGCCGCCGCCCGGATGGGCCGAGGCCGAGGCAAGATATAGCGACTTGATCGCGGTTTCGGGCCGGCCGAGGCCAGGCATCGGCCGGAGGAACAGTTCCTGCCGCAGGCCGGACGTGCCACCGTTGACGGCGCCGCCGACGAGGTTGGCGTCGCGCCGCTCGAGCTCCAGTGGGCTGAGGATTCGACGTGCGGTGATCGTGTCGGTGAAGCCCGGCGCGTACTCCTCGACCCGGGCCTCGATCCGTTCGGCCATCACGGCTGCGTCGGCGTCGTCCCATTGACCGGTGAGGATTCCGGCGGCGTCACCGCGGGTCAGTTGGGGCACGTGGGTATAGGCCCACGCCGCTTCGGTGCCGGCCGGAGAACGTGTGGGGTCGGCGGTCGTCATCTGCCCCATCAACAGGAAGGGCCGGTCCGGGATCCATCCGTCGGCCAGCTGACGGGACCACCGGCGCAGATCATCGACCGAGTCGGCCAGGTGCGCGGTGCCTGGAGCCAGCTCAGGCGCGTCTCGCCAGGGGATCGGTGCGCTGAGGGCCCAATCGACCTTGACGGTGCCGGGATCCCACTTGAAGAACCGCAGCCGTTGCAGCACCCGGGAGGGCAGGTCCTGACGAGGGATGAGGTGACAGTAGAGGGCCGGTGCTGAGACATCCGCGAGCACTGCATGGCTGGCGGCGTACTGCGTGCCGTCGGCTGTTCGTACGCCGGTCGCCCGGCCGTCCCGGATGACGACTTGGTCGACTCGAGCCTGGCACACGATCGTGCCGCCTCGTGCGGTGAAGCGATCGGCGAGTGCTTGTGACAGTCGCCCGGCACCGCCTCGGGGCACGGGGTACCCGTACTGCTGCGCGATCATGACCAGCAGCCAGCCCATCAGTCCCGACCCCATCGCGGTGGGTGCGATGTCGGCATGCTGCGAGTTGGTGGCCAAGAGCAACTTTGCCGCCTCACCTGCGAATCGCCGGTCGCCGACGGAGCGGACCGGACCGATCAGGAGCTGTAGCCGTTTCAGTCCGCGCGGACCGAGGAGATGGCGGAGCAGATCGACACCCGCACGGACCGGGGGAAACGGAGTGAGCAAGGCGTCGACGACCGCTGGGCCGACGCGTTCCCAGTCGGAGTACAGATCGAGCCAAGCCTGTCCGTCGCCTGGAGCGTGCGCGTCAAGGGCGGCCGCGGTGTCGGCAGGGTCGGGGTGGACGAGCGCCCATCCGCCCTCGCGCAGCGGATTGCCAACGGGCGCCGGCGCGTTGGACCACTCCAAGCCGTAGTCGCCGAGATCGAGGCCTTTGATCGTGGGCGAGACGGCCGCCAGTGGGTAGAACGAGCTGAACGTGTCGTGGACGAACGAGGCGTCGACCTCCGTCGAACTACGGACCGCGCCGCCGATCTTGTCGTTCGCCTCCAGCAGTACGACGTCCCAGCCGGCATCGACCAGCAGGTTCGCCGCGACGAGTCCGTTGGGTCCAGCACCAACGACAACCGCATCGGTCACCTGGCTAAAGCTTTCCCGAGTTCTTGCCGGCTCGCCGTTTGGAGACGACGATCGCACCGACCACGATCACCGGTACGAGCACGACCAGGAAGAGCCAGGACATCCCGGACCAGTCGTTGTTGTCGCCATCGGCCGAGCCGGACGGTTCCGGGCTCGGTGTCGCGGCCATCGGCTGATCGGCGGAGATCGGGACCGCGTGGATGAATGCCTGATCCGGCACTGTTTGGGACGCCATCGCCAATGACCCGAAGGCGACTGTCCCGAAGGCAACGAAGAGGGCTACCGCAAGTGCGGTCAGCAGCCCGTGCCGGTGTGTTTTCCTCATGCTGTCAGGTACCCCGGTGATCTCCGACCGAACCTGATCAGCGAGTGTCGATGGCTACTGACCTCTGAAATATCGAGTCCCCGGTGCTGTCGTCTGATCACCGGGGACACGGAGGTGCGGCTGGATCAGCTCTCCGCCTCGTCCTGCAGCTTCTTCTGCAGGTCGTCCTTGCTGAGACCTGAGGTCCCGGAGATGTCGGCGTTGCTCGCTTGCTGGGCGAGTTGCTCCCGGGTCAGCTCGCCGGGCTGTTCGCCGAGGTGTTGCTTGCGGCTGGCAACGAACGCTTCACCGAGCTCGGTACGGCGTTCGTCCGACAGGTTGGCCCGCATTCCGGGCAGGACCTTGGTCTCTTCCTCCTCGACGTGATGCGACACGGCGTCGATCAGGTTCTGCAGCGCCTTGTCGAACTCGCCCGACATCGGATCGGTCCCGGCGAGCTTCACCAGGAGCTGGTCGGCCTCGACGTGCTCCTGCTGGCTGTGCGAAACCTCTTCCTTCTCGCCGGCCTCCTGCGCCGCGACCGGGTAGACCTCCGCCTCTTCGGCCCGGCTGTGGGCGGTCAGCAAGGTGGTGAGTACCGGTAGCAGGTTCGGCCGCTTCTCCGGGCTGTCCTTGAGCTCGTCGAAGAGCCGTTCAACCTCACGGTGGTCCTGCATGATCAGATCAACAACGTCCACAGCCATCTCGTAGTCCTTTCGCAGGGGTTGGTACCTACTCCGGTACCCAGGGTCATGTGGGCCGAAGGCATCAGACCGCGCCCTTGACGACCAAGCCGATCGCCAAGCCCGCTTGAATTCCGTGCAATCGCTTGCCCAGCTCAGGCTGTTTGGCCTCGGACACCGGTAGTTCGACCCTGTGGTGGTTCGACGTTGTAGCTCCTGGAAGGAGCCGTCACATGTCTCAAACGACGAATCATCGGTCGGATGCCGAGAATCCGCCCGCGGACGTTCCGGGAGTGGATGCCGAGAAGCCGACGGAGATTCCGGCGGCCGGCTGGTGGCAGGTGATCCGGAGAGCGTGGGCCGAGGCCAAGGCCGACCAGGTCCCGCTGCTTGCTGCCGGCGTCGCGTTCTTCGGCTTCCTCTCGTTGTTTCCGGCCGTCGTCGCTGCCGTACTGGCCTACGGCCTGGTTGCCGATCCGGGAACGATTCGCAACCAGGCCAAGGATCTGACCGCAGCCATGCCGGCGTCAGGGCGCGATCTGCTGCTCCAGCAACTCGACGCCCTGACCTCGGCGCCACGGCAGGGCCTGGGGATCGGCGTCGCGATCGCCGTGGTGGCCGCGCTGTGGAGCGCGTCCGGAGGCACGGGGTACCTGCTGACCGCGGTGAACCTCGCGTACGACGAGGAGGAGACGCGCGGGTTCGTCCGTCGGAAGCTCCTGGCCTTGGGCATGACGCTCGGCGCCATCGTCTTCGTCCTGCTCGCGATCGCCCTGTTCGCGGCCGGCGCCGCGATCGGCGACGATCTCGCAACGCCGCTGCGGATCGGGCTCGAGGTGGCCCGCCTGGTGCTTGCCGTCGTACTGATCACGGTGGCACTTGCGGTCGTCTATCGGCTCGGACCGGATCGGGACGCGCCGCGCATCCGCTGGGTGTCGACGGGAGCTGTTGTCGCGACCGTCATCTGGCTGATTGCGTCGGTCGGTTTCTCGATCTATGTCGAGACTTTCGGCAACTACGCCAAGACCTACGGCAGCCTGGCCGCAGTGGTCGTACTGATGCTGTGGCTCTGGCTGACGGCGTACGCCGTACTGCTCGGAGCCGAGATCAACGCCGAAGCCGAACAACAGACCGCCCGCGACACCACCAAAGGTGACCCACGTCCCCTCGGGGACCGAAACGCCGTCAAGGCCGACTCCCTCCCGCAGTAGCTGGGATTAGTTGTTACAGCTTGAAGAGGGCTTTGCGCATGCCTTGTTCGGCGTTGTCGCCGAGCTTCTTGAACTGGCCTTTCAGTAGCGGCACCGCGAGCCGGGCGAGGCCTCTGAAGTGGAAGATGGCGCGGTAGGTGACTTCGGTGCCGCCCCCGGTGTCGCGGAACCTCATGATGTCGTGGGAGACGAGCGACTTGTTCTCACCGCGGAGCTGGAACAGCCGGCCAGGCTCGAACGCCTCGACCGTGTATTCCAGGTCGGACTCGCGGCCGGCGAAGGACGACGTGTTGTGGTACCTGGTGCCGACTCCGCCATTGCCGTCGATCTTGGTGGTTTTGACGGTGCCCGGGTCCCACTCATTGGTGTTCTCGAAGTCGGACAGATAGGCGAAGACGGCCTGGACGGGTCTGTCGACGACGATGACGCGTTCGATGGTGGTCACGGGCATGCTCCAGGTTGAGTCGAGTGGCCAGGCTCGCGATCCGGTGGACTTCGCCGCGCCGGCCTGCCGGTCCAGTACCCGCTGGGACGGATGCGCATGCGCGAAACTTGGGCAAGTCGGCAGGCAAACCTGTGCACCTGTTCTATCCATCCTTTCCGGACAGGCCTACAGTCGAGATGCCGGGCACTCTGTGCGTGTCCGCAACCGGAAGGCAGCACATGACGAGCAGGGAGCAACGCCTCGCCCAGGTATTCGTAGAAGTTGCGGATACCCTCGTCGCTGACTCGACGTCGCGCGGAACATTGTTTTCGGTGGGGCAGGTCGCGGAGTTGCTCGGGATCCCGGCGGTGACCTTGCGCAGCTGGGAACGCCGCTACGACATCGGTCCTTCTCAGCGCTCGCCCGGACAGCATCGCCGCTACAACCGGGCGGACGTCGAGCGGCTGCAGCGGATGCGGAACCTGATCGCAGCAGGGATGCCGGCGCGTGAGGCCGCGCCGCTCTCCGCAGCTGCCACCGCCGGCACCGATCGCGACAGCGCAGAGCTGTGGAGCGAGCATGAGGCTCAGTACCTGGTGGATCTGGCCTCGAGTGCGCGTCTGCAGCTGCTGGCCGATGAGCTCCAGTCCTGCTTGACGCAAAGGGGGGTGGCATCGGCCTGGGACCAGGTGATCCGCCCAGGCCTGCGGATACTGGAGGCCCGACAGCTGGCAACGGGCGATTGCACCGACATCGAACTCGTGCTGACCCAGGCGGTCTCGGAAGCCGTCGACCGCCATACCGACCTGCTCCGGGCACGAGCCGGCGACGCACCACATCCCGTGCTGTTGATCTGCTCTCCCGGAGAACGGCACTACCTACCGCTGAAGATCCTGCAGGGCGCTTTGCTGGACCAGGCCGTCCCAACGGTCTTCCTCGGTCCGGGCCTGCCGGTTGATGCGGCCATTGACGCGATCACCCGCATCACCCCCTCGGTCGTTGTGTTGTGGGCGTTGGTCCGGCGCCGCGAACTGATGAAATTCCATCGCACCATCACGAGCGACGGCGGAGTCGTGTCCTGCGCGGCGGGTCCGGGTTGGCCGCATTCCCCTGATCCAGCGACGACCCTGGACAGCGCCATCGAGCAGATCAGCGAGCTGTGGCTCACCGCGAACTCCGGCGCAGCAACCTCCGGCCAGATGCGTCGCGATACGTAAGCACTGCAGTCGCTCACTGTCCCGGGATCGACTCTCTGCCCTTGTAATTCAAAGAAAACTGCGTCGAGCTGTTGGGTTCACCAATGGATCGGTATAGGTTTGAGGTGCTGGATGCATAAGTTCAGCCGACGCCCCCGAGAGTCATCTATCTCGATGTCGCCGAGCTCCTGGAGCCGCGGCCTGGTTGGAATCCGCCAACAGACAGCTATCGAAAGGGACCGAATCTCATGAACGCGAACCGTGAGGCAGTGCAACACGTCGCCGAGCTCGTCGAGCGCGCGAAGATCAGCATGCTGACCACCATGACCAGCACCGGGAAGCACGTCAGCAGGCCGATGGCGGTGCAGGATGTCGAGTTCGACGGTGACCTGTGGTTCTTCGCCTACGAAGACTCCGACAAAGCAACCCAGCTCAGGGCCAATCCGCAGGTGAACGTCAGCTTCTCCAACGACAAATCAAGCGAATGGACCTCAGTCTCGGGTACGGCCGAGATCGTCCACGACCAGGCAAAGGCCGAGGAGTTGTGGTCGGCACCGCTGAAGACCTGGTTCCCCGAAGGATTGGATACCCCGGGGCTGACGCTGATCAAGGTCCACGCCGACAGCGCCGAGTACTGGGAAAGCTCCAGCAGCAAGGTCGTCCAGCTGATCGGCGCCGCCCGCGCGGCGATCTCGGGGGACCCGGACAAGTTCCCCAGCACCAACGAAGAAGTCTCCCTCGGGGACAACCCCGCCTGAGCGACCACCGAGTTGGGCAGCGCGATCGTTTGTCCGTGGGTACCGGCCTCGCGAACAGTTGAAGGCGCGGGGGCCGGACAGCTGTGATTCTGATTGTTGCCCCAGACCTGGCAGCAGCCCACTCACCAGACTGCGGCCGTAGGCAACTCCCCGACAGCACTGCTGTCGGTGCGCCAGACCCGGTGCCATCTTGCCCAGCAGTCGAGCGACGTATCAAGGCTCGACGAGAGGAAGAACCATGTTCCGTCACACCAAGCGGTTGCAGTTCGAGGCCAAGCCGGAGAAGCCGGACCCGGTGTACGCCCGCAAGTTGCAGGAGTTGATCGGCGGCACGTACGGCGAGATGTCCGTGACGATGCAGTACCTCTTCCAAGGCTGGAACTGCCGCGTCGAGGGCAAGTACAAGGACCTCATCATGGACACCGCGACCGAGGAGATCGGTCACGTCGAGATGCTCGCCACGATGGTTGCCCGCCTGCTGGAAGGTGCGCCGGCCACGATGACCGCGGAGGCCGTCAAGGATCCGGTCATGGCGGCGATGATCGGCGGGATGGACCCCCAGCACGCGATCGTCGCGGGTGGTGGAGCATTGCTCGCAGACAGCCAGGGAGTGCCGTGGAACGGCCGCTATATCGTTGCTAGCGGCAACCTGTTGGCCGATTTCCGTGCCAACGCTGCGGCCGAGGCGCAGGGGCGGTTGCAGACCGCCCGGCTGTACAACATGACCGACGATCCGGGCGTGAAGGCGATGCTGCAGTTCAACCTCGCCCGCGACACGGTCCACCAGAAGCAGTGGCTGAAGGCCATCGAAGAGCTCGAGTCCGACGGACTGGAAGGCCCGATCGTGCCCGACGCACTGTTCGACGAAGAGGACCAGGACCACAACCACACCATCTGGCGGCTGTCCGACGGCACCGACGGCCAGGACGGTGGGTGGACCAAGGGCGAGGATCCCTTGGAGTACCTGCTCGATCCCGAGCCGCTTGGCGGTCCTGGAACCGCGCCGGCGCCCGACCCGGCCCTGTTCGGCACGTACTCCACCGTCCAGGACCTCAAGGGGACCATCAAGGGCAAGGTGCAGGCCAAGGCCAAGAAGAAGGCTTCCAAGTAGCTGAGTCGGCCGCCCTGGCAGCAGGTGGCTGGGGCGGTCGAGGTTTCTGTAGGGGCACAGCGAAGATGGACTGGGAGCAAGACCATGCGAGTTGTCATCACCGGCGCCAGCGGCAGCGTGGGAAGCGCGCTGATCCGGCGTCTGCAGGCCTCCGGAGAGCACGACATCGTCGCTGTGGCACGACGTACACCCAGCCACGCCCCGGCTTCCGGGCCGAAGTGGGCGTCGATAGATCTGTCCAGGCCTGACAGCGGCCGCGTGCTACGACTCGCAGTCCGTGATGCTGACGCGGTCGTCCACTTGGCCTGGGCATTCCAGCCTTCACATCAGGTCGGGTATCTCGAGGCCGTCGGGGTCGGCGGGACGCAACGCGTCCTGGACGCGTGCGCTGCGATGGGTGTTGGCCAGATAGTTCACATGTCTTCCGTGGGAGCCTACTCACCCAAGCGTGATGCGACTCCGGTCGACGAGGAGTGGCCGGTCGACGGCGTACCCAGCTCGTCGTACAGCAGGCACAAGGCTGCGGCCGAAAGGTTGCTGACCTCGTTCGAACAGACCGCCGAGGGTACGGCTGTCGCGCGGCTGCGGCCCGGAATCATTGGTCAACTGTCGGCCGGGAGTGCGCTGCTCCGGTACGCCCTGCCGCCGGTGCTGCCCGCCAAGGCCATCAGGGCAATTCCGGTGCTTCCGATGCCCGCGGGGCTGACGATTCCGATGGTGCACGCCGATGACGTTGCGGAAGCGATCGTCCGTGTGCTGTGGCAGCGCGCCGCCGGCGCGTTCAATCTGGCCGCCGCGTCACCGGTCAGTGCCGCGATGATTGCCGAGGCTCTCGGAGTGCGGTGGATCGAAACTCCGGTCCGGGTGGTTCGCGCTCTGATGCTGGCCGCGTGGCAGGCAAGGCTTCAGCCCGTTGCTCCTGGCTGGCTCGATCTGGGATATGCCGCGCCGGCGCTGGACAGCTCCCGAGCCCGGCGTGAGCTCGACTGGTCGCCGACGATCGATTCGATGAGTGTTCTGCGGGAAGTTCTCCTGGGAATGGGGCACGCTTCGGCAGGCTCCACCGCAGTACTGCGTCGGCGCACCGTGGTCAGTGAGGTGTCCGACCTACTGAGCCGCGGACCTGTCAGCCACCGACGCCTCCCATGAACCGGCGAACGGCGACCCTCGTCGATGCGGGCAAGTGGTTGCCGAGCGGGCCGTCCTGGCTCAACTGATGCGACTTACTGGAGCAACCATGAATGATCGTCTGAAGGCCTTGGCTGATGCCGGGGTTTCCATCTGGCTCGACGACCTGTCTCGCGAGCTGCTCGAGTCCGGCGAACTGGCGAAGCTGGTGGAGGAGTATTCGGTGGTTGGCGTCACGACGAATCCGACTATCTTTGCCGGTGCCATCGCCAACGGCGAGCGCTACAGCGAGCAGCTCCACAAACTCGTCTCGACGGGCGAGCCGGTCGAGAAGGTGGTCTTTGCGCTCACCACCGCCGACGTGCGCGACGCTTGCGACCTGCTCGCGCCCTTGGCGACGGGCAACTCAGCAGACGGCCGCGTCTCGATCGAGGTCGAACCTACGCTGGCCAACGACACTGCCGGCACCATCGCGTCTGCCCAAGCACTCTGGACGGCCGTCGACCGCCCGAACGTCCTGATCAAGATCCCGGCGACCAAAGAGGGCCTGCCCGCGATCACGGCGGCCATTGCCCAAGGCATCAGTGTCAATGTCACGTTGATCTTCGGCGAGCAGCGCTATCGCGAGGTCATGGACGCCTACCTCACGGGCCTCGAACAAGCCGGCTCCAACGGCCTCGACCTGAGCCAGATCCAGTCCGTTGCGTCGTTCTTCGTCAGCCGTATCGATACTGAGGTCGACGCCCGGCTCGACGCCATCGGTACCAGTGCCGCTCTCGAGCTGAAGGGACACGCCGCCTTGGCGAATGCCCGGCTGGGCTACGCGGCGTACGAAGAAGTGATCGCGAGCGAGCGCTGGAAGCGGCTGGGGCAGGCCGGTGCGCACAAGCAGCGCCCGCTGTGGGCATCCACCGGAGTCAAGTCGAAGGACTATCCCGACACGATGTACGTCATCGGGCTCGTCGTGGCCGACACCGTCAACACTATGCCGCGGGCGACGATGGAGGCGTTCGCCGACCACGGCGTGGTCGAGGGCGACTGCGTCACCGGCCAAGGCGAGAAGGCTCGAAAAACTCTCGACCAGATCACCGCGGTCGGCGTCGACTTCGAGAACGTCCTGACCACCGTCGAGCACGAAGGCGTCGACAAGTTCAAGAATTCCTGGACCGAACTCACCCGGACGGTCACCCAGCAGATGTCAGAAATGCGTGACTGATCAGAATCCGTGGTCCGGCTCGTCCGGCGTCGCCCGGCGTTGCTTCATCTCGGCTTCGAGTTGGTGCTGCTGCCCACCGAGCAACAGGTCACGAACCCTGCGGTGACGCTCGGCGAACGGTTCGTAGTACGTACGCTCGTAGTCGTCGACGATCTGAAATGTCCAGCGCCGATCGTTGACGTTGCGGCCGACGATCTCCCGCTCGAGCTCGTCGGCCAGCTCGTCGTGTCCCGCCGTACGCAGGGCGGCAACTGCTTGAACGACCTGATTGTCCGCCTTGCCGGTCAGCTGGTGGAACTCGTACAACGCGCCGCGCGCCCGGATCACGGTCTCCATTGCCTCCGTCAACGCACCGACGGCTTCCACGGTCGGTGAGTCGACACCTTCGGGACGCTTGAACTGCTCGGGCAACGCGGTCATGTCACGGCGGTACCCGCTACCCGCTCGGCCGAAGCATGCCGCCGATCCGGTCGTGCGCGTTCACTCTGCGCCTTCGTTGGTGATTGGTTGGGTGAATCGAGCTTGAATCGCCTGGACGGCTACGGCGATCGCCTCGGGGTGGGTGATCGGCACCATGTGGGCCGCACCCGGGACCGAGGTGACGAAAGCCTGGCCGCCTGCCGCCTCCGCGAGCTGAGAACACCAGTCGTACGGCGCGATCCGGTCGCGGGACCCGTGCACGATGGCGACTGGCACGCTGGTGCGTGCGATGGCGCGGTCGGAGCGAAAGGATCGCACCGCGTTCATGCCACGCGCCATCGACCCCAGTCCCGTACTGAAGTATTGGGGGAGCAGGATCGGGGCCTCCCACCAGTGTTCGTGGACCGCGGTCCGGATCAGCTGGGTGATCAGCCGAGGCCAGGTGGCGGCCCGCGGGTCGGTCGCCGGGCCGACGAGCACCAGACCGGCGACCGACGTAGACCGTGCGGCGATCTCGATGGCAACAGCGCAGCCGGCTGAGTGGCCGACGAGAACGGCCCCCGGCTGAACAACGTTCGCCAGTCGCTCGGCCAATGCCTCGACTCGCAGCTCTGTGCCGCGGGGAGCACGCTGTCCAAGCGATGGGAGAAGGACGACGGACGCGGGATCTGTGGCGGCTGCGGTCTGGTCGTTCAGGCACCGGAGTACGCCGTACCACTCGCGCGAATCCAGACCGAGCCCCGGAACGAACAGCAGACCCCGCGGCCCTTCGCCCCTGTCCTCGCTCAAACCGCCAGTCACAAGTACCGTCCTTCAGCGTTGCCTGATGCAGCTCAGTGGTCGGTGAGGAGGCGGAGGGCGAGGCCGCCGAAGATCGCGCCGGAGAGGCGCTTGAGGCGGCGCTCGAAGGCGGGGCGGCGGAGTAGCAGCGCGGAGAAGGTCCCCGACATCAGTCCGATCGCGCTGTCCATCACCAGTCCGATGACGATGACCACGGCGCCCAGGATCAGAATCTGCGTGGAGACGGGCCAACCGTGCGGCGTCAGGAACTGTGGCAGGAACGCCAGGTAGAACAGGACGACCTTGGGGTTGGCCAGGTTCGTCAGTACGGCGGACAGATAGGTCCGGCGCAACGAAGTCTTTCGCCCCGGCTCAGCTGGTGTGACCGCTCGTGCTGATCGCAACGCGTTGATGGCCAGGTACAGCAGGAACAAGCCGCCGACGATCCGGATCGCGTCCAGGGCGTACGGCGCTGCACGGAGCAGGGCGCTGAGGCCGGCAGCGGCCAGGACGGTGTGTACGACGACACCGGATGCCATCCCGGTGGCTGCGACGACTCCGGATCTCCGGCCGCCGGAGATGCCGTGGGCAATGATGAACATCATGCCGGGACCCGGCACGATGTTCAGAACCACGCAAGCCAAGGCGAAACCGAGCACAGCCGCGGTATCCATGCCCGCCAGCCAAGCATGGCCCTGCACGGATTGGAACCCTGAGGCCCCCCGACGAGTGGCTTCGCCGATGTCCGCCAGTGACGAAACGCGCAGGTTACTGCTCCTTGTGAATGAGGCGGCGAAAGACGGGCGATACGAGTGCGCTCAGCCAGTGCGCCTTATTCAGGCGGTCAGGCCCAAGGCTGTTGTGGACAGGAATAAATCAATCATGATCGCGATTCAGTCGGATTTCCGGTGCTCCGGCTCCTGCGGAGTCTGTGCGGGGGGATCGTCCGGTTCGTGGGGTTCGAAGGTGACCTCGATCGTTTCGGCGGCCTTGTGGCGCTGGGCCTGGGCGTACATCGCGTAGGCGCGATGATCGGCCGGCGTCAGGTCGGTGGCCGAGTCGGTGAAGAGGGCCAGCAACGAACGTGGATAGAGCCGGTGTGTGATCACCGAGTTCAGTTCGGCGCCGAGTACGGCGATCACCGACGCGGCGTAGATGAGCCCGATCAGCCCCAGGGTCAGCGCGAAGACGCCGTTCACCTCACTGGTCCTGGCCAGCACGTTGTTGACGTAGATGCCGCCCAGACGTTCGAGCAGGTGCCAGCCCACTGCGGTGAAGAGCGCGCCCGGGACGATCTTCCGGAAAGCCGGCCGAGGCTTCGTGCCTGGGCGCAGGCACAGCGTGAGCATGGCGGTGAGCACCAGGACGGAGCCGATCGATACGAGCCAGCCCATGTTGTAGGCGACCTGACCGGACAGCGATGCCTGGCTGCCGGCCAGGACGGTCAGGGTGGCGAAGCTGAGGACGGTGAGACCGGCCAGCGACAGCAGCGCGCCGGACCGCAGGCGTCCACGGAACGGATTGGGGCGTCCGTTCCGAGGGACTCCCCAGGTCACGTTGACCGCATTCTGGACCGCCTGTCCGAGCCCGATCACGCCGTACACCGCGGCGAGCGTGCCGACGATGACGGCCGGCGTACTCCCTTGCAGGCCCTGCGGGGTCGCCAGTTGGGTGCCGACGATCGGGAACTCCTTGAGCGCCGACTGCAGGACGGCCTTCTGCAGATCCTCGTTGCCCTGCAGAACGAACCCGAGAACCGACGACGAGATCAGCAGCATCGGGAAGATCGCCACGAACGCGTAGTAGGTGACGATGACCGCGAGATAGCTGCCCTGGTCGTCGAAGAACTTGTACGCCACGGCGAGCGGGAACCCGAGCCGCCGGCGCCGGCGCTGCGCGGTGTCCAGCCACTGCCCGAAGGTGCTCACGTGCCAACCGTACGATCCCCACCTCTCGCACTACTACTGACCGCGAAGCTCGCGGCCGTGGCACTCGGGTGGACCGAGCCGAAAGGATCGCCTCGGCGGCGAGTCAGTGGACCATCAATGACGACAGCACGATCAGGTGTCGTCGTGGTCGAGATGGCTCGACAGTTCGCGGTGGGCGTCAGCGTCCGCGAGCAGCGATGCGGCCTTCTGCTCGAAGGTGCCTACGGCATCCGCCCCCGCCGGCCACCGGGTCACCTTCGGGTCTTGGCCGACGAGCTGCAGTAGGGCGGCGGCGAGTTTGGCCGGGTCGCCACCTTGCTTGCCGTTCATCGACTGCCACTGGGCCACTGTTTCGTCGGTGCGCTGGGCGTAGTCGCTGATGGTGGACCTGGCGAAGTCCGTCGATTCCGGAGTCAGCAACTCGGTGCGGAAGAATCCGGGCTCGACGAGCAGCGTGCGGATGCCGAACGGGGCCACCTCCGGCGCGAGCGACTCGAACCAGCCCTCTACTCCGAACTTCGCTGCGGCGTAGGCGGTCAGGAACTCCCCGCCGTTGATTCCCGCCGTCGAGGAGATCTGCACGAGTAGCCCGGACCGCTGGGAGCGCATCACCGGAAGAACCGCCCGCACGACGTTCACCGAACCGAACAGCACGGTCTCGACCTGAGCGCGGAAGTCGTCCGGGGTGATCTCCTCGAAGAATCCCGCCTTGAAGTTGCCGGCGTTGTTGACCACGACGTCGATACGGCCCAGACGGGACACGGTGGTGTCGATCGCTGCCCGCACGCTCGTGGTGTCGGTGACGTCGAGCGGCACGACGAGCAGGTCGTCGTGGTCGCCGACGGCGCCGGCGACCCGCTCGATGCTGCGTCCGGTCGCCACGACCGTGTGTCCGGCGGCCAGCGCCGCCTTGGCGATATCGGTGCCCATGCCTCGCCCTGCGCCGGTGACCAACCAGATCTGCTTCTCACTCATGCTGTCGTCGTCCTCTTCGTTGTCTGTCGCGTACTCAGCACTGACGAGTCAACGGCGTACGGCACGGATGTGGCAGAGCCTGTCGAGAGGGGAACTGGCAGTGCCCCCTCATCGGGTGCACAGCACCTACGCTGGGACGCATGACCAGGTCTGACGAGTTGCGCGAGTTCCTCGTCACCAGGCGCGCCCGAATCACCCCACAACAGGCAGGCCTACCGACGCTCGGCCATCGCCGCGTCCCAGGACTTCGCCGCGAGGAAGTCGCCACCCTGACCGGGGTCTCGTCGGAGTACTACACCCGGCTCGAACGCGGTAACGCCAACGGCGTCTCGGACTCCGTCCTGGAATCCCTGGCTCGAGCCCTGCAGCTCGACGACGCCGAACGGGCCCACCTGTACAACCTGGTCCGGGCCGCCACACCCTCGGCGCACGCCACCCGCCGACCGTCCACCTCCCGTGTCCGGCCGGCTGTGCAGCGGCTCCTGGATCGAATGAGCGACGTACCCGCGTTCATCCAGGGTG
Organism: Kribbella sp. NPDC051952; assembly: GCF_040680855.1. Lineage (NCBI taxonomy): Bacteria > Bacillati > Actinomycetota > Actinomycetes > Propionibacteriales > Kribbellaceae > Kribbella > Kribbella sp. NPDC051952. The sequence continues at coordinate 35,269 of NZ_JBFAXQ010000029.1, forward strand.
GCAACCTGGACATGCTCGCCGCCAACATCCTGGCCCGCGCGTTGTACTGCGATCTCTACGATGGGCCGGCGATCGACGACCGCACCGGCATCCCGAACCACGGCCGGTTCATCTTCCTCGATCCACGCTCTGCCGACATGTACCCGAACTGGACCAAGGCCGCCGGCGACACCGTCACACAACTGCGTGCCGAAGCCGGCCGCCGCCCCGACGATCGCGAGCTCAACGCGCTCATCGGCGAACTCAGCTCCCGCAGCCCTCAGTTCGCCGCGCTGTGGGCCACCCACAACGTCCGCTGGCACACCACCGGATCGAAGCACTTCCGCCACCGCGTCGTCGGCGACCTCGAACTCGACTACGAAGCCATGGCGCTCGCCGCCGACCCCGGCCACACACTTGTCACCTTCACCGCACGCGCCGACTCACCGTCCGAGCAAGCCCTCGCGTTCCTCGCCAGCTGGGCCGGCGTCGCAGCCTCTGAGACCGACACTGCCCCAACGAACCCGTCACAAGCTGACCGCGGACCTGACCACACCAGCAGTCACGGACACTAGGCAGCTACACAAGCCTGGGCGTCGCGCGCTTCCTCCGCCGACCGATTGGCAGTGTGGGGCCCGGGTACCGGGCGGACATGTTTCCTGCTGAGAACCTGAGAGATTGGCGCGGCCAGAAAGTCATCGACCCGGACGGGGACAAGGTCGGTGAGCTGGAGGCTGTCTATGTCGACACCTCGACCGACGAGCCGGCGTTCGTGACGGTGCGAATCGGCATGCTGGGGCGGCATCGACTCGTGTTCGTGCCGGTGGACGGCGCCACCGTCGCGCCGGCCACCGTCAGGGTGCGCTATCCGAAGAAGCTCATCCACGACGGACCGAGCATCGACACCGATGGCGAGCTCACCGCCGCGAACGAACCAGAGCTGTTCGCCCACTACGACCTTCCCTACTCCGCCGCCACCGGCGAGCGTCGCCTCGGCCGCCGCTGATTCACATCCGTCGTGGGCACGCACTCCTCCAGGCATCCTGGGAGTAGTTGCCTCCGCCGCTCAGCCTCACCCGCCGGGGTCAGGGGAGAGGGCGGCCGCCGGTGATGCCGATGCGTTCGCCGGTGATGTAGGTGGAGTCGTCGGAGGCGAGGAAGACGTACGCCGGTGCGAGTTCGGCGGGCTGTCCGGCGCGGCCGAGGGGAGTGTCGGCGCCGAACTCGCCGACCTTCTCGGCCGGCATCGTGGCCGGAATGAGGGGTGTCCAGATCGGGCCGGGGGCGACGGCGTTGACCCGGATGCCCTTGGCCGCGAGCTCCTGGGACAGTCCCTTGGTGAAGTTCAGGATGGCTGCCTTGGTGGTGGCGTAGTCGAGCAGGTTCGATGAGGGTTCGTAGGCCTGGATGGAGGTCGTGTTGATGATCGTCGAGCCTTCGGACAGGTGTGGCAGGGCGGCCTTGCAGAGCCAGAACATCGCGTAGACGTTGGTCTTCATGACCTGGTCGAACTGCTCGGTGGAGATGTCCGCGATGCCTTCGCGAGACATTTGGTACGCCGCGTTGTTGACCAGGATGTCGAGACCGCCAAGCTCCTCGACGCAGCGTTCGACCAGACGTTGGCAGTGTTTTTCGTCCTGGATGTCACCGGCCAGTGCTGCGGCCTTGCGGCCGGCGTCGGTGACCAGGCGGCAGGTCTCGCGGGCGTCGCTCTCCTCGGCCTCGAGGTGGGAGATCATCACGTCCGCGCCCTCGCGGGCGAAGGCCAGGGCCACTGCGCGGCCGATGCCGGAGTCGCCGCCGGTGATCAGGGCTCGCCGGCCGGTGAGTTTGCCGCTGCCGCGGTAGCTGTCCTCGCCGTAGTCGGGCTCGGGTGTCATCGCGTCGCTGTGCCCGGGATGTTCTTGCTGATCAGGCTCCTGCTGCTCAGGTCCGGCGTACCTGGTGCGTGGATCGGTGCTCATCGTTGCCTTCCATCGGTCGCGAAACAGGAAGCTCCCCGGCCCGAACCAGGTCGGGCGCGTTCCGGGTACCCAGCTGCATGCGCGCGGCTGACATGCTCCCGACAATCGCTCGGCTCGCCGACAGGATGTTTCAATCCGTCCCCGGCGGCTACCGGTCGGTCACGACCTTCCAACGAATCCCGGCCGGGGATGGGGTGGTCGAGGTCTTGGCGTTCGGCCAATGTGCGCCAGGGCCGCCCCGGGTTTCTGTCGGTGGTCGAGGTGAGGTTGATGGAGAACCGTGAGGTTTCGTGGCCCGCCAAGCGACGCCTGCGCCTCATCAGTTCCGGCGGCATGGCCGGAGCAGGAGGTATCTCGGCGGCGACCAGGCTCGTGAGTGGCGAGTTCGCCCTCGGCGTGCTGGGCTTGCTGCTCGCCGCCTGCGGGGCCTACCTGCTCCTGGACGCAGCCCGCTGTCGTGTCGAGACGACAGCGGACGGGCTTCGAGTTGTCGGGCCGTTCGGCGCAACCCGGATCCCATGGCACGATCTCGCAGAGATACGCCCCAACGGCCGGGCGCCGTGGGGTGACAGGCTGCTCGCGGTCAGGAAAGACGGCGAGATCGTGAAGCTTCCGCTGCCACCTACGGACGACGTCGTCAACCGATGGAAGCGCGCCACAGCCACCGATTGTCAGTAGAGCGCAAGCGTCAACCGGCGACGGCATACGGGTCGGTTGGTTGGCTCCATCTCAGACTAGATGCTGTCAGCTCGGCCAACCTCATCGCCGTTGACGAGTTGAGCGGGTAGCCCGAGCGCGGTCGCAGTCTCCGCCTCGCCCGGCAATGCACGGGCTGGTGGCGGATCGCGCACCGGTTCCAGCGTCGGGGTGCGGAGAGCGAAGAGCTGGGTTTCGGTCCAGCCGGTGGTTCAGCTGCGAGCGTAGGCCTTGTTGGCGATGTGCCAGCCGGTGGGAGTGTGGACCAGGAGGAAGATGTCCTTGAAGGTGTCGGGGCCGTGCCAGAGGGTCATCGAGGCGGTGGCGACGGTTCCGTGGACCTCGACGGAGTCGATCCGGCGACGCCTGGACGCTTCGTCGGGTGCTGGGGTGCCGTCGAACTTGGCGCAGTACTGCTCGAGATCCCACGAGACGAAGGCGCCGGCACGGATTCCTTCGATGTGGGCGCTGGGCAGGAAGGCGGCGCGGAAGTGGGCTGGATCGCCGGTCGCGTGGCCGCGGATGTAGGCGTTGAGCGGAGCGAGCACGGCGGCATCTACGGGTGGAACGGTCGCGGCCAGGGCGATGTCCGCGTCGGGATCGGCCGCGCTCTCGGCGAGTTCGGCTGCGTACGGCAACGGATAGCCGGAGGCTGTGCTGAGCAGATCGGCGTCTTTGGCGAGCGCGCCGATCGTGAACTGTGTGGGAGTCGCCTCTCCCAACAGGACCTGGCGTTTGCGAGTGACGAGCCCGCCCAGCTGACCGAGGGCGAGGATGTCGAGGGCCCGGTCCCGGGGGACTCCGAGGGCGGCTGCCTGCTGGAGGCTCTCACGGAGCGCCGAGACTACGCCGGCGAGGCTCGAGTTGGCGATGAGCTTGAGGGCGGCCGCAGTCGCCGCATCTCCAACAGTTTCGATCCGGCCAAGGGATGCCAGTACGTCGACACTTCGAGCCGGCTGTCCGCCGACGAGGATCGTGAGCGATCCGCTGGTGACCGCCGGAACCGATCCGAGGACAGGCGCGTGGAGGTAGCTGGCCCCGAGGTCGGACGACAGCGCCGCCGCCTCGGCCGGGGCGATCGTACTCGTGTTGACAATCAGAGAATCCGGTCGCAGGGCCGGCTTGATTCGGCTGATCACCTCACGACAGGCGGGTCCGTCGTACAAGGCGAGTACGACGATTTCGGCCTTGGCCACGGCGTCGGCCGGATCGGCAGCCAGGGTGATGCTGCCGGCCGCGGACACCGGCGTACGGTTCCAGCCGGTCACCTCCCAGCCCTGACCGGCGAGCCGGTCTGCGATCGCGGTACCCATCCGTCCGAGTCCGAGGACGGTGACATTCGGCAGAGATGCGCTCATGGTGACCAGCCTCCGCGATCGGGTCAGGTCCGACAAGCGCAGATCTGGCGGGCTTGCTCTGCGTAAAGCGCATACTTGTCGGGTGTCGTTGACTGCTTGGCGGACCTTCGTGATGCTCGGCCGGCTCGGATCGCTGTCCGCGGTCGCCGCCGAGCTCGGCTATACCCAGTCGGCGGTGTCGCGCCAGGTCGCGGCGCTCGAGACGCTGGTCGGCGTACCGCTGGTACGGCGGGTTCCGCGCGGGATCGTGCTGACGGCGGCCGGCGAGGCGTTCCGGGCACATGCGCTGGTCGCGGTCAATGCGGCGGATCGCGCGGTTCGGGCTGCTCGTGACGCGACCGTTGGTTCGCAGCGGCCGCTCGTCGTCGGTGCCACGCCGTCGCTGGCGGCGGGCGTCGTACCGGCTGCGATGGACCGCTTGCTGGAGGAGAGCGGGCCACGTCCCTGGTCGCTGGTGGCCGCGCTCACCCGCGAGCTGTACGACCGCCTGCTGGCCGGAGAGATCGATCTGGCCGTTGTCACCGATGCACCGCCCGGCCTGCCGAACCAGCCTGGTCTCGTGCTCGAACGTCTGGGCTCCGACGAGATGATGGTCGTCGTCTCCAAGCGCCACCGCCTGGCCGGTAGCGCCAGGATCGGTATCGCTGCGCTGGCGGACGAGACGTGGGTCGAGGACAACGACGGCTCCGCGGCTCTGCTGCGCAACCACGCCGCCCGCGCCGGCGTCACGCCGAGGATCGACCTGACCGCCGCCGACCTACCGGGCAAGCTGGCGATGGCGGCCACCGGCCATGCCGTGGCGCTCGTCCCGGGCTCCCTCACCGCCGCACTCCGCCCGGACGTGACCTCGATCCATCTCCAGGACGCACCAACCCGCGAGATCTACGCGCTCCTCCCGGGCGACGACCGGCATCCCGCCACCGAGGACCTCATCCACCTACTCCGCCAAGAAGTCACCGCAAGCACCGGATAGATCCGCCCCACTCATGAGCTTGGGAGCCGTCGCGTTACAGCTGTGTCCTTGGGTTGGAGGGCAGTTGGCGGATCTTGTCCTCGACGTAGCGGAGGATGTGCGGCTGAGAGCCGCTCGGCGTGCCTTGGAGGATGTCGAAGACGAGGGCCGTGGCAACCTCCGCCACCGAACCGTGGGTCCGATCGGCCCAGGCGGTCAGCAGGCGATCCGCCTCGACCGCGGAGACGTCGAACCACACCGTCAGAACGTCGCGAGCCCGTTCGACGACCAAGGGTGTTTTCACATCGTCCATCGCAGTGGCAACCTCTGCCGGACATCTGGCGGCTGCACACCGGCTGCTTTCCCAACCGTCGGCCGTCGAGATCCTCACCGGAACCACAAATCCGGTACCCCACCCGAATCCGCCGCGCTCCGAACCACCGCGCCACCCCGACAACTGCCCAGCGACAACGAAACAGTCGACCTAGCCGGCTAGGCCTCCCGGACGAGGGCTTCGGCTGCGCGCGGGTCGCGAGACAGGCGGACGAGGGCGGCAGTCAGTTCGGCCGTTTGCCGCGGGGAGGTGGTGACGTTCGACAGGCCGCGAGCGGTCACCGGCAGGCCGATCCGCTGGGCGCCCTGCTTGACCCGCTCATCGACGTACGGCGAGATCCCTGGCCAAACCGCCTGGACCTCGCGCAGGAAGATGTCGGCTCCAGCAGGTCCGATGCCCTTGAATTCGGTCAGAAGCGGGATCAGGCGACGTGGATCGTCACCGGCTTCAGCGTGCAGTTTGCGCAGATCGCCCTGCCAGCGGTCGAGGGCGAGGTCGGCGGTCTGTTCGAGCATGGTCGACGTACTCTCGTCGTACCGGCGGTAGTGGCCGCGGCCGAGTGCGTCGACGCGGTCCTGCCAGCTGGCGTTCTGCATGGCCCGAGCTGTTCGGTATCCGGCGGCGAACAGCTCCTTCGCGGCGGGTACGGCGACCCTGGCGGAGATAGGGGCGCTCAGCAACAGCGACAGCGTGAGGAGCTGGAACAACGGCGCAGGCTTGTCCGTGAGCCGGATGCCGGCTTCCTGGGCATAGGTCCGGCCATGGCGATCGAGCGTCAGCCGCACGAGTGCCTCACGACGTGTCTTCGCAGTACTCATGCTCACCTAGGGTGGATGTGTTCTGGGGTTGAGGTTTCGAGGGGGAGTTGGTTGGCGGGGATGACGCCTAGTTGGGTTGTCTGGCGGCGGGTGACGGTGTCGAGGAGCCAGTCGGCGGCCGTGCGTACGCGGTTCCCGGGCATCGACCAGAGGTGGTAGCCGCGGGTGACGACCTTGGCGGGCAGGCCGGCGAGCGGGACGTGCAGTGGGTTGGCCGCGGCGTCGCGCCCGCCGAGGTCCACGACGAAGCCGAGATCGTGATGCCGGTAAGGCTGCGCGCTCCCGATCCCCAGGCTTGCCGCCACGTTCACGGCTGCCTGCTTGCCTTGGCGCTCCGCATGCTGCGCTGTCATCGGCGTGACCTCGCCCGGCCGGGTCAGATCGGGTACGGCGGCCGCGTCGCCACAGGCGAAGATGTCAGCATGATCCGGCACGGTGAGGTACTCGTCGACGACCAGCCGGCCCTTGTCGGTAGCTAGGCCGAGACCTTCGACGACAGGGTCCGCGCGTACGCCGACACACCACACCAGCGACTGGGTTGCGACGAAACTGTCGTCGGTGAGCTGTACGCCGTCCTTGCGCGCCTCCTGCACGGACACACCCATCCGCACCTCCACCCCACGCTGCCGCAACACGTGGTCGGCCGTCTGCGACAGTCGTTCGTCGAGCTCCGGCAGGACCCGGTCCGCGACGTCGAGCAGCATCCAGCGCATCCGCTGGTCACGGAGCCGTGGGTGGCGCTTCTGGAGCAGCTCCGTGTAAAGCACGCCATGCGCCGCGACCTCGGTGCCGGTGTAGCCGGCACCGACCACGACGAAGGTGCACAGCGCGTCTCGCTCGTCCTGGTCGTCGCTCGCGTCGGCCAACTCGAGCTGCTGGGTCAGATGGTCTCGCAGGAACACTGCTTCGGGGATGCCGCGGAACCCGTGGGCGTGCTCGGCGATCCCTGGGATCGGCAGCAGTTTGTTGACGCTCCCGGCGGCGAGGACCAGCCGGTCGTACCCGATCTCCCCGCGCTCACCGGACGGACCGGCGTACCGCACCGTCCTGGTGTCCGCGTCGAGTCCGTCGACTTCGCCGAGTACGAGGCGTACGTCGGGAAGCGTGTCGGCGATCGAGATCGTCAGCCGCCGGGGCTCGAGGATGCCGGTGGCCACCTCGGGCAGCAGCGGTACGTACAGGAAGTAGTCGGTGGGATTGACGATCACGACCTCGGCCCGGTCATGGGTGAGCTCACGGAGCTTGCGTGCCGCGTGGAACCCGGCAAACCCCGCGCCGACGACGACGATCCTCGACTTGTGCATGAACCTCCGGTACCAGGGTCCACCCGTCCCAAACCGCCGCGGCGATTGGATGCCGGTGGCGCGGGTACCGGCCGACGGTCCGTCACCTAGATGGAGGTACTGCGATGAGCACCACTCCTGTTCCCCCGGTCCCGCCGGTCATTCCGGGCGGGGATCCCGACGCCCCCGATGTGACGACCCGGCCCGGCGACGACAGCCCGCTGGAGCAGCCCGTTCCGGAGCCCGACCCCGACGAGGACCCGAACGAGCAGCTCCCGCGTGACTAGCACGGCAACTGATCGAAGGAGGAAACGATGAGCAGAATCGCCTTTCTGGTAGCCGCTGAGGGGATCGAGCGGGTTGAGCTGACCGAGCCGTGGAAGGCGGTCCAGGAAGCTGGTCACGATCCTGTCCTGGTGAGTCCGAGCAGCGGAGAAGTGCAGACCTTCGATCACCTGACGGCCGCGGAGAAGCTGCCGGTCGACGAGGTGGTCGCGGACGTCGCGGTCGATGACTTCGCTGCGCTCGTGCTGCCCGGTGGTGTCGCGAACCCGGACGCGTTGCGTGGTGACGAGAAGGCGGTTGCCTTCGTCAAGGATTTCGTTGCCTCCGGCAAGCCGGTCGCGGCGATCTGCCACGCTCCGTGGACGTTGGTCGAGGCCGACGCGGTGCGTGGACGCACGCTGACGTCCTGGCCGAGCCTGCAGACCGATCTGCGCAACGCCGGGGCCACGTGGGTCGATCAGGAGGTCTCCGTCGACGAGAACCTGATCACCAGCCGCAACCCGGACGACCTGCCCGCCTTCTCCCAAGCCCTCCTGAAGGCCCTCGGCTGAGCCTGAGCCTGAGCCTGAGCCTGAGCCTGGGTCTGGGCCTCGGCACGGACCGGCGCCAGGCGGTGACTAGGCCCGCCTGGCGGTGCCGGGCAGCGGCTCGAAACGGGCGGGGACTGGCGCGCCTCGTGGGGAGAGGGTCGCGCGGCCCAGCGCCCTGGGGCGAGCCCGGTTACGGGACGACCGCCAGGCGAACATCTCCACCGTATTCCCATTACGGACTGACCCAGGCCGGAATGCCGCGATAGCCCGCTTAACGGACACCCGACGAGTGACTGCGGTTGGTTAGCGGGGTGGGCGGAGTACTGCGAAGGGGTCTGTGACGGTTAGTTCGCGGGCTACGAAGGTGTAGACGGTGGCCGGGCGGCCGCCGCTCTGGCCGGGGGTGGCTCGTCGCTCGGTCGGGTCGATCACGTGCCGCCGGGTCAGGACGCGGGTGAGGTTGGTGGCGCCGAGCTCATAGCCCAGTGCGGCGCCGAACAAATCACGCAGCTCGGCAATGGTGAACTCCACGGGAGCCAGCGCGAACCCGATGTTCGTGTACGACAGTTTCGCGCGCAGCCGCGCGACCGCGGCTTCGATGAAGTAGTGATGGTCGAACGCGGTCCGCGGCAGGTCGTCGATCGGGTGCCACTGTGTGTCGGACGGAAGCGTCGGGCGTACGTCGGACGGAACCAGGCCGAGGTAGCCCGTTGCCAGCACGCGGGCCCGCGGATCACGATCGATCGCACTGTGGGTGGCCAATTGCTCCAGGTGCGCGACGTCGCGGACGTCGACCTTCGCCGCGAGGTGCCCGGTGATGGCCTCCCGGAGCCGCTGTACCGGCTCGACCCCGCCGCCGGGAAGAGCCCAGCGGCCACGATGCGGACTCTGTGCGCGTTTCCAGAGCAGGACGCACAAGCTGCCGTCGCGAACGGACAGGACCACGGCGAGCACTTCGTGCGGATAGCTGGGGAAGTTAACCGGATCACCTTTCTTGGCTGCGGGCACGACGACGATGGTAGCGTGCGTCTAGTTATCGACTACCAGGCGAAAACATCCGAAAGGTTGCGATCCACGCGGATCAGCACCACAGACAGAGGGCCGGAACAACACATGCAACTGACGAGGGCGACGGTCCGGACCGCGGTGCTGGCCGCACTGGCCGAGGATCAGTCGGCAGACGACGTCACCACCCGGTGGAGCGTCCCAGCCGCGCTACAGGTCGAGGCGACGATGATCGCCAAGCAGCCCGGACGCGTAGCCGGTCTGCCTGCATTACGAGAGGTCTACGCCACCATCGATCCAACCGTCACGGTGCGGCCGGCTGTTGCCGACGGCGATCCGGTTCTCCCCGGACAGCCGCTGGCGTGGATCAGTGGTGCGGCGCAATCGATCATCACCGGCGAGCGGGTCGCGCTGAACTTCGTCCAGCGCATGTCGGGCATCGCAACCCTCACGGCGGCCTTCGTAGCCGCGATCGGAGCGCGCCCGGTCCGGCTGCTCGACACCCGCAAGACCGCGCCCGGTCTCCGGGCCATGGACAAGTACGCCGTGAGCTGCGGCGGTGGAACGAACCACCGACTCGACCTGGCCGCCATGGTGCTGCTCAAGGAGAACCATCTCGCTGCGGCCGGCGGCGTACCGGCGGCCGTTCGCCGGGTCCGGGACGGCATGACCGGGGAAGGCAGAGGTATGGCGATCGAGGTCGAAGTCACCACCGCGGAGGAAGCCCGCGAAGCGCTGGACTGCCAGGTCGAGTGGCTCCTGCTGGACAACATGTCCGCCGAGGAGATGGCCACGATCGTCGAGTGGCGCAACACCTCCGGGTCGACATCCCAACTCGAGGCCTCCGGCACAGTCACCTTGGACACCGTCGCCGAGGTTGCGGCCACCGGTGTCGATGCCGTCTCGGTCGGCGCCCTCACCCACTCGCCTACCGCCCTCGACATCAGTCTGCTGGTCACTCGCGACCACGAACTCAACTGAGCTCCGGTACGGCGCCGGTGGCGTCGTCACCCCCAGTTATCGCCTATGAAGCGAAAATCTCCCGAGAGAAGGACCTGTTGTGACCGTTGGGACAGCAATCAGCTGGCAGGAAGAGGTACGCCGTCTGGCCCGGGAGCGAGATGCGGTCGTGCTCGCCCACAACTACCAGGAACCGGCGATCCAGGACGTCGCGGATCACGTCGGCGACTCGCTTGCGTTGTCGCGCATCGCGGCGAGTACCGACGCGTCCACGATCGTGTTCTGTGGCGTGCATTTCATGGCGGAGACTGCCAAACTGCTCAGCCCGGACAAGACCGTGCTGATTCCCACCGCTCGGGCCGGCTGCTCGTTGGCGGACACCATCACCGCTGACCAGTTGCGGGCCTGGAAGGCCGAGCACCCCGGCGCTGCGGTTGTTGCCTATGTCAACACCAGTGCGGCCGTGAAGGCCGAGGCCGATGTCTGCTGTACGTCGTCCAACGCGGTGGAGGTGGTGAACTCGATCCCGGCGGATCAGCCGGTGCTGTTTCTCCCCGACCAGTTCCTCGGAGCCCATGTCCGGAGGCAGACCGGTCGGGACAACATCGAGGTGTGGATGGGCGAGTGCCACGTGCATGCCGGCATCACCGCGGCCGACCTGCGCTCTCAGGTGGCGGCCGACCCCGCGGCCGAGGTGCTCGTGCATCCCGAGTGCGGCTGCGCGTCGTCGGCGATCTGGCTCGCCGGCGTCGGTGATCTGCCGGCTGATCGGACCCACATCCTGTCCACCGCCGGCATGCTGGACGTCGCGCGCGACATGACCGCGAAGACCGCCCTGGTCGCGACGGAGATCGGCATGCTCCATCAACTTCGCAAGGTGAACCAGAAGACGACGTTCCTGCCGGTGAACCCGAAGGCCTCGTGCCGCTTCATGAAGATGATCACCCCGGAACTGCTGGTGCGATGCCTGCGAGAGGGCCGCGACGAGATCCAACTGCCGGCCGAGATCGTCGAGCGGGCACGGCGTTCGGTCGAGCGGATGGTTGCCATCGGCAAGCCTGCGGGTGCTCGATGAGGCGCGCCGTCGACGTGGTCGTGATCGGCGCCGGCGTGGCAGGCCTGTCAACCGCGCTCGGTCTCGCGGCGACCCGCGACGTACTGCTGCTGAGCGCCGGCGACGGGAGCACACCGTGGGCCCAAGGTGGCGTCGCCGCGGCGTACGGCGAGGACGATCCGCTCGACCACGCGCGCGACACCGACATCGCCGGCGCAGGATTCTGCGATCCGCGCAACGTTCGGGCGCTGGTCGAGGAGGGACCGCAGCGACTGGCCGAACTCATCGCTCAGGGGGCTCGCTTCGACCGTGACGCCGACGGATCGCTGTCGAGAACTCTCGAGGGAGGACACGGTCGTTCCCGGATCGTGCACGCAGGCGGTGACGCCACCGGCGCTGAGGTTCATCGCGCACTGCGTAGCGCGCTACGGCTCACCGGCGTACAGACGATGGACGGACGGACTGTCGGCTTGATCAAGTCCGACTCCGGCCGCATCGTCGGCGTACTCGTCGAAACCGGTACGGAGATCACCCGGATCGACACCCGTGCCGTCGTACTGGCCACAGGCGGGGTCGGCAATGCCTACCTGGCGAGCACCAATCCGTCGACGGTGCGCGGTGATGGCATCGCTCTGGCGCTGCGGGCCGGTGCATCTCTGGTGGACATGGAGTTCGTCCAGTTCCACCCGACCGCGCTCTTCACCGGCGAAACCGGCGGTCAGTTGCCGTTGGTCACCGAAGCCGTGCGCGGTGAAGGTGCGGTTCTACGCGACAGGCATGGTCGCAGGATCATGGCCGGTCGGCACCCGCGGGCCGATCTGGCTCCTCGGGACATCGTCGCCCGGGAGATCGAGGCAACGATGCGCCGTGACGGATCCGACCACGTCTGGCTGGACGCCACGTCCATCGCGCCCGACGTACTCCGACGGCGATTCCCGACCGTACTGGCGTCCTGTGCACGGATCGGCGTCGACCTGCTGTCCGAGCCGATCCCGGTCGCGCCCGCCGAACACTTCCTGTGCGGCGGGATCCGAACCGACCGCGACGGCGCAACCGACGTACCAGGCCTGTACGCCGTTGGTGAGGTCGCCGCAACCGGCGTACACGGGGCCAACCGGCTCGCCTCCAACAGCCTCCTGGAGGGACTGGTCTTCGGGCGGCGCGTCGCAACCGCCCTGACCCTCGATCTCCCCGCATCGGACCACGGCCGCTCCTACGAACTGGTGCTGAACCCTGATCGCGAACCGGAACGGATCCGCGCCATCCTCACCAAGTACGCCGGTATCCGTCGCGACGGCGCAGGCCTGAACGCGGCCGCTGACGAGCTCCAGCCCCTGGGCACCGGACCACTCGCGACGGTGGCGCGAGCTGTCATCGCGGCAGCGACGACACGACAAGACAGCCGCGGCTGCCACTGGCGTTCGGACTACCCGCACTCCGACGAGCGCTGGGACGAGCACATCGTCGTACGCCTCGACAAAGACGACCGCCCGACCACCCGCCAACTCCACCACGCAACCACCCAGTGACGGCGCAAGCCAACGATCAGGCTCGTAGTGCCGTCACTGCAACGACCTGTCCAGCCACTGGCGGGCGGCGGTGTGGCTCGGGAGGCGGACGATGGGGAGGTCCGGGCGCTGCTCGTGCAGGGCGGTGATGCGGTCCGCGTTCTCGTGATGGGTCTTCCAGGCCCACCGGATGATGTGGTCGGGGTCGGTGAGGACGGTGCGCAGCGGTGGCTCGTAGTTGCCGTTCCACAACTGCTGGTTCCGGACGCTGCGACGGACGGTACGGCGTACGACCTGACGCATCACCACGGCCCTGCTCAGGTCGAGCCAGACCATCAGGTCGGCACGTTCCGCGAGCAGCGGCCGGACCGAGCTGTACTGCCACTCGGTGACCCATCCGGGCCGGGAACTGAACTCCTCGACCTCGGCGACGAAAGTGTCCCTCGGCGTCCAGTCGGGTCCGTGGAACAGCGCGTCGATCTCGATGTGCGGCAGGTCCAGCCGCTCACCGATCGCACGCGCCAGCGTCGTCTTCCCCGACGCCGACGTCCCGGCCACCAGAACCCGTCGCGGCCGTTCCGGCAGCGGATCAGTAAAGCTCAGCATCACCACGCGCCAAACGATAGACGCCGAGCCCACTCTGCCGCCCCCGCTTTTCCCATCGCCCGCCCGCCGTCGACGCTGCGATAGGAGTCGACCTTGGCCCGGCCTGATTCAGTCCATGCACCCTAGTTCCCGATAGGCGCGGGCTGCTCCGGGATGAATGGGCGCTGGGCCGTTGCGCCAAGCCGCAAAGGGGTTGAACCCGGCCAGGCTGGGATGCACCTCGGCAAGGGCGGTGGTGTTCATCACCAGCAGCCGGGTGAGGTCGTACGCCGCTGTCTCAGGAACGTCGGCGGAGACGACGAAGACGGTCTGCGCGAAGCACGTGGCGATGTCCGCGTCGTGCAGACCGGGGTAGGTGCCTGCCGGGATCACCCCCCGACTGCAGGCATAGCGCCGTACCAGATGCTCGATGAGATCGGCGGGCAGAGGAGCGAGCTCGACCTTTCGGCGTCCGTCGGCCGCACTCGCGATGCTCGGTGCGGGCAATGTCGTCGCACCGAAGACGTAGTCGATCGTGCCGGTGGTGAGCGCGGCGATCAGCGCGTCGTAGTCGGCAAGGAGCACCTGCCCGCCACGAGTGGCGATCTCTTCGTAGGTGGTTCCGTAGTACGCGACCACGTGCTGGAACATCAGCTCGTCCGTCGTGTCCCTCGGCGGTACGCCGATCCGCAGCCCACCACCGGTGATCGCGGCCCCGAACTCGGCGGCGGAAGGCGATCGCAGCAGGTTGTACGGCAACGCCGACCAGCCCGTGCCGAGACTGGCGAGCCTGGGCATCGGGGCGTCGAAGGGCGGTCCGCCGTTGACCGCGGCGTTGACCACGACGTCGATGCTCATGCCGAGCTCGGCCTCGCCATCCTGGATCTTGGTGAGGTTCTGCTCACCGCCACCGGCCGCCAGCGTCAGCTTGACCGAGGACTCCTGGCCGTTGAGCAGGTCCACCAGCCTTTCGGTCATCTCGTACCAGCCGTCACCGGGGTTCCCGCCGAGCCAGGTCAGTGCGGAAATCTGGTCAGTCATGTCCAAGCCTTTCAGGAGGGGGTATCCACGGTGAAGTGCACTCCGGAGAACTGTCGCCGCCACGCCGTAACGTCGGCTGCAACGGTGGTCGGATCGTCTGCCGGGTTCAGTCCGCGAGCGATGAAGGAGGCCAGCTCCCTCATGTCGGACTCCGTCATGCCGATGCGCGCGAGCTCCGGCGTACCGAAGCGCAAGCCGTTCAGGTCGTCGTCGACCGGAGCGAGAGGCAGCCCGATTCCACTGGTGAGCAGGTTCGCCGCGCGCAGTCGGCGGGCGGCTCGCTGTCCGCCGCCGTAGCGGTGGGCCACGACCGCGAACTGATGGGAGCGGGTGCCGCCTTCTCGTGCTTCGAAGACCGGCACGTCCAGAGCGGCCAGCTCGGTCGCCAGTCGTTGGGCGGTCGCTGTCATCGTGCGTGCGTAGGCGAGACCCGCGACCTTCCAGTCAAGCAGCGTGACGGCCAGGGCAGCGGTCTTGCCGGCATCGAAGTTGGCGGTCAAACCCGGGTACGCGATGGCGTCGAGAGTCTCGGCCAGCTCTGGCTCGTTGGTGACGACAAGCCCACCGGGCGGCCCACCCAAGCTCTTGTAGGTGCTCATGGTCATCAGGTGGGCTCCCTCGGCCAGAGGCTGTGGCCAGGCATGACCGGCGATGACCCCACACAGGTGGGCGGCGTCGAAGAGTAACCAGGCGCCGACCTCGTCCGCGATCTCCCGGATCTTGCCGACCGGATGGGGGAACAGGTTGAGGCTGCCGCCGATGGTGATCAGCTTCGGGCGCACTTGGTGCGCCAGGGCGCGTAGGGCGTCGACGTCGACGGAGTAGCCGTTCGCGGCCACCGGTGCCGGCACGGTGGTGAGCCCGTAGCGGCCGGCGGCTCCCTGGGCGTGATGCGTGACGTGCCCACCGAGGTCGGCCGGTGGAGCGACGATCGTGTCACCGGGGCGTGTGGTCGCCATGAAGGCATACAGGTTGGCCAGGGCGCCGGAGCCTACCCGGACCTCGGCGTACCGTGCGCCGAAGACCTCGGCGGCGAGCTCGGCCGTGATGATCTCGATCTGTTCGATCGCCTCCAGACCCATCTCGTACTTGTCGCCCGGGTACCCCAGCGACGGACGCGAGCCGAGGCCCGCCGACAGCATCGCCTCTGCCCTCGGGCTCATCAGGTTCGTCGCCGGATTGAGGTTGATCGCCTCGGTGTCGTGAATCTGGCGATTCTCACCGACCAGGCGGTTGAGCCGGTCCAGTACGTCGGCCGCGGGCAGCCCGGCCACGGCGCCGGCGGTGGTGCGCACCAGCTCTTCGGTCAGCTCCGGTACCCACGGCCGCTCGGCCAGCGCATGTGTCACGTGACTTCCTCCGTTCGCAGGCCACTCACGGTAGGTGTGCCTTGGCCGGAGACGCATCGGAGTGATGGCGCAAGATTTCCCGGATCGTTCCTACACTTGTAGGAACGTCGTACGCCGAGGGGACGCATGGACGACACACTCCAGGACCGGCTGGACCGACTGGCGCTCGCAACCGGGCACAGCCTGTCGATCGATGCTCCGGACGGGCGGCTGATCGCCTACAGTGCGCAGAACCATTCGACGGATCCGGTCCGGGTCTCGGCGATTCTGGCGCGACACGTCGCCCCAGAGGTTCAGGCCTGGCAGAACCAGCACGGGATCGCCGACGCGACCGGACCGGTCGAGGTGTTGGCCAATCCGGAGCTGGGGATGGCGGCGCGCTTGTGTGTGCCGGTTCGGCAGGAGCGCAGGTGCGTCGGTTACCTGTGGGTGCTGTCGTCCGGCCGGCCGCTGGAGGACAGCGCGGTCGCCGAGGTCGTCCGCTTCGCCGGCGACATCGCCCCCGAACTTGGCCGGCGCCGGTCGGCATCGCTTCCGGTGCAGCTCAGCGCACTGATCCGGGGGGTGCTCGGCGAGTCCGCGAGTACCGTCGACTTCGACGATCTGGCGGCAGCGGTGCCGTCGTTGCTCGGGGCCCGTATCCAGATCTGCGTGGTGGTTTCCAGTACGCCGGACCGGACCGGCGTCTCGGCCTTGACCAGTACCGAGTTCGTGCGGCTCACTGCCGGATTGCCCTCCGCCCTGGGGCGGCGCCCGGAGTACGTCGGCTCGTACGTCGGCGCGAGCCAAGCGGTCGTGCTGGTCCGGTGCCGGTCGGCGGGCGATGTGCTGAGCCAGATCTTCGCAGCCGCGAGCGCGGAGATGCCCTCGCACGCGGTTGCCGGTATCAGTGAGCCAGTGCTCTTCGAGCTGGACGCCGTCCGCACGGCGTACAACCAGGCGCTGGCGGCGGCCGAGCTGGCCGCGCTCGATCCGGCGTTGCCGAACCCGCTGACCTGGTCGGACCTGGGTCCTTACCGCCGACTCCTGCGGATCCCAGCCTCCGTCGACACGACACTGGCCGCCCTCGACAACCTCGGCGCCTCGGCTCCCATGCTGCTGCGAACGCTCGAGACCTATCTGGACCTCGCCGGCGACGCACAACGCACGGCAGCGCGACTGCACCTACACCGAACAAGCCTGTACTACCGCCTGCGACGCATCGCCGACCTCCTCGACGTAGACCTGGACAACGGCCTGACCCGGCTAGACCTGCACCTGACCCTAAAATCCCGCCGCCTGTCCAACCGCACCCTCAGCTGAACCCTGGCCAGCTCCTCGGTCCAACGCGTCGTAGAAGTCGCCGTACCGCCCCGACGCATCCAGCACGGCGACCAGCTCCCCGGCCAGCATGGCGATTCAGCCAGGGCGCTCAGGCCCAGTGGCGGTGGCGGTTGCGGTTGCGGTTGCGATCAGGATCATCTGGTTGTCGGTCGTGTACGCCGTCGGGCTCCATCCGCGGGAGCGCAGGTCGGATTCGAGCTCGTCGACGCCCCAGTACCGCTTGAGCACCTTGAATTGGCGGCCGTCGGCCAGTTGGCGCTGCTCCGGGCGCGCGCCGGACGGCGGGGGCGAGGGCCATGCCGCCTGATCATGTGCTGGAACTCCACCGGCAGTGCTGTCGATGACGAAGACTCGGCCGCCAGGTTTCAGCGCAGACCGGACCCCGGACCAGAACCCTGCCAGTCGATCGTCGGGGACGTGCGAAAGCCAGTAGGTGAACATCACCACGTCGTACGCCGCCGCCGGAGGCTGCCAGCTGAACAGATCGGCCACGACGTATTCGATGTCGAGTCGTGCCCGGCAAGTCGTTCGCGGTTGTACTCGATCACCTCCGGTGAGGCGTCGACGGCGGTGACTTGCTGGGCGTGTCCGACCAGGTGGCGGGTCCACAGCCCGGTGCCGCAGGCCAGCTCAAGCACCCGTCCTGTCGGAGCGAAATCCCGCAACGCCGTCTCCGCCTGGGCTACGTCGTGGAACCACTGCCGCTCCAGCTCCGGTGGCAGCGCATACCGCCCTCGACGGACCCACCACTCGTCGTACTCTCCGGCGCGCGCCCTGTAGTACTCGATCTGCTCGGCGATGGCTTCGTCCACCCTCGCCACGATAGAGCCCAAGTCATGCCGCGACGAGGCCGAGCACCACGACCATCGGCTAAGGCGTCCTCTGTACTAAACCGTTCCCAGTGCTGGGTGTCGGCGTACTCACGCTTGTAGACGATCCTTCCGGCGCGGCGCAAGTATGATCGCGCTCGATCACGAATCCAGGAGTGTGCGGTCAGAAGCGGACGACGTACTTGCCGGTGCCGAGGCCGTCTGCGAGGGCTTGTTGGGCCTCGGCGGCATGGTCGAGTCCGTCGACAATTGTCGGCTCGAGTTGCAGCGTGCCCTTGCTGAGCTTCGCGAGTACGTCGGTCAGGGCGGCCGCGACCATTTCGGGGGCCTTGGCCGCGTAGCCGCGGATGCTGAAGCCGCCGATCGAGGCGTTCCCCGCGAACAAGGGGCCCGCGGCAACAGGTGCCAGCGGGGCGCCGCCTGCGTTGCCGAACAACATGATCCTGCCGCCCGGTGCGACCAGTTCCAGATCACTGGCGAGCCACTGCGTGCCCTGCGGATCCAGGATCAGGTCGACACCACGTCCCGCGGTCCGCTCGAGCACGGCCGCGACCAGATCAGCACCACGGACCAACACGGCGTCGTACCCAGCCCGTTCGGCTGACTGCACGCGGTTCCGCCCGCCAACGGTTCCCAAGATCTGGCTTGCGCCCTTGAGGCGGGCCAGTGCGGCCAGGGCTTGTCCAACGCCGCCTGCAGCTGAGTGGACCAGCAGCGAGTCGCCTGGCTGCAGATGGCTTAGCAGTAAGGCCGATGTCGTCAGGGTGCCGGGTGCGGCGGCGGCCTGCTCGAACGACAGTCCAGCCGGTATGTCTGCGACCAGCTCGGCTCGCACTGTGGCGACCTGTGCGAGTCCGCCGGACCCGGTGAACGCTGCGACCGGCGTACCGACCTCCGGTCCCTTGACGCCGGCGCCCAACGCGCGGACCGTTCCGGCCACCTCCAGGCCGGGGACGAATGGCCAGCCAGTGGCATATCCCGCGTCTCCCCGTCGTGCCATCACGTCGATGAAATTGATTCCGGCCGCTCGGACGTCGATCGCCACCTGCCCTGGCGCTGGCTCGGGCGTTTCCGCGTCGGCGACCCGAGTTGCGCCCGCGTCTTGCGCCGGCCGGTCGAATACCAATGCTTTCATCGCATGCCTTCCGTCGGTGACACATGATCATGCTCGGTGCCCAGCTGTGCCGGAATCGTGCCGCTGGGCTGCTGATGCCGATTTCCCCATCGCGGTGATTCTGCGTGTTCACGATGTGATCGCGTATCCGTCATCCGACCGGTCTCGGCAGTCGACTGCCGTATGGCGAGCATGTGCTCCGGGCTCATCGGCTGTGCCGTGGTGGGGTGATTGGACCTGGGATCGTGTCGCCCTCGATCCGGCCGATGTACCGGCCGGCTTCGAGCACTCCGGGGTCGTCGTGGGCGGGGACGATGAAGCGGTAGGCGAGAGCACGTTTCGCGGCGCCGATCTCCTGGGCCAGGGACGTCGTGAAGTTGTTGCTGAGCGCGGGATCGGTGGCGACGAGCGCCGACGGTTGCACGCCGGCGACGAAGGTGCCGCGCGGCTGGCTGTGCAGGGCTCCCTCGACGTCGTAGAAGAGGTCGCCGCACAGGTAGGCGTCGCCGTCGATCGTGGGTACGACGATGCCGATCGAGCCTGGTGTATGGCCGCCGGAGAGCTGGCAGACAATGCCGGGCAGGACCTCCTGCGGGCCTGACTGTTCCAGGTCGAGGAACTGGATCGCACCAGGTGTGTACACCCGGTCGAGCAGGTGGTGGAGATCGTCAAGTGCATAGGCACGGCCCTGGATGCCGGTGCACGCGCTGCCGAGTTCGCTCCGGTTCACCAGTACAGGCACCTGCAGGGGGACCTTGTCGAGATGACCCGCGTGGTCACGGTGCAGGTGGGTCATGATCACGCAGCCCAGATCTCCCGGCTCGACACCGTGAGCCTGTAGTTGCTCCTCGAAGCCCTGGCCAGGGCCGACGTGGCCACCGGCCCCCAGGACGCTGGTGTCGCGGTAGCCGGCGTCGACCAGCACCGGG
Organism: Kribbella sp. NPDC051952; assembly: GCF_040680855.1. Taxonomy (NCBI): domain Bacteria; kingdom Bacillati; phylum Actinomycetota; class Actinomycetes; order Propionibacteriales; family Kribbellaceae; genus Kribbella; species Kribbella sp. NPDC051952. The sequence goes on from NZ_JBFAXQ010000029.1 coordinate 55,166, forward strand.
GCGGCCCCACCCAGGATCAGGAATCCCTGGGCAGGCACGTCGATGATGTTGCCCGGGGCAATGCCCCGGAGCCGCATCGACTCGTCGATGGTGACCGACCCGAAGTTCAGCCGGCGGATCTCGTAGCTGATCCGGTCGCTGCTCATCATTCGTTCTCCTTGCGATAGGCGGCGTACCGGCGCCAGGCGTCGATGACCGCTTGCTTGATCGGACCGGAGCCGTGGCCCAGGTAGCTCGTGTCAATTTGTTCGATGATCGGATCCGGATCTGTGCCGAGATCCCGATCCTGCAGGAGCTCGGCGATCCAATCGCGGACCAGAGCCGTCACGGCGGTGGAGTCGACCTGTACGACCGTGCCGGTGCGGCGATCGACCCGCAGGCTGATTGACAGGTACTCGTGGGCCGCCCGCGAGGCGGACGTTGCCGGGACCTTGGCGTAGCCGACGATGATCAGGTGGTTCTCGATGTCCATCGACTCAGCGTGCCACCGGGCCGCGGCCGGAGCGGGCGGCGGCACGGAACACGGAGCCGTGAGTACGGCGGTCATGGCGCGACGGGGGCGGCGACGGCGACCACCGGCGCGTTCGCGCGAGCCAGTGTGAGACATCCCGCGGCCAGCACCAGGGAGCAGATCATCGCGACCAGTGCGACGGTGAACGAGCCGGTGAGCCCGATCATCCAGCCGATCAGGATCGGGCCCAGGAAGCCCGAGAGCTGCGTGCCCATGTTGATGAATCCGAGCCACATGCCGACCTCGTGCGGCCGGACGATGTCCATCGGCACGGACCAGAACGGGCCGAGGCCGGAGAAGAGGAAGAAGCCCGACACGGTCAGCGCGATCCCGGCGAGGTTCACGGTGGGTGCGAGGACGGTCAGCAGGATGCAGACCGCGGTGAGCAGATACGTCGCGGCGATGAACCTGCGGCGGATGTGGTTCCAGTACCGCTGGCAGAGGATCGCGCCGATCACCAGCCCGGCCGTTCCGGCCAGGTACGGCGAGCTGGCGAACACACCGGCGTGCGCGAGGTTCAGACCGCGGTACCTGATCAGATAGGTGGGCAGCCAGCCCATCAGGCCGTACAGGACGAATCCGAAGAAGAAGAACGCCGCGAAGGTCAGCCAGATGTGCGGAACGAGCCAGTTCCGCTGCTGTGCAACCCGATCGACGGCTGTTGGTGCTGTGCGCAGGTTCTTGTGCTCAGGCGAGTCGCGTAGTGCGAGCGCCGCCAGGACGACGGTCAGGCCGCCGGGGATCACGGTCAGGTAGAACACCCACCGCCAGCCCAGCGACGAGATGATCGGGAACGCCACCACCGGGGCCAGCGCCGGGCCCAGTGTGAGAGCAGTGAGCATGATCGCCAACGGTGTCGACCGTCGTCCCGGGCTGAACCAGTTGGCCAGCATCCGCCATAGCGGTGGCGGGTGGAATCCCTCGCCCGCACCCATGAGGAACCGGACGACGACGAGTGCGATCAGGCTCTCGGCAACCACACCGGTCAGGAAGCTGAAGATCGTCCACCAGGCGATCGCGGCGACGATCACCCGGCGCTGCCCGAACCGGTCCGACAGGTATCCCGCCGGCACCTGGACCGCCGTGTAGCTCAGGAACAGCGCGCCGGTGACGAGCCCGACGACGGACGGGGACAGCCCGAGATCGCGTGACATGAACGGCAGCGCGGCGGCGATCGCGACCCGATCGAAGTACGAGACCAGGAGGGTCAGCCACAGGACCGCGAGCACGACCGCGCCGTACGCCGCAGTGCGGGTGACGCCCCGGCCAGATGATGTCTGCGCAGCCATGGCACTACTCCGCCTGCTGCTCGGCGACGGTGGGGTCGAACGAGCTGCCCTCGGGCAGGAACTCGTTGATCGGCGAACCGAGGAAGTCCGGTACTTCGCCGTCGCGATGCAGGCCGACCGCGAAGGCCTTCACCAGCGGGTCCGCGTGCAGCCCCGGGCTGTGGACCTCGATCAGCGTGCACGGCTCGTCGGACTTGTTCCAGGACCAGTGCACCTCGCCGGCCGGGATGCGGAGAAAGTCGCCGGTCCTCAGGTGGTGAGCCGTGTCCTCGACGAACACCCACAACTCACCGTGCTGAAGCCAGTTGAGCTGCTCGCAGTCGTGCGAATGGGGCGCCGAGTGGTAGCCGGCCGGTCGGGTAGCGATCATCAACGACGCCGAGTTGCCGTACACGACCTTCGTCGTGAACGACGTCGTACCCATGTCCGCGGTCTGCTCTTCGACCGAGTCTGCGGAGGCGTGGATCGACACGAGATTCTCCCTCCAGTGCGCACAGCGCACCGACTGGCGGCGCAATCGCGACGCCTCTCAAGGGAGATCGTGTGACCCGTGGTGTGCCTGGACGATCAGTCCGACCGGCCGAAGCCACACCGTCAACATGATCTGTTGATTTGCCGGAAATATAAGCCCACACCTCACCCACCGCAAGCCCTCAAGCCTCCCGACAAACCTCCAACGCCAGGTGAAGACGCCGGCGGACTCACCTCGGGTGCTATTGCCCGATCGGGCAGCACCAATCGCTGGGTGTCACACGGGCGGACGTGTGGAGGTCGTACTTGAGGCAGGGCGGGCGACACCCTGGCGGGGCAGACTGTTGGGTTGGATGGAGAGGGGGCCGGACGGTGAGGATGCTTCCGCGGGCGGGGGAGCCGGAGGTGGGCTCGGCGCGGTTCGGGCTGTTGGGGCCGATCGAGGCCTGGCGCGGTAACGAACGGCTGCAGCTCGGGCGGCGGCGGGAGCGGGCGCTGCTCGCTGTGCTCTTGCTGGAGGCCAACAAGGTCGTGTCCGCGGAGCGGGTGATGGATCTGCTCTGGGACGGCAGTCCGTCCGAGACAGCCAGGGCCAGCCTGCGTAGTCACGTGTCGAGATTGCGCGCCTGCCTCGATCCGGCCGGCCGCAACCAGTACGGCGTACGGCTGGGTGCGCGTGGCGGGGGCTACCTGCTCGAGACAGCCCCGGAGGCGATCGATGCCAACCGCTTCAGCGCATTCGTACAGAAGGCGCGGGCAACCATCGACGCGAGCTCGAGAGCTACGCAGCTCAGATCGGCTCTGAACCTGTGGCGGGGCCCGGCGCTGGCAGACGCCAGCTCTGACCTGCTCCGCCGGCGCCTGGCGACCGAACTCGACGAACTCCGGCTGATCGCGCTCGAGCTGGCCGTCGATGCCGACCTCGACCTGGGACGTCATGAACAGGTGGTGGCTGAGGTGTACCGCCTGATCGGGGACCACCCGTATCGCGAAGGGCTCTGGGCGCGGCTCGCGCTCGCGCTGTACCGGGCCGGACGGCAGGCCGAGGCGCTGCAGGTACTCGGGCAGGCACGCGACCGGCTCAGTGGGGAGCTGGGACTCGACCCGGGTCCGGAGCTGCAGAAGTTGCAGCACAGGATCCTCACTGCCGATCCGGAGCTGGCAGGTACGCGGCCGGCGGAGACCGCGCAGTTGAGCAGTCTCGGACCGCCGCACCAGGTGCCGATGGACATCCCCGAGTTCACCGGCCGCGACCTCGAGCTGACCACGCTGACGGCGATGGCCGCACCGGCCGGGACAGGGCCGGGTGATTCGCCTGTGGTCTGCGCGATCGAGGGGATGGGCGGTGTCGGCAAGACCCGGTTCGCGATCCGCGCGGCGCACGACCTCGTCCGCCGCGGCTGGTTCGAGGAGGTGCAGCTGTGGGCGGATCTGCACGGGTTCGACCCGCAGCGATGCCCGACCGATCCCGCTGCGGTTCTCGGCGCGTTCCTGCGACAGCTCGGGGTCCCGGGCTGCGAGATGCCGGAGGACCTGGAGGCCAGGGCCGCGCTGTACCGCAGTCAGCTGGACGGGCGGCGAGCGCTCGTCCTCCTGGACAACGCCGCGACCGAGGAGCAGGTGCGGCCGCTCCTGCCCGGGAGCGGATCGTCCCTGGTGCTGATCACCAGTCGGCGTCGCCTGTCCGGACTGGATGGCGTACAGCCGTTTCCGCTGGACGTCTTCACGCGGTCCGAGACGATCGCGTTGCTGGCAAGGATCGCGGGACCCGAGCGGATCGTCGGCAACGAGGAGGACGCCGCCCGGGTCGCGAGCCTGTGTGGCTACCTGCCGATGGCCATCGCGCTCGCGGCTCGTCGCCTGCGTGCCCACCCGACCTGGGCGCTGAGTGATCTGGTGGCCAGGTTGGCAGTCGACGCCGATCGACCTGTGGGAGAGGCGTCGTTCAACCTGTCCTATAAGGCCTTGCCGCCGCAGCGTCAGCGCTTCTTCCGGCTGCTCGGTCTGAACCCAGGGCACCAACTCAGCGCCCGGACCGCCGCCGCGCTCTCCGGGCTGCCGGTGGCCGAGGCTGACGCGCAGCTGGAGTCTCTGCTGGACGAGTACCTGGTGTACGAGCGTCAACCCGGCAGCTACCGGATGCACGACCTGGTGCTCGCCTACGCCCGCGATCGTGCGCTGGCCGACGAGCCGGAGGAGGAGCAGTGCGCGGCGGTCCGACGCCTGCTGCAGGACTATCTCGTCCATGCGACGCAGGCGACGCTGCTGATCCACCCCAGCGAGTCACGTCGGGTCGCCGCCGCAGACGGTCGGACGGGCGAGTTGACCACGGCGACACAGGCGATCGAGTGGACCGAACGCAACCTGGCCGACTTGGTCGCCACCGTGCGGAGGGCCGTCCAGCTTCCAGGCGACGTCCCCGACCTTGCTGTTCGGCTGGTACTCGCGCTGTACCGGCCGCTGGCGAATCGAGGCCACTCACGAGAGCGCATTGCGCTCAACGAAATGGCGGCCGACGCGGCCGGCGACCAACTGCTCTACGCCTTGGTACTGGAGGATCTGGGCGCACTCTGCGGACAGGTCGGTCGGCTCGAGGACGCCGTACAGCGCACAGAGCAGGCGCTCGCGATCTGGCGGCAGACCGGCAATCACATCGGGGAGGCCGGCTGCCTGACCGGTCTGGGCATCGCCTACCGGCAGCTGGGACGGCTCGGCGAGGCTGTCGCGTGCCTGCAGGACGGGCTGGCGATCAACCGCCGGATCGGTCACCTCCCGGGCGAGGCGTCCGCGCTCAACCATCTCGGTCTCGCCCTGCAGGCGACGGGCCGGTACGACGAAGCGATCACCTGCAGCCAGCTCAGCATCGCCGGCTACCGCCGGATCGGTGACCACACCGGCGAGGCCCTCGCGCTGGCGAACCTCGGCTGGGTCTACCAGCGGTCCCGGCTCCCGTCGCTCGCGATCGACTGCCATCAGGCCGCGCTGCCGTTGTTCCGGGACTGGGGCGATCGCTACAACGAGTCCGAGCAGCTCTGGGGGATCGGTCAGGCGTTCCACGCTCTCGGCGACGAGGACCGCGCCCGCATCCATTGGAACGACGCGATCACGATCCTGCGCGACCTCGACGTACTGCGTCCCGCGCAGGCCGAGCTGCTGCTGGGGCAAACCGTCCCCGACACCCCGGAGATCTTCCGGCTGAACAGCTAGCCCAGGGGTCCGTGCCGGCGTGGCACGGTCTTGGCAACGTTGTGGCAATTGCGCTCCGTCAGGCTGCCCGAGCGGGAAAACCGTGCCCGCGCCGCCCGACGTCTGCCAGGAGAACCGTTCGATGCTGTCGAGATTCCTTGTCCCGCTGCTCAGCGCCGCAGTGATCGCAGGCTCGTTGTCAGCCTTGCCTGCGACTGCAGGTCCACCGAAAGCCCCGTCGGCGCCGCTGGCCACCGAGACGTCGGTCCCGGGCCGCGGTGCGCCGGCTGTCGCGCAGCAGGCAGACCCGGACCGCACGGCCACGATCGACACCACGACCACCTGGCCGGAGGCTGCCGACCTGACGGTCGCTGTGCCGAACGGACAACCCGTCCAACTCGGCGCATTGCCTGTGAGCGTGAGCGCGGCCGCCTCGAAATCCATGACTGCCTCGGCGCCGGCACAGGTCCGGGCCCGCAGCCTGGGCCACGACTCGGCCGAGCACTTCGGATCCGGAACCGCGATGGCGCTCGAGCTGCGCAGTACCGATGGCCGGAGCGGTCCGGTGGCGCTGACGGTCAACTACTCCCGCTTCGCCAATGCGTACGGCGGTTCGTACACCGACCGCCTGCGCGTGGTCGAGCTGCCAGGAGTTTGTGCGGACCACCCTGACAACGCCGCCTGCTCCGGCGGCACACCGGTGATCACCAGCAACAACGCCAGCACGCAGACGCTGACCGCGACCGTCGCCACCACGAGCACTCCGGTCGTGTACGCCGTCACGCCGATGGCTTCCGGGCAGTCCGGCGACTACCGCGCTACCGACCTGAGCGACACGGCGAAGTGGATGGCCGGTGAAGCGGGTGGGGCGTTCACGTACTCGTATCCGCTCGAGGCCCCGGCACCGCCGTACGGCGACGCCCCGGACCTGTCGCTGAGCTACAACTCCGGGTCCGTCGACGGCCGTTCGTCGAAGAGCAACAACCAGGCGTCCTGGGTGGGGCAGGGCTGGGATCTGAGCGAGCCGTACATCCAGCGGGTCTACAAGTCCTGCTCGCTGGACGGTCACCTCGACTGGGGTGACCTGTGCTGGTCGTCGCCGTACTCCGGCGACCCGGCAGCCGCTCAATACATGATCAACTTCGGCGGCCACACCACCGAGCTGATCAAGGCCTCCGACGGCTCGTACCGGATGAAGGACGACAACTCGTACAAGATCGAGCACGTCACCGGCGGACCGAACGACGACAACGACGGCGAGTACTGGATCATCTCGACCCTGGACGGCACCCGGTACTACTTCGGGTACGGCGAGGACAAGCAGCGCACGACCCACGCCAAGACGAACTCGAACTGGTACGTGCCCGTGGTCAGCGACGACGCTGGTGAGCCCTGCCACCAGAGCGACAACGCCTCCTGCAAGCAGACGTACCGGTGGAACCTGGACCACGTCCACGACCCCAACGAGAACTGGACCGTCCTCTACTACGCCACCGAGACCAACAGCTACAAGCGCCAGTCGTCGGGCAACATCTTGTCCTACATCCGTGGCGGGTATCTGTCGAAGATCGAGTACGGCAAGACCGAGACGCCGGACGCGGAGCCGCCGGCGTACATCTCCTTCACTCACTACAACCGCTGCAAGCAGCGCACCACTGTGGACGATCCGGACCAGACCCCGCCGGCCGACTGCCCGACGATCGCGAGCTCGCCGTCGTCGTACCCGGATGTGCCGACGGACCAGATCTGCTCGTCCACCTGCTCGAAGAAGTCACCGACGTTCTTCGTCACCGACTGGCTGGACTCGGTCAGCACATTCGTGCGCAACAAGGCGGGCAACGGCTATGACCCGGTGACGAAGTACCAGTTCAAGTACTCCTTCCCGGCCACCGACGACAAGACCCAGCCGGCGCTGTGGCTCGACTACGTCCGTCGCATCGGTTACCAGGGCGGGACGATCCGCGAGGCGGTGACGAGGTTCGACGGTATGAATCTCAACAACCGTGTGGACTGGAACGACAGCCTGGGCGTGAAGCCGCTGTCGATGCGACGGCTGGTGAGCGTCCACAACGAGTTCGGCGGGGAGACCAAGGTCACCTACGACCACGGCAAGGGTCATGGGTGCTTCACCGGCGGCTCTGCTGCATCGGGGTGGGATGCCTGGTACCGAACGAAGGACGGGCACTGGGACACCAACGACGACGAGTGCTACCCGCAACTGTTCAAGCCCGAGGACGCCGCCGCCGGCTTCGGCATCTTCCACAAGTACTCGGCGGTCGAGGTCCGCGACATCGACCATGTCGGCGGCCAGCCCGACCAGGTCACGTCGTACGAGTATCTGGGCAACGCGGCCTGGCACCACGACGACGACATGCTCACCCCGAGCGACCAGAAGTCGTGGGGTGACTGGCGCGGCTACGGCCAGGTGCGGGTGACCAAGGGCAACGGCGCCAAAACTGAGCGGACGGTCACGACGACGACGTATTACCGCGGCCTCTACGAGGACATCAAGGTCGACGGCACCACCAAGAAGACGACCATTCCGGACTACGACGGGAACGCCTGGTTCGACTACGAGCGCCGGACCGGACAGAAGGTGCAGGCGCAGCAGTTCCGGCGCAACGACGACGACTCGCTCACCGAGTTGTCCTCGGAGCGGTGGCTCTACACCGATACCGGCATCACGGCCAACGGCCCGGGCAATCACGACGCCTACCAGGTGCGCGAGCAGAAGCACTACACCCGCGACCTGCTGGACGGTGGCACCTGGCGGGTGACCGAGGTCGATCACACCTACGACACGTACGGCCTCATCGCCTCCGAGTCCGACCTCGGCGACACCGGCGTCGCAACCGACGACACCTGCACCACCACGTCGTACGCACGCAACACCGACGACTGGCGGTACATGATCTCCTACCCGGAGACCGTCGAGACCCATCAAGGCGCCTGCACCGGCCAGGTGATCTCCCGCAAGGTGACGCTGTACGACGGCGCCGCCTCGACCGACGACACGGTCAACAAGCCGGTGGACGGCAATGCGACCGAGGTGCGTACGTCCGTCGACCCGACCACTGTGAGCACGGTCAAGCACAGCTACGACGACCAGGGCCGTGTGAAGACCGAGACGGACCCGCTGGGCAAGGTCACCTCGACGACGTACGCGCCGGCCACCGGCTATCCGACCGACGGCGTCACTGTCACCAACCCGCTGAATCAGTCGGCCGTGACCGTCACCAGCCCGGCGTTCGGCAGCCCGACCAAGGTGCAGGACATCAACGGGAAGGTCACCGAATCCGACTACGACGCGCTCGGCCGCCTCACCGCGGTCTGGCGCCCGACCGAACCCCGCTCCGCCGGTACGCCGTCGTCCACCTTCAGCTACGTCACGCCGGCCGACGGCATCACGTCACCCACCGGGCCGACGTTGGTCACCTCGAAGCAGCTGCAATCCGGCACCGGTGCCGCTGCGGTCTGGCTGAGCAGTTACGAGTACAACGACGGGTTCGGCGGCACGGTCGAGACCCAGGCACCTGGACCGCAGGGCGGCCGGGTCGTCACCGTCACCCGGAACGACAGCCGCGGGCTGAGCGCGCTCGAGTCCCAGCCGTTCTACAACTCGGCCGCCGCCGGATCCGGGCTGCTGAACCCGGCCGAGAACGTCATCCCGCAGTACTCCACGACCAGCTATGACGCGCAGGAAGGGGAGTCCGCGACCGTCACCAAGGCGGCCGGTGCCGAGCTGTGGCGGACCACCACGACGGACCACGGCGACCACACGGTCGAGGTCCCACCGAGTGGTGGGCAGACCGTGACTTGGACCGACGTACGCGACAAGCCGGTCAAGGTCCAGAACTACCTCGACGGCTCCGCGCACCAGGACACCACCTATACCTACACACCGACGCACGAGCTGGCGTCCGTTACGGACCCGAACGGGAACGTCAGCACCTACAGCTACGACTGGAGGGGCAAGCAGCTGACCGCCGTCGACCCTGACAGTGGCACGAGTACGACCGTCTACGACCTGGCCGGCAAGGTCGCCTCGGTCACCGACGCCAAGAACCAGAAGGTGTCCCTGGGCTACGACGACCTCGGGCGGAAGACGTCCAGCTGGCTCGGGAGCGTCGGCACCGGCACCAAGCAGGCCGAGTGGACCTACGACACCACGCCGCTCGACGGCGGCACCAAGGCCCTGGGCCAGGCGTCGTCGACCACGTCGTACGGCGCCGACGGCAAGGCCTATACCCAGACTGTGAGCGGGTACGACGGCCGCTACCGCGCGATCGGTCGCTCGGTGAACGTGCCGGCCCCGAGTTCGCTGGCCGGGACGTACCAGTTCGACTACGGCTACGACTCCGCGGACCATCAGACATCGATCACCTATCCGGCGGCCGGCGGTCTGCCCAAGGAGACCGTGACCCAGAGCTACACCGCGCTGGGTCTGCCGAGCACCCTCGTCGGAGCGGCGACGTACGTGTCCGCGACCGGATTCTCCGACTCGCTGAAGTTGGCGTCGCGTCAGTACGGCAGCACGGTGCAACGGCAGTACAGCTACGAGCCGACCACGAACCGGCTGTCCGGGATCAAGACCGTTGTCAGCAGCAACGTCGTGCAGGACGACGGTTACAACTACGACAAGACCGGCAATGTCACGACGATCGCCGATCGGGTCGCCAACCAGGCACAGTGTTTCGGGTACGACGGCCGCAACCGACTCACGTCGGCGTACACGACGACCGCGACCTGCCCGAACGCGGCCGACACCGGCGGGCCTGACCCGTACAACCTCAGCTACACCTACGACGGCAGCGGCAACATGCTGACCGCCAAGAGCAACGGGGCGCTGTCGACGTACACCTATCCCACCCAGGGGACCGGCTCGGTCCGGCCGCATGCGGTCAGCTCGGTCGGGACCAATGGCTACACCTACGATGCCGACGGCAACCTTCAGACCCGCACTGTTGCTGGAGTGAAGTCCACGCTCACATGGAACGCGCAGAATCAGCTCACCTCGGTGGTCGCACCTACTGGGACGAGCAGCTTTGTCTACAACACCGAAGGAGAACGCCTGCTGCGTACGGACCCTGGCAGCACCACGCTGTTCCTCGACGGGACCGAGCTCACCGCCGGTACGGGTGGGGTCAGCGCCACTCGGTACTACGTTTCTGCTGGTGCCACCGTTGCCCAGCGGACTCCGGCGGCCCTGACCTGGCTGACCGCTGACCAGCAGGGTTCGGAGCAGCTGGCGATCGCGGCGAACGGTTCGGTGAGCCGGCAGCGGTACCTGCCGAACGGCGCTGTTCGTGGTGCCGGCCAACTGCCGACGGACCGGGGCTTCCTCGGCAAGGTGCAGGACAAGGCGACCGGCCTCGATCTGCTCGGAGCCCGGTACTACGACGCGACGATCGCCAAGTTCGTCTCGCCCGACCCGCTCGACAACAACGCCGAGCCCAGCAATGCCAACCCCTACTCGTACGCGGCCGACAACCCGGTCACCTTGAGCGATCCGACCGGCCTCAAGCCGGCCGACTGCTGGGGCTCCTGCATGAAGAACTGGGAGAAGTCCCAGGCCGCCCGCGCCAAGACTTACCACAACGGCAGGTACCACTATCACGCCCCGGCACGCCGTACCTACCACCCGGCGAAACGCCACTACCCCGGCTGCTACGTCGATTCCGCCCACAACTATTGCGGCGCCGACGGCAACGCCAGCTACGAAATCTGGCACCCCGGCTGCCACGTAGACACCGCCCACGACTACTGCGGCAGCCACTACTCCATCGCCCCGCCGAAGACACTCGCACAGAAGCTGAAGAGCCTGGTCAATCATCCGGTGTGGAAGGGGGCCGAGACAGTTCTCGGCTTCTGCTCGCCGTACAAGTACTGTGCCTGGGCCGGTGCGGCGATGAGTACGTTCGATGCCGGCGTGTATGTGGCCAACGACGAGTGGGGCAACGCCACCCAGTCCGGCGTCCAGGCGGCGGCATTCGCGGGCACTGTCGCCTCGGGACGGGTCCTGTCGGCAGCAGGCAGATACCGCGGTGCGGCGGCCACCGAGCGGTCGGTGCTACTCGCGACCGGTGATCCGGCGACGGATGCCTTCCTCGTCCATGCGATGCGACTGGAGATGGCTGCGTGGCATGTCCATCTCACCTTCTCGCTGACGGATGCCGCCGCGGGACTCGGATCGACGGCCGGAACGTATATCAGCCTCGCCAACCGCTGGTGGTGACGTCATGCCCTTGTTCTACGAGCACTTGATGAGAGGAACAGCTGTGAGGATTCGTGGCTTGCTGGGCGTGGGTGGATTGGTTCTAGGGCTGGTCGTCTCGGGGGTGCAACCCGCGGAGGCGGTGACCACCAATCAGGTGCAGTTCGATCTGGCTGGGATGGCTTATCTGGGGTTCGGGGACGTGGACGGTGCTACTGGGCCGAAGACGACGGCCGCGGTGAAGGCGTTTCAGACGGATCGGTGTCTGGATGACGACGGGGTCGTGGGGGCGATGACGACCGCCGAGCTCGATGCGCAGGTGACCAAGGTGCAGCAGGCTGTCGGCGCCGACCCGGACGGGGAGTTCGGGCCGGCGACGGAGACCGCGGTGAAGACGTGGCAGGGCGCGCACAGTCTGACCCAGACCGGGCAGGCCGACGCCGCGACGATGACCGCGATGGGCATCACCCGGGTCAAGGACTGCACCCCGCCGCCACCCGGCGTACTGGCCGCGGCAATCGTCCAGATCGCCCAGCAAGAGACCGCGAACCCGGCGCGCAACCACGAGATCGGCGGGTACAACTGCAACTACTACACAACCGCACTCGGTCTCAGTGGCACCGGCGCACACTGCTCCAACGGCTGGAAGACACAGGCGTGGTGCGCCGACTTCGGCAAGTGGGTGTGGAACCTCGCCGGCGCGAAGACGACGTACGTCACCTCGTACTACAGCAGCTTCAAGACCTACGGCCAGAACTACGGCACCTGGCACACCGGTAGCCCGCAGCCCGGTGACGCGATCGTCTTCAGCTACGGGCACGTCGGGCTCGTGGTGTCCGCGACGAGCAGCTCGGTCACCTACATCTCGGGTAACACCTCCAACCCGGCCACGGGTAACGACGACGCCCTACTGCAGAAGACGGTCAGCCGGTCGTATTCCGCGATCATGGGCTACGCGAGCCCGGTGGCGAGGTAGCCGATGAAGAAGCACTTGGCGGCCACCGCGGCACTGATCGCGTCGGCCCTGATCCCGACGTACGCAATGAACACAGCCGCTGCCGCACCATCGGGGCTGACAGCGGCCAACTTCCAGCTGCACAAGACGGCGTACAACCCAGCCATCGCCGGCCTGGACGAGAAGTTGCCCACGGCCACGGCTCAACAGGTGATCGACGACGCCAACCGGTCCGCGCCGTTGTGCGGGTCGCACGCGTCCGGCCGGATAGCGTCGTTCTGCTGGTCCTCAGCCGCCGGTACGGACGACGAACACACCTCGGACTGGTATCCACAGGGCATCACAACGAGCGCCGATGCGGACCCTTCGGGCAGTTACCAAAACCGGAAGGCGATCCTCGCCAGCTGGTACTGGAACGGCGGTGGAACCGAGCGTGGTGCGCGGATCGCATTCGTCGACTACTCCAACCCGAGCGCCCCGCAGTACCGCGTGGTCCTGCTGGTCGAGCCGTACACCAACTCGGCGCACCAGCCCGACTTCCGCGCCGAGACGACCGTCGATGCCGACACCGGCGCGAAGATCTCGCTCCATTCGGGCGGCATCACCTGGTACGGCCACTACCTGTACGTCGCCGACACCTGGGGCGGTTTCCGCGTCTTCGATCTCGACCACCTGTGGAAGGTCGATTCGACGAAGACGGCGATCGGACGGCAGTCCGACGGCAGCTACGAGGCGTACAGCTACAAGTACGTGCTGCCGGAGGCGTTCCGTTACACCGCATCGACGACGGGGTACTCGGCACTGCGCTACTCAGCCGTTTCCCTGGACCGCACCGGTACGTCGGACAGCATGGTGGTCTGCGAGTACAACACCTCTGCAAGCGGCACACACCGCGTGGTTCGGTTCCCCGCGGACGCGAGTACCTTCGAGCTCGGATCGGCGGGGACCGAGGCGTACGAGACCGGTATCACGCACGTGCAGGGCTCAGCGTCGGTGCGCGGGCGGTTCTACGCCTCGACCAGCTACACCACGAGCTCCGCGTCGTACGGCTCGCTGTACACGTTCACCCGGGCGGAGGGCCCGACCGGCTTCCTCAACACGCTGCAGGCGCATCCGGAGGATCTTTCGTACTGGCCCGCTACGAACGCGCTGTGGTCCCTGAGCGAGGTGCCCGGGAACCGGGTCGTGTATGCGATGGACGTCGGGCTGCTCGGCTGGCCGACGGTCAAACAGGGCGGCACCGGCGACAGGGTGAAGACCGTCCAGTTGCTGCTCGGCAAGGGACTTGCGGTCGATGGCGTCTTCGGATCGCTGACCACCGCCGCGGTGAAGGGTTTCCAGTCCGCGCACGGCATCGTTGCTGACGGCATCGTCAATCCGGCGACCTGGAAGGCGCTCGTACCGGTCGTGCAGCCAGGTGACACCGGCGCCGCGATCAAGGCGGTGCAGACCCAGTTGTCGGCTCGCGGCTTTTCGACGCCGGTCACCGGAACGTTCGACCAGGGCACCGAGACGCAGGTCCGCGCATTCGAGACCGCCAATGGCTTACCGGTCACCGGCACCGTCGACATCGACACCTGGAAATCCCTCCTCCTCTGACGTTCTTCCGGAAGGAAATCAGCTATGCGATTGCATCACGTCGTGACCGGAGCCTTGGCCACCGCAGTGGTGCTCGGGTCGATCACCGGGCCGGCAAGCGCATCCTCCGCGACCCGGGTAGTGACCTATCGCGGCTACAGCCTGTCCGTTCCAACGCAGTGGCGGGTTGTCGACCTGGCCGCGACTCCCAGGACCTGTGTGCGTAGCGACCAGCACGTCATCTACCTAGGTACCCCGGGCCGAGACCAGCAGTGCCCGTCGCACGCTGTCGGCCGGACCGAGTCGATCGTGATCCAGCCGCTGGACTCGGGTGCGGTCGCCGCCCATCCGAACCTCGAGGTGCTGGACTCCACGCGTGCGGCTCCCGGCGATCTGATCCGGACGGTCGATCAGGAGGTGCAGTACGCCGTACCCGCGGCCGGTGTCGTGGTCAGCGCATCGTACGGCGCCGGCTTCGACGAACTGGCCGGCGTACTCCGGAGTGCACGGTTGGACGGCGCTGCGCGTGCTGCGGCAGTGCCGGCACCAAAGGTTGCGGCGACGCCGTCGATCGCGGCGACGGACACGAACTACACAGGTCTGGGATTCGACGCCTGCAACGCGCCCTCGTCGGCGTTGATGGCTGCGTGGACCGCGTCGTCGACGTACCGCGCGATCGGGATCTACTTCGGCGGCAGTCATCGGGCGTGCTCGGCCCAGCCGAACCTGACGCCGGCCTGGCTGACCGAGCAAGCCGGTCGCGGCTGGCACTTCCTGCCGATCTATGTGGGTACGCAGGCGTCCGGACTCGGCACCGGCGCGGCGGCCAAAGGTACGGCGGAGGCCGACGACGCGGTGCTCCGAGCGGGTGCGTTGGGGATGCCCGCCGGCAGCGTGTTGTACAACGACATGGAGGCGTACAGCGCGACGTACAAGACGAATGTGCTCAGCTATCTTGCGGCGTGGA
Organism: Kribbella sp. NPDC051952; assembly: GCF_040680855.1. Taxonomy (NCBI): domain Bacteria; kingdom Bacillati; phylum Actinomycetota; class Actinomycetes; order Propionibacteriales; family Kribbellaceae; genus Kribbella; species Kribbella sp. NPDC051952. The sequence goes on from NZ_JBFAXQ010000029.1 coordinate 70,337, forward strand.
CGGCCGAGCTCCATGCGAAGGGCTACAAGTCGGGTGTCTACAGCAGCCTGCTGAGCGGCGTACGCGATCTCAACGGCAGCTACGGATCGACGTCTCCGGACGTGATCTGGTTCGCGAGCTACAACAACGCTCACAGTACTGACAGCAGCTACATCGACCCGACTCATTGGGCGAACCATCAGCGGGCGCACCAGTACAGCGGGGGAGTCGACGAGACGCACGGAGGTTACAAGCTCAACATCGACGGCGACTACCTGGACGTGCAGGTTGCGGGCGACGACACCCCGCCGCCTCCACCGTCCTGGCCGACCGTTGTCACCGGCAACCAGGGTGAGCGGGTCAGAACCGTCCAATACCTGCTCAACGAGCACCAGACCGCCGGCCTCGACGTCGATGGGGATTTCGGCCCCGCCACCCTGGCCGCCGTGAAGTCCTTCCAGAGCGCCCACGGCCTGCCCGTCGACGGGCGGGTGGACGCGGCGACGTGGCAGCAGTTGATCATCACCGTCCAGCAGGGCAGCACCGGCGACGCTGTCAAGGCCCTCCAAAGCCAACTGACCGCCCACGGCATCACGACCCAAGCCGACGGCGACTTCGGCCCCGCCACCGACACCAACCTCCGGACCTTCCAGACCCGCGTAAACCTCCCCGCCACAGGAGTAGCCAACACCACCACCTGGCTGAATCTAGTCAACTAAGTCCCATATACCAGCACCCGCTCAGCCAACTGCTGAAGCCAGACGGTTCGCGTCCAGGCGGGTGGCGCTTCGGTGACCGTGGCGCTCGTGCCGGACCACACGAGGTTGATGCCGAGGGTCGCAGCCCAGTCATGCGCAAGTCTCGATGCGAGTAGCCTGCCAGGATTGAAAGGAGTTTCGGCAGCTGGGCGCGCGGTACGTCGTCCGGTCGTCACTCCACCCGTGGTTGGCATCCAGTGTTTCGAGTCGTGCGGGGGCGCTGGCCACGACAGGAAGCCGGTCAGATACTCGGTTGTGACGAGCGCTCTCAAAAGCTTCATGAGCGTTCGTTATTGCCCTCGCTACCAGGGCAGGGTTCGGCGAACCACTCACCTGACAGGAGCCGAACCATGGGACTGGCCTGGCCACAAGGGCCACTGGTCACCAGCTTCCAACCGAGCCCCAAGATGTCTGCTCGGTGACTCCGCCCACTGCGGCGCCGAGATCGATCGAGCGCAGCAAGTCGGATTCCCGGACCTGACGCCGGCATCGCGCAGGCGTCGAGGATTCTCTGATCATGGTCTGAGCCGAGAGCCGCGCTCGGGCAGCTCCCACGATTAGCAGTCGTGTTCAGCGGACGGCGGAACGGGTGCCCTCATTCTCGCGCTTGTGCGCGACTGTCTCGAATCGGAGCTTCAAGGCTGCATTTGCAGGTAGTTGCAACTGCGTGGGCGTGTCAGCAGGCAGCCCCCTAGCCTCTGAGAGATGTCCGGTCGACTATTCAGTCGGCACTGCACTCGTTCGTCCGCCCAAACGAGGAGACTTGTATGCGAAAACGTCATGTTGCCGCAGTCGGAATCGTGAGCTTGCTGCTCGCCGCCACGGCGCTCTCACCCGCGCACGCGATCGTCGACCAGCTACCGCAACCGGGGCAAGGCGTCAGGCTGCTTGGATATGACAAGGGAATGCTGGAGGCGCTGGCCAAGCACCGCGGCGTGTCCGTTCAGGCAGCAGCTGCGCGTCTCGATGCGCAGGCCGGTGCCGTCGCCGCCCTGGAGAAATTGAGGGCCGGCACGTCCGACGTCGACGGGTCCTACTTCGTCGAGGCGGACAACAAGCTGCGCGTCAACGTGTCCAAGCAAGCCACCGCAGATCAGGCCCGGGCGGCGGGGCTGGTCCCACGTTTCGTCGTCCGCGGCGAGTCCGACCTGAACGCGCTCGCGCACACCGTCGCGGTGGCGGCTGAGTCGGCGAGGGTAATGGAGCTTCGCGAGGCGACGCTCGACCTTCCGAACCAGGCCGTCGTCGTCTCGCTGACAGCGTCGTCGAGAGCTCGCAGCTTCGGCGCCCGGATTGCGAGGATGCCGGGTGTCGAGGTGAGGTATACACCGGTTGAGCTGCGTAAGGACGTACCGGCGGCCACGCAGATCGGCGGTAACGGCATGGAGATCTCGTACGACGGAGTAAACGGCAATGCGATCTGCACGCAGGGCTTCAGTGGTCTGCGGCAGGGCAGCCTGGTGATGCTGACGGTCGGGCACTGTTTCTACGGCACGGGCGACTATGCGTATAGCGGTCCACCGAGCACTTCGACGTACCTCGGCCGCGTGATCGGCAACGGGTTCCGGGAGATGGCCCCTGCCTCCGCCCCAGCGCCAGATGTCGCGCTGGTCCAGTTGACCGCCTCGGCCGGGGCTTACTCGAGCATCAACACACACGTCGCTGAGGGATACCGACCGATGGCCTCGATGGCGGCGCCGTCGACCGGGATGGACGTCTGCAAGTCTGGAACCCGATCGGGCTGGTCGTGTGGTGAGGTGGGGCAGCTGAAGCCCTTCATCGAGTGGTTCGACGCGAACGGAGAGTCGGCCGGGTACGCCGGCCCGTTGTGGCGCGCAGACATGTGCGTGATCGGCGGTGACAGCGGAGGTGTAGTGGTCAACGGCAACTTCGCTATCGGCATGATTTCTTCAAGCAAGACGAACAACTGCCCGTTGAACTCGGCGTGGACACATCGCGTTTACGACCAAACCTCGTTCACCGCGCTCAACAAGGTCCTGAGCTCCTACCCAGGCACAACGACCAACTTCTGATCGTTGCACCGACACTCCGACAAGGCTGAGTCCGCGCACCAACGCGGGCTCAGCCTCGGCCACACAAAGAGTTTGTCGCTGGGGGGTGAGTTCGTCAGGGCGGACGCGTGCGGTAGTCCGGCTGGCAGCTGGGGGAGATGGCGCATCTCGCTGCACCGGCGGTTGACGATTCAGTTGCTGGTCGGGCCCCGTTGTGCGGGCTCCCGGGGGTAGCGCCCGTGACCGCCGAAGCGGCTGCGCCGTGGCTGGTCAGCAGCGCTCCCGTATGCGCGCCCGGAGAGCACGGCCGGTTCAGCGGTGCGCTGTCGCCGCGACAGACGCGACCGATCGTGATTCAGCTGGATCGTCTGGGACAACGCGATGAACGGTCATCGTGGCCGCTGCGCGAGCGCTGCCGAGGCGAGTGCCTTAGTAGCGGATCTCGAGCTGCCGTACACGGTTCACGGGCCGCGAGATCAGGCTGACGTCAGGGGTGTCGACCCGCCCGTTCCCGTGGACGGATGCCAGCGTCGGGTTGGCGAGCTGGACGCGTGGTTGAACGAAGGCGGTCGGTGGCTCGGTCGAGTGGGATCACCAGGTCTTCTACGTCTCCGAACGGGAGGACCAGCGCCTAGCGACCCAGCGGATGGGGCGATCAGCTGATGAAGTTTTGGCCGCTCGCGTACCGAACCGAAACGCCGGGGTGCAGAGGCTGGATCTGGACGGCCGCTCAGGGCTGGCCGGGAACGTCGTCAGTCGGCCAGGCGGCCTGAGACCTCTTCGGCGCTTGTCCGAACCGGCGCCAGGCCTACACGGCTCGACAGATTCCGAGCTCTAACTCGCGGTGCGCCTCGGCGCTAAACTGTGCTGCCATGGCTGAACCGAACGAAGAGGCCTGCACGGTGTGCGGTCAGGACCTCGCCGAGGCGGATGCCGAGAGCTGGAGCTTGGTCCGCTCGGCGCCGGAGGCGCGCAACTGCGCGCTCGTCCGTGTGTTCTGCAGCGAGGCTTGCGCAGCTAAGTGGTTTCTCGCGCGGCTCGCCCCACAGCAGCTGGTCAACGTGCTGGATACGTATCTGTCACGCGGTTCGGAGCCCGTGCGGCAGCCGTTCTGGTACGGACGGGGCTGAGCGGCATGCGGCGACGCGGAAACGCCGGGCTGCCGGCGGCGCGAACTCCGCATACGTGGACCTAGCTCGCGATCCGCTTCAGTTGATCGGCACGATATTTCCGGCTCCTTGAGGGACCTGCGCAGTGCCGCCATCGTTCGCCCAGGTGACGGCTTCGCGGAGTGCGCAGAGGGACCGAGTTGTTTTGGAGCGTTGACGATCAGACACCCCAACAGTTCGCAGCACCTGGCGGCTGGCCGAGGAGTGATCCACAGCCTCCTCGCACAATCGTCGGCGCACCGAAGGAGCTGGGGCGCCCCGTTGGCGGCAATCAGCCCCTTGGACGGACGTGGCTACACATTTCGCGCTGGCGGTATCCGCCCGGTACTCCGAGTCCGACAGCGGACCAAAACTCGCGTGCGTCACCAAGGTGGCCGCCGAGGGTGTGCCACGCCACGCCGGGATGCTCGGTACGCAAAGCGGCCAAGCCGCCGCTGGCTATGCCTCTACGCTGATAGCGCGGGATGGTGTAAGGCTGCTCGACCCAGCCGAGACTGCATCGGCGACACACCCGATAGTCGACGGCGAACACGAACTCACCTTCACGGTTCGCGGGATCTGCGAGGTTGGCCGCACGCTGACGCCAGCCGACACGTTCGGCAGTGATCGTGTCTTGCCAGGGATTGGGCAGTCGGGGAATCACCGGCCAGTCTGTGCGGTGTCCGAGCCGACCGCGACTGATCCAGCGAAGAAGATCAAGCAGCGGTCTACGTCCCGACACGCGGCCAACGTCCGTTGTCGAAGATAGGAGTTGGCGTACTACGTCCGAGTCGGGTGCGCTGTCGGGTGTCGAGCCCATCAGACAAAGCTACCTTGCCGGCTGGTGCTCGGCCGTAACGCGCAGTCCGGGAACCCGCTAACGGTGGCGGAGGGGGACACGGCCAAGGAGAAAGACCCACGCGATTCATGGGATGTCGGCAGGGGCTGACTGCCGTTGGCGTCATCGGCAACGTGTTGTTTGGCTGTACGTCTCCATGGAACCGCTGAACTTCTGCGGGACGTCGATGGGAAGCTGATCGGGAAGTTGGTTGCTCCCGAGCCGTCGGAGGTGCTTTCGATGAACAGCACAGTGTCGGGCCGCTCCGCGGTGGCCCAGGTGACAGTCCTTTGCAACGGGTCGAGCCGCACACCGCGTGCGTAGTAGGTGCAGTCGACGAACCACGTCTCAAGGAACTGGTGTCCGTCGACATTGCGGCGTTGGAGCTGGGCGACGATATCGCGGCCTCGCCGGCCGGCGAGGAATCCTTTGGCGTCCCATTCCGCCAGTCGACGTTTACGAATCCTGACCCTTACTCGCACTCGGGTCGCAGTCGTCAGCCCCTTGTTCACCATCACGTACGGGATTTGGTGCAGGTTGTGCCTAGCTACTCGGGAGGAGCTTCTTGTACTGCGGGCAGAAGTACTTCACACCGAGCTTCAGCACACCGTCGATCGCCTCAACCTCGGAGGCGTTGTGCTTGGCCTTGTCCGTCTTGATCTCGTCCCAGGTCGCACCCTCCTGCAACCTGGTACAGGCCAGCGCTCCCAGCTCCGCGATCTTGTCGTCGGAGTCGTTGGCCAGAATCCAGGACCAGGAACTCTCTTTGACCGCGTTGATGAAGTTGTGCTGTGCGACGCCGTCGACGGAGTAGGTCTCTGACGTCTCGGGGGTCTCAGGAGCCGTTGTAAGCCCTTCTGAGGGGTTTTCAGGGGCGACGGTGACACCGGCCTTGGACAACGGTGCTGGGTCGTCTGCAGGGCTCATGTTGCCTCCGCTGAAGAAGTACACGAGGACCAAGAGTCCTCCGAGCACAACGAGCCCTATGAGAGACGCGAGGATACGACCGACGATCGTCGCAGCGACGATCTTGAGAAAATCCATTGGTTCTGCCTCCTAGGAATGAGAGGCGTCACGGCGTAAGGCAAGTGGTTGTTGCGGTTCGGGTTTGGCCGTGACGCTAAGAGTCAGTGCGCGTGAGTCACGCGGTACTGGTCCATCTCGACTTGGGCCTGCAGACCTCGAACGCGCACCTGCTCGACCTTGCGAGCGTGCTCCTGAGCTTCCAGGACGTTGAAGCAGTACAGGCCGCCGTCGTCGTTCACGCCGATACTGATGAGCTGAGGCTTCGGTGCGAATTTGCCGTTCCGTTCCTCGTTGTGACCTGCGCGCCGGTCGTAATGTCCTCGTAACCAGCATCTGGAGTGCACTGGTTGCCCATCTGCGTGACCGTGCTGGTGTCGGTGGATATGGCCGCGCTCAGGGTGATCGTTCCGCTGATCGTGAACGTTGGACTTGATACCGGAGCTTTGGCTGGTCGTTACCGCAGCCGGTCAGCAGCCAGACGGCGGCGACCGCAGCGACGGTTGCAATTGCTCGCATAGTGTTCCCCCTTGCTTCGGTCATCGTCGTTTGGTGGCTGGGTGTTACGTCCACTCATGACTGCCGCTCCCGGGCGGCGCCCGGCGGCCCCGACCTCGGACTGTTCCGGTGTCGAGCCACTGGGCGGGTTCCGCTGGAGCGGGTTTACGGCAGAATGCGCCAATGGCATGGCTCTCAGTTCTCGGCACCCTTCTTGGTGCGGTCATCGGCTCGTTGACGACCATCGTTTCTCAGCGGTATTCCCAGCGGGAGGCTGAGAGGAAGGACCGAATCGCGCAGCTTGAAGCTGAGAGGAAGGACAGGGTCGCCCGGGTCGCCGAGCGGCGCGATGGGTGCCACGAGGCGATCGTCGCGTTCTTGGAGGTCTATCAGGAGATCGAGAGCGCCGCCAACAACGATGGGCCTCGCTCCGAGGAGCTCACTCGTCGACTGTGGATTCTCCACAACCGATTGGCTCTCATCGCCTCCGGTCGTCTCAGCGAATCGCTCGGAGGACTAGCTGACGCTCTTAACAGCACCTATTGGAACGGGGCTCCAGACGGCCTACGGGCGTACGAGCATCTCTATGAGCCATTGAAACGGTTCCGAATCGCGGCCCGGGCGGAGCTACTCGCCTATGACGACGATCGAGCGTTCACAATTGGCGATCAGCTGCCCGCATGAGGCACGGAGTGAACCGCAAACGGCTCCCATCTCAGCTTGGAGGCACATCGAGGCGACGGGATACATGATGCTGATTCGCGGCGACCTGGACGAGGCCGAACGATGGACCCGCGCTGCCGCTGAGGCAGGCCATCCTGGCGATGTCCAATCTCGGATCGAGGCTTACCGATGGCACCGCCCGCGGCTGGGCGGCGGACTGTCAGCACGGCAGCCAGCTCGCCATGGGGCCAGCCAGATGAGTGACCTGCCGTACGCGGCCAACCGCGCCAGCCTCGGTCCGAGCACGCCGCAACACCGATGCGTTGCAGGCGGCTGGTATGTATCAGACGCCTCGCGACCACCTCTAATGCCGGACGGGCGGAAGGAGATCTCATGCCCCTGCGAGTTGCATGATGCCGGTGCGGAAGATTGCTGGGCGCCGAACTGACGCTCGATCCACAGCGCCGCATCACGGACGAAAGTTCTGGGCCTCGGTGGCCTCTGTTGCCCTGGTGGTGCTCGCCGCGGTCGTCGGATACGTCGTACCTCGTGTGTCCGACGCTCTGTGGCCCCCGGAGAACGTGCCGCCTGTCGCGATTTCGGCGACGCAGAATGACAGCAACTGGAACATGTACTTTTCGTGAGGCTCCTGCGGACTGGCCGGGGGTGATGGCAGCGTGGAACGCCTGCGATACGGCAGCAGACGATTCGTCTGCCTGCAGGAGCGCTACCTTGTGGAGGGCCGGAGGTATCGATGAGTTCGGCGGAGCGCAGGTCGCGATCACCAATACGCAGAAACTGTCGCTGCAGATCACAAGCCTTCGAGCGGTAGTGGACAAGAGGACGCCGGCTACTTTCGCGGCGCGGTTCGACTCCGAGAGCGGAGGGCTGATCGGTGAGGCGCTTGCGCTCGATTTGGACCAGGCGAACTCTGCTGCGGTCCACGTAGAGATGGGTGAGAACGCCGGCGAGGTGATCCGTAGCCACCGAGAGCCGTTCCTCGGCGTACAGGCATTTGAGATCGAGGCCGGACGGACGTGGAAGTTCGGCACCATACCTGTGTCGACCTTTGCGGGGATTGTCGAGTGGCACCTGGAGCTCAAGCTGTTCGCGCAGGACCCGTCTGGCAAGGTCGTGGAGATGACGGAGATCATCCGTCCGGACGGCGGCACAAACTTCCGCGGCGTTTCCTCCGAAGTCCGGGCCAGGCAAACGCTCTACAAGTCGTAGCTACCACGGCGCGCTGGTGTGGCATCTTTGCTCGTCGCCTACGTGGATCGAAGTACCCCTTCACCTCCCCGATGACCAACGAGTCTTTCGATCGCGAAGTCTTGTCCTGGAGTGGACGAAGCGATCCGTATGACATCAACTTCGAGGGCGTCGCGAACGTCGGGTTGATTCCCGACTTCGTCGAGGAGCTTCGGGTGATGGGAATGAGCGACGACGCCCAACGGGACGGAATATCGGAGAAATGTCAGCATGTCAGGAAGGGGCTGCTGAAGGAGTCGGCGTCGCCGGAAGAGGATCAGGCAAACGCGGAACAGGTGACGACACAGGTGCGGGCCCTGCGGTGCGCCGCGACCGCAGAAACGCTTCCCGACACGAGAGGTCCGACTACGCCAGGCGCACCGACCACGGGATCGAGTAGGCCGCGACCTCGACCCCGCCGGTGACCGAGACGGTCGACCCGGAAGAGCCTCCCATCTGCGCGAAGAAGCCGTACCTCCCACAGTGTCAGCCGCCGAAATGATCCGGCCACTTGCCCGCATGCGGGGAACTGGCGTGCCGCGCCGCCCGCGATAGATCGCCGCAACCGTTGCGGTCCGTTGTTGCCAGGCCGCGTCTGCTTGCCTGGCTCTAGTCACAGCTGCGGCCACGCGGAACATGCCGCGGACGGTACCGATCGTTGCCGGGTTCCCGTAGTCGCCGGCCACCACCTTGGCGGCAGGCCGAACTGCTGGCGGGCCTACCGCCATTCATCGCAACCAGGGGCAGTGGTACGGGACGGGGATGTCCCCGGTCCATTAAGCCTCCCACTCCGGAGACTTCGGGGCCGCGGTCAAGGAACTGTCAATGAAACTTAGTCCTGTGTCCGGCGACCCTTGCACTTTCAATGCGGTGCTCGCAAGTCGCGTCCGGGTTCTGCCCGGAAAGCTCTCGAAGTCGAACGGAGCATGTGGCATGCGGACGAGCGTGCCGGTCCAGAACCGCCAGGCAGTACAGGGGGACGACGAACTGCTGGACTGGATCGTGTAACGCTGCGTGGTTGGTGCCGATGTAGCCAGGGGCGGGTGCGCAGCAAGGGGGATGGGGGTTGCGCACTGCGCGGGGGATGTTTGGGGGGTACTGGCATGGCTGAAATTGATGCATGGCCTGGAGCGGGGGCAGTAGGAAGCTAACGGCGTTGTGGGTGCTATCGGCATCGCAGTAGTCGCGGGTGTCCGCCGTGGTGAGTCTGATCCTCCTTCGTGGTGGGGATCGCACGTGGTGCAGTGCGGACTTTCATGGACGGGCGCGACTAGCGAGGACGCATGTGGGGCCGGTCGACCGGCATCGCCGTCTTTGACGCCGACGTGTACAGCTTCCGCAGCACCCGGAAGGACTCCCAAACGCGCTAGGAAGCTGTCGACACCATCGCCAAGTCCGACCTTGAGTCCACCAAATGGATCTTTTGACCGGAGCCGCCGTGCCAGATCGGTGAATCGGCTGCCGGTCATGGCGGGTCGGTCTTGCGATCGCTACGGGTTCAACCATTCCACGCCGGCTCGGGTTGCGGTGGTGGCCCGTACTTCAAATCAAGGAGGCAGCAATGAAGCAGTTCCTGACCATCGTGTTTGCGACGATCGTGGGTCGTGTCCTCTCCGCGCTCATCGGGTTCGCAATCCTCGCAGTCATTGTCCTGGTCATCAGCCTGACTGGAGGAGGCAATCAAACCTCCGCGTCCGACGACAGCGGGCTGAGCAAGGCTGGAGTGACTCTTGCCCCCGAGAGCCCTCAGACGGAGACCACCCGGCCGTGTACGGGGTGCATCGCGAACACCGAGAATCAGACGGACCCCGAGTCTGTGAAGCGCGATGAGTTCGCCGAGAAGCTGCGGACTGCAGGCATCACCTATATGAGCCCCGATGACGCCTGGCACCTGGCTCAGCGAACGTGCACCTTGCTGGAGGATGGCGAGACGTGGGAGGAGGTCACCGCTGAGACGTACGCACAGCGGCCTAGTGAAGTCGCAGTCCAGTTGGAGGCCGTCTATCAGGTCTGCCCGCAGTTCAAAGAGAAACTTCCGGCGAGCTGACGGATTTCGCTTCGAAGTCCCGAAGCGGCCGCCGGTCGGCTCGACGTACGCCACACGCCCTGCTTCGAGCAGGGCAGCGATCATGTCCAGGTCGATCTTGTAGCCGCTTATGCGACACCAGCCTGGTCTGGTGTCACTTCGGCCTGGGTCCACTCGCGATGCGGCGATGTCATTCCTCCTCGTAATGAGAAGGTCGACGGTCGGAGTCCAGCGGTCCTCCACCCACTGCTAAGGCCTGATTCAGCCAAACCTGATCGATAGTTGCCGGTGGCTCGCGATCCTGCCTCTGACCGGCGGGTTCTCGAGGACGGGCTGCGCAGCGGATCGTGTGACTGTCCATTGGTTGCACGAATCGCGGCACGTATGGGCGTTTGCGCAGGCGTTCAGTTGACGCAGAACTCGTTGCCGTACGGGTCTCGCATGACTGTCCAGGACTCGCCTGACTCGTCCTGGTGAGCGACGACGGTTGCGCCCAGATCCGTGAGGCGCTGCACCTCCGTGTCGCGGTCGTCGGCGAGCAGATCGAGATGGACACGGTTCTTGCCGTGTTTGGGTTCGGGGACCTGGATGAACAGCAGACGTGGTGCTCCGTCGGCCGGTAGGTTCACCCGCGCCGCAGTGCCCCAGTCTCCGTCGAGTTTCGCGGCGAGCGCGGTGGCCCACCAACGGGCGACCGCGCCGGGTGGCACGTCAGTGTCGACCGTGACGTTCATCAGGGAAAGACTCATGCTGATCAGTGTCCAGCAAATTGCACGAGGCTGCCTGCCCGCGATTGCATTGTGTGGGTCCGGCTCCGCAGATCAGCGCGTTGGCACAGCACAGCACGGCCGCCCGCCGGCACCGACATCCGCGGACGCGTTCTCCCGTTGCGGTCTCGAAGTGAAGGACCCGTACGGATCTGCCGCAGGCGCAGGTTGCAGAACGGTAGGACGACGTGCGCTGCGGCCTCGCTTGCCGTGTCTATCGGGCCGCCGTGGTCCGGACTATCTAGTACGGCGAGGAGCTCCCCGCTGATGCGGGGAGCTCCTTGTGGTGCGTCGGTTCAGTTGAACAGGCCGAGCAGGCTGTGGCTCCAGCCGCCGTGGCCGTGGCCACTCCAGCGTGAGCTGATCTCGACGAACAGGCCGACGACGATGTTGATGCCGCTGTGGTAATCCATGGAAGGCTCCTACGGTGTTGGGAGGGTTTTGTTGCCTTGTACACCTACTTCGGAGCGCCCTCGATCCCGGATAGGGCTCAATCACTTGTTGTCGGACGACCTCGCTACTTGTTGCGTCAGGCAATAACCGAGCCTCACTCAGGTTGTGAGGCCTGTGTCCGTCGGGTTAGACAATGACGGGCTGGCTACGCGTCGAGGATCAGTCGCTGGAAGGCGGGTTCGTCGTGGATCGGGTCCAGGTCGGAGTCGGTCTGCGCAGAGGTGCGAAACTCTGCTGACATGTCGATGGCGTGCTGGAGGTGATCTAGTGCGGAACTGGTGCGGCCGCATTGGCTCTCGCAGCAGGCGAGGTTGAAGAACAGCATGGGGTACTGCGGGCTGGTCGCGACAAGCTCGCCGAGACGGTCGGCGACCTCGGCGTACCCGCCGGCCCGATAGAGCGGGGCGAGCGGTGCCCACAGTTCCCAGCCGCGTGCGTCGTACGCCTTGCCCGGTGTGCCTTCCAGTGCGATGACAGTCGTCCCGGCCTGCTTGGCGGAGGCGGTTCGCTTGGTGCAGGGAGGGGCGGAGACGAGAGTTCCTGCCGGAGCATCGACCTCGGCGCCGTCGATATCGAACACCGCATGGCCGCGCAGGACGAGGAAGAGTTCCTGGTCTGCGGTGGGGTCGCCCTCGTCGTGCTCGTTGATGACCAGGTCGCCTGCGGCGTGGGCCGTCCAAGCAGTCACACCGAATGCCGAGATGCCGAGTTCGTGCCGGATCGGCCGGTAGTGACAGCCTGCGTCGTCGAATTCCTCGATAGCGTCCAGATGCGCAACCACGTAACCAGCCACGGGCTCATCCTTCTCGTGATGATCGAAAGTTCACTTCACCCTAGGACTGGTTCCGGACGTTCTCCGTCCGGTTTCGCCGAAGAAATAGTGCGGGCTGGATCCAGGGCGGCCTCGGTGAATTTGAAGCGGTCGCGCGCGCTGGGTCCATGAACGCGCGCGACCTCGGTCTTCGTGGTGAGGCCGGTGGTGTCGGGTTTGGGTCCGGCGTCGTTGTAGTCCACCGAGCCCATCGCCTCGCCGACCCAGTACGTCGCTCCCGCCGCGGGGATCGTGAATCCGACGTCGTTCAA
>NZ_JBFAXQ010000030.1:0-78007 GCF_040680855.1 Kribbella sp. NPDC051952
CCCTTCGCAGCGTTGCCATTCTCTCTGGTCTGCGGCTTCGGTCTGCGTTGAGCAGCCAACCATCACACCGGTTGGGGCGTGACATGTCGAGGCAACCTCTGCCCATCGGCAACTGGGGACGTATCTCCACCAAGGTCATCAAGACCAGCACGAACGGCAAGCCGAATCGCGCACGCACCAGCCAGTCCGCCGAACTCGGCGCCATGCACAAGATCACCCACGTCCTGGACCTCTGGGAGAAGAGGTTCGAAGGGCTAGTCGCCGACGGGAAGCGTTCACCTACCTCGCTCGACACCTACCGCCGCGTCATCAAGAACCACGTCCGCCCCGCCCTAGGCGAACTCCGCATCAGCGAAGCCACCACCCCACGCGTCGACGCCGTCCTAACCAAGATCAAGCACACCGCCGGCGCCTCCACCGCCAAGCCGCCAACTCGTCAGACGCCTAGAGATTCCCGACTCCCACCGCGCAGTCAACCGCGGCATGCCCACCATCCCGACCGCATGCCCTCACCGCACAGCCAGGCACGCCACCTAGCGCTAGCAGTTCGAACCTCTCCCGCGGCACCCCCAATATCTGTGGTGATGGAGTTAGACATTCGGCTGCGAAGTGTGTAGTGTTCCTCGTGTTGACAGAGAAGAACAGCGAAGCTGACTTGGACAGCTACCGTTCTGTCCAAGAGTGTGATTGCGAAGTACGTACGACGGCGGATTCCGCCGGGCCGATCAGTGAAAGGGCTCGGGTTCCCGCCAGGATCCGGTCAGAGTCACTGGAGCCAGTGGTCGGAAGGGGTTCCGGGCTTGACGGTTGGAAGTAGCTGTTGCAGTTCGCAGTTGTAGTCAGCGGTTGAAGTCGCAGTTCCGTACCAGCAGTAGTAGTTGCTGTTTGTAGTTGAGGTAGCAGTAAGTAGTTGTTGTTCGAGAGAGAAGGGAAGGGATTACACCGTCGGATCGCCCGCCAGTGCCAGCATTTCGCCGGGCGGGTGCCGTAGCTCCATCGGATGGGAAGGTGGTCTTCGGTTACGCATTCAGCGATCCCTGCAGTGACAGCCTTCACGTGGCGCGCTGCGGACATGCAAGGCCGGCCTTACGGCTGGTAGATGGTGACAATCCAACAACCCTGGGCCCCGGTGCTTCGGCACCGGGGCCCTTCGGCATGGAGGTTCGATGACCCCAGACCTGCACACGGAGACCCCGATGAGTTCACCCCAGCCTGCCGGGCAGGCCCACTTCGACGATGATGACTATCCCGCCTTCACCATGGGCCGCGCGGCGGAGATGCTCGGTACCACGCCAGGATTTCTGCGCAGCCTCGACGAGGCGAAGCTGATCACCCCGCAACGCTCCGAGGGCGGTCATCGCCGCTACTCCCGCTACCAGCTCCGCCTGGCCGCCCGCGCCCGTGAGCTCGTCGACCAAGGCACCGCCCTCGAAGCGGCCTGCCGGATCATCATCTTGGAAGACCAACTCGCCGAAGCACTGCGTATCAACGAGCAGAAGCGGGAACAGGGCTAGGGCCCGACCAGGGATCCGCCGGGGCGCTGCCCAGTAGCAAAGCCCCGCCGGCCTGGCCCACCGAACATCCTCGCCTCGGGGAGTGAGGCTGCACCATGGATCTCGACTGCCACACAACGATCGCTATTGCCCAAGGCATCTTGCTCGAGCGATACCGAATCAGCCCGGCCGAAGCGACCCGGCTGATCGCCGACCTCGCCCGAGCCGATGGCCTGTCCTTGGCAGACGAAGCCGACTGGCTGATCCTCACCCGCTGGCCGCTGCCGTAGACATCAAAGCGCCGTCCTCGACAACAGCTGCCCGCCCGCGCCGCGTCCGGCAGGTGAGGCGAACACAACTTGACAGGCTCAGTGAAGGAACCCGTCCTACTTCAGCCCAAATCTTGCTCCACCGGGGCATGCCGTGCTTGCCCCAACCTGCGCCCGCACAATGGCGACGACACCCGGGACGTCACGTGATGAGTGAGCCGTATCCTCCAGTGACCCCGCGGCAGCAGCCGAAGAATCCAACGACGTCGCGACGAGATCGGCTTCTCCTACTTCGTCGTCGGCGCCAACTTCGCCGACACACTCGCACCGGTCGTGGCCAACCTCGCCGGACAGTAACGGAGAGCACCTCGCACGTCGACTAAGCACCGTGACCGGGCGGGCCTTGCCTCCGCAGAAGAAGCACCAGAACCGTGAGTGTGAGGACGAAAAGGAAACCCACGGGGACCATGACTGTCCAGCCGGGTTGGTGGCCGCGGCTGTTTGCCACGAGCGGGGTGACCAGAATCGGCAGGCATATCAGGGCGACCCAGCTGAGCTGGCCGGCAACGGTGGCGTAGCCAAGCGGGTGGCGGCGCAGCACCAACACGCCACTGACCAAGGCAGCGGGAAGGAAGAAGGCCAGATCCAGCACATGCACCGGGTTGGTCGGGACATTCATGTCACTCGCGCTGGTGGACGGGTCTCCTACCAGCAGGTCTGGCACGATCTCGCTCAGCCAAAGGAGCGCGAACAGCGCCGCGACCGCGATCAGAAACCAGGCCTGCAGCGGCGCGCTTCTAGCTCCGAACCTCGCTTTGACCGATGCAGTGTCCAGTGTTGTCAGGCCGCCGATCAACGCGAACAGCGACAGACCGAGAACGGCGACCCAGATCAGAAACAGCGGTCCGAAATGGATCGAAAAGGTGTAAATGACGTAGTTGTAGACGGTGAACGCCACGAAGCCGAACCAGCATAGGTAGGCCCGCAGGGACCCGCGCGACGCCCACACCGCAAGCCCAGCCATCAGCGGTGCGACGAGAAAGAGATTGACGATGTCCTGCGCCGTGGAGGAATCAGCAAGCGCGACCGTCTCCTGGTCGTAGATGACGCCGGGAGCCGCCAGCCCCGCGACGCTACCCGCTCCCGCGAGCAGTGCCGCGGTCAGTGAAAGCCGCAGCCAAAGCCGGGACAACCGCACCGGGTTCCGGGGAGTTTCGACCGGTTCCTGTGTCTGCCCGGCGAAGCTAGTCATCGTCGAGCTCGGACCGCTCCCGGCTGTTTCGGGTCAGATTGCTACGGTCATCGGCGGCCGAGATTCGGTCGTCCTTCGAATCCACCCGGTCCATGCCGGCTGACATCCTTGCCTTGTGTCCAGGGCCGTAGTCAGCGTCACGAAGAAATGAGTCCAGGCTGGCAGCCCTGTCACGCTCATCGGCCAGCGCATCGCGGACGTCAGCCGCCTTGTCGCGCTCGTCGGCGGCCGCAAGGATGGCTTGATTCGCCTGGTCACTGCCCGCCTGGGCGGACTCCCTGGCGTCCGCCGCTCTCTCCCGCGTGTCCAACGCCGCATCTCTCGAGTCGGCGTCGTGCTCGCGCTTATCTGCTCTGCCTGAATCATCGGGCCGCGCCGAAGGTGTGGGTAGCTCATTCATCAGCTTCCCTCTCATCGACAATGCGCGCTGCCTGCAGGCCGCGAGCTCACTGCTCACGGTTCACTGCCAATCGCACACTGCCCTCTGAGACTACGCTCTCGGCGCTCTCGGCGCTGGGCGGGCATTCCCGACCCGCAGAGCGGTCTCCACGCGTGACCTGCGGGAGTTTGCAGCGAACGCACGGCTGCGGAGCTTGCACGGCAGCCGCCCGGGCCCACCCGGCCAAAGTCTGGCTCGGAGTTTGAACGTCGGCGGCTCCCCACCACCAGGCGCTCGCCTGGCGGGTTGGCGCGTCAGGTCCCTTCGACACCCCGGACGACGACGGAGCCCCGCAATCGCGATGATCGTCGGCCAGAGGGCGCTTGGTGATCGCGTCGGAGTTGTCGGCGTTGAGCAGCCAACCATCACCCCGGTTGGAGGTATGAGATGTCGAGGCCACAAATCACAAGCCAAGTTCCGCCGGACTCGTCACCGCGGCACGCGCCTACGCCCTCGCCGCGCTACGCCTCCTCAGCTAGGCCGCGACCGGCTCGGCGGTCGCGGGCTAGGACGCTGAGATGGGGCGGCGAAGTTCGAACAGCGTGCTCTCGTTGCCGGCCGCGTCAGGTCGGGTGCCCGCGCGCATCGCCCCGATCTTCTCGAGGGCACGTTCAGACCGTCGATTGTCGAAAGCAGCCAGGAAGACGACCCGGTCCACGAACCGGAAGGCGTGGTCGATCATGAGCGACTTGAGCTCGCCGTTCGCCGGTCCACCCCAGGACGCCCTGGCCAGGAACGTCCACCCGATCTCGATCTCGCTGCGTCCCTCGTCGTACCCGTGGAACCGCGACGATCCGATCATCGCTCCGGCGGCGGAGGTGACCACCAAGGCGCCACCAGACGCCATCGACTCGTCGAAGAAGCGCGTGAACACGTCCCGTTGGTAGCGGTTCTTGACCGGATGCTGCGCCCAGATGAGCGGATCCGATGCGACCTCGTAGAGGCTGTCGAAGTCGGTCCGGCGCAGTGGCCTGGCGCCGACGAGGTCGCCGCAGAGCGTCGGCTGCAGGTCGAAGGGCACGAGCCGAGACTAGCCAGAACCGGTTCACACTCCCGAGGACGTCAGCACCGGCGGAGTCAGAGCGCAGCGACGTCGTGGTGACCACAGGCCAGGTGAGGACGGCCTTCGCCACATGAACGCCGGGGAGAAGGCTCCGTAGCTGGAGGACACGCGGGACTAGTTTGGTGCTCGTCCTGCGAGCACGGCATGCACTAGGACGCCCGTCGGAACGGCGGTCAGACGGCCCGAGAACGCGTGCTCGGTCGATGACCTTGCGTCGGGCTGTAATGACCGCATGGTCACGATTGGCGCTCTTGTTCCGTTGACTGCTCCCGGCTGGACCCAGGCGGGTCGCCACCTGCTCGCAGGCTTGGAGCTTGGTGTGCGCGATGCCAACTCTGCCGACTCGTCGCTGGAACTGATCGTTCGAGACACCGCCGCGAATCCGGATCGTGCCGTGGCGGCCGTGGACGAGCTGGCCGGCCAGCACGTGGCTGCCTTGGTGGGCGAATACCACAGCGTCGTCGCTCGCGCGGTAGCTTCGCGAGCAAGTGATCTCGGGCTGCCGTTCCTGTGTTCGTCAGCAGTACTGGACGCGCTGACCGACGAGCCGACCGATTGGGTCGCACGCCTGTCTCCTCCGCAGTCGCGCGGTTGGCGTGCGTACGCCGATTTCTTGCTCGCCGCGGGACACCACCGAGTCGCGGTAGTTGCTCAGGCGAGTCCGTACTGGGCAGCAGGTATCCAGATCGTGCGGGACCGACTCAGCTCACAGGGCGGCACGATCCTCGAGGTCAGCGCCGACAACGTTTGTGACGACATCGCGCAGACCGATGCGACGGTGCTCCTGCTCCTGACCGGCCACCCCGAACCAGCGCTGTCGATCGTCGATTCAGTCCGTCGTGACCCCCGCACGGCCGAGATCTTGATCGGCGCGCCAGCAGGTCAGCCCGAGTTCGCCGAGTGGGCCACACCACTACGCGCCGACATCCCCTTCCTGCGATACCTGCCCGAGACCCTTACCCCTCTCGGCGATCGAGTCACCGCGGCCTTGCGCGAACTGCTGCCTGAGCCGCCGTCATTCGTCGCGCTGGAGGGCTACGACGCGATCCGCGTTCTGGCCGAATACCTGCGTACCGACAGACGCTGGGCAGACATCTCCATCGACGGCACCCGAGGCCACATCAACTTCACCCGCACCTCGTCGCTCTGGCAATGGACCGACGCCCCGATCCAAATCGCGGCCCGCTCAGCCACCGCCCTCAACACCTTCGACGCCCTACATCCGTGACTCCCAGAGCTCGGCCGTGCGCTCTTCGGTGACAGCGTCATGGATGCGTTGGAAGTTCCGCCCACCCCGCGAGAACGTGTACGCCGTCCCGCTGGGCACGGCGGTCACCGGAAACGGCTCCGGCAGCCACTGGCAATCACGGACATGAACAAGATCCACGGCGACGGCTGCGGGGTCCAGGTCGTAACGCCAAGGGCCGGTGAGCCGACCGAGGTGGAAGAGGCCGTCCGGCTCACGAGCCCAGACGAAGGCACCGTCCGGAACCTCGGTGAATCTCCACAGGCGGCGAGCCGCGCGGTCGTCGTACCTGTGAGCGGTCGCGCGAAGAGCCTCGTCGAGATCGTGCGGTGGAGGGTCGAGGCGACCGCCGAGGCCACAAAGCCCGAGGGTCAGTGCACGGTCGATGACCACGCCGTCGGGGACGTCGTCTCGGCGCGAACGCAAGGGAGCGCGATAAGTGGGTGTTCTCATCCGATCATCCGATCGTCACTGTCCTGCGGTCGGCGCGAATCGGCCAGGTGGAACCGGCCACCGTCAGACCCGAAAGCATCCGGTTCGATGAAGATACCGCCAGCTGGCGGGTCAGCCGATCGCCAGTAATCCTCAGCAACAGCCGCATCCGAGTCGGGCGCGTGCGTTGGGAGCCGCACACATCACCCCGAGCCAGGACGGCCGTGGCCATTCACGCCATCTGTCGCGACGTATTGACCCAGTTGGCTCCGCTGGACAGTTTGCGTCGACCGATGCCGAGGCCGCTCTGAATCAGCTGCGGTCGATCCAGTTAACTCCCCCGGGTCGATATTGCGAATCGCACAGCGAACTGTCGCCGGGTTGCCAGGTGCACAGGTAAAGGTGGTTGCCGTCGGGGTCGGACAGCACCCAGGCCGACGGCGCGCCCTGGTCGCTGACGAGTGTGCCGCCGGCGGCCAACGCCGCGTCGATCCGTGGTCGCACCTGCGCTGGGTCGACCCAAATGTGCGGATGCCAGGTGCGCTGTATTGATCGAGTATCTGCGGTCCGGAACCAGATCATGGGTAGTCCGGTCCGGGGATCGCCGACATCGCCCCAGTCCTCGGTGCCGATGACGTGCTGGGAGTCGAGCACAGCTGACCAGAACGGTGCGATCTTGTCGTAGGCCGGCGTGTCCAGGCCGATTTCGATTCGGGTGAGGCTGCTGCATTCGAGTTCAGCGCCGGCGGCGGCGACGATGTCGGTGATTTGACGCGCCAAGGTCACGTCGGTTTCGGTCACGCCGCCGCGATCTCGCCTGGCCAGCCGGACATCGACCTGAAAGGCCCGCAGATCGAGCTCTGCCTGATGACCGAGAGCCTCGGCAGCCTGCCCGATCGATTCCACGAGCCGCAGCCCTTGGGGGAAACTCTCGGTGTGAATGCGTGTTTCCAGGCCGCCCTGCCCGAACGACAGCAGCAGGGCCCAGCCGTCGAGATCCGCTGCGGCGATCTGCTCCCCGGTCAGCACCTGTGTGGTCATGGGTTGTCTCCTTCTCCCCGCCGTGATGTCCTGCCGGATCGCTCGGACATGTGTGAGACCGTACGAAACATAACCGGCCACCTGTATGTCCTGTTTTTCTGCTAATTTGCGATTATGCGCGCCGAGCGTCTGGTGGCCATCGCGCTGCTGCTGCAAGCTCACAGAAAGCTGACCGCGCCTGAGCTGGCGCGGCGCCTCGATGTATCCGAGCGAACGATCCGCCGTGACCTGGACGCGTTGCTGCTCTCCGGCCTGCCGCTGTATTCCGAACGCGGCCGCGGTGGTGGATGGGCGTTGCTGGACGGTCCTGCGATCAACCTTTCGGCGCTGACCGCGCAGGAGGCGCAAGCACTGTTCCTGGTGACCGGGCCGGAGCTGCTGGCCGGCCTCGGGCTGGAACAGGGGGTCACCTCGGCAGTCCGGAAGCTGCTCGAAGCCCTCCCTGCGACCACCCGGGAGCATGCCGACCGGACTCGACAGGCCATTCACATCGACCCCACCCGATGGGGCCGAACCGCACAACCCGCGCCCGCCACGCTAGTGCCGTTGCGGGACGCCGTTATCGCCGGAGTCCAGGTTGACCTCACCTACGCTCCACCAGGAGCCGATACGGCGATCCACCGCGTTCATCCGTACGGACTGGTTTCAAAAAACGCCATCTGGTACCTCGTTGCCGGTGCGGACGCGGGTCTGCGAACCTTTCGTGTCTCCTGGGCCACCAACGCCGACGCCACCTCCGACGCCGTCGAGCGGCCGGACGACTTCGACCTCATCCGGGCCTGGGAGGACGTCACCCGCCGCCGAGTGCCCTGCTCCAGCACTAGCGTTGAGGTCGAGTTCCAAGTTCGCTCAGAGGATCTCGGCCGAATCACCTTGGCACTTTCCGAAGATACCCAGCTCCGACCGACCGACGGCGAAGCTGGTGCGACGCGCCGATTCACAGCGACCTTCAGCTCGGTCCGGGAGGCCGCCTGCGAGTTGATCTACCTCGGTGAAGGCGTGCAAGTGCTCGAACCGGCGTCCGTACGCGCCGAGCTGGTGCGAATTGGGCACCGGCTGATCGCGGCACACACCCCGAAATGGTGACGTTCCTTAGCAACTGCGCAGCGCACGGATCTGCGACCCCATCCGGACCGCCGGCAGCAACTCCTCGAACCACGCCGCCAACGCCGGACTCATCACCCTTCCTGTTCCGTGCGCGGCGGGCGGAAGGCTCCGAGGGCATCACGGTGGCGCTGCCGAACCAGCGTCCGTACATCGGTGTGGCAGGGCGGCGTGCTGGTCCGAGGTGATGACGTTGCCCGTGCGGCCGCGCTCCAGCCTGACCGAAGTAGGGCCGATACTTGGCAGATGCAGAACAGATCGTCGGTGGGATTCGAGCGGACGCTGACTCGGGCGATCGAGGTGCTGGACGGTGATGGCGCCGTCGTGGTCGCCAACCCGAGTCCGATGACGTACGGCGTAGTCGCACGTGACGCCCACGCGGTAAACCTTCTGAAACAACGCCCCGTCGACCAAGCAGTCGCGATCTCGGTCCACTCTGCCCCCACCCGACAACAGGTCTTTCGGGTTCTCGATGTTCAGGACAACAAGATCGCAGTCATCGACTTCGCCCTCGGCGAGCGAATCTCCGTACTCGCGCCGATCCGGACAGGTGTCGCGGTTCCCGAGTGGCTGTCGCCGGCCGCGCAGGACGGCTGGCTGGCCTTCTTCGATGGATCCTGGGCTCCACTGGCGTCGTTGTGGCACCGCTTCCCCTTTCTGTATGGAAGCAGCGCCAACCAGACCGGCGAGGCACCGGCGGCGTCCGCATCTGAAGCACGCCGGCAGTTCACCGCAGACACCGTCGTCGTCGACGCCGACCACTTACGAACGCCGGATGCCGAGCACGGAGCGAGCACGATGATCCGGGTCAACCCGGCGGGCCACCTCTCCCTGCATCGATCAGGAATTCAGGACCGGGCAGCCGGAGGACCCAAGACACTCCTCGACCGACTGAACGAGACCCGAGCCTCATCTACTTTCACGTGCAGACCCGGCGGTCAAGGGAGGGCTTGAGTACTTGATGCCACTCCGAGACGTGATGGTCCAGGCGAGCTTAGTGCGCTGGCCATCTGGCGAAGTGAGGAGCTCCGCCTCGACTCCTTCGGCGCAGCCAGTCGTCGCCAGGACGCGGTGACCTACCTCCAGCGTCTGGCAGCCAAGCTCTCCGGCTGTAGCTGGTTCCGACTTCATTTCGGAGCTCGGCGATGAGCAACCGGTCGAAATTGCGGGATACTAGTGCATGAGCGGTTGCCAGCCGAACCCGCTGTCGCCAACTTCGCGACTGTGTAGCCGCTTGGTGAGAGTGGCTGTCTAAGGCTCGAGGCTGATCCGGGGGGAATAGCTTTGCTGATCCGTCGTGACGGGGTACGCCGCGGGTTCGTGATACGACTCGGCGCGATAGCACTGCTCGCCATTCTATTGGCCATCGGCGCCTATCTGCTGGTCCCACTCGCGACTGGCAAGGGCCTTGAGTGGTCGGATAAGGCTTCCAGCGTCGGCTCATTCCTGCTCGCCGTCGGGGTAGCGGTCCTCTGGCCGGCATTTCGTCGGGTCGTTCGGATGCTGTCACGAGCACCGCTAGCTGACCCCGATGTGCCGGGGGAGATGGAGCGCCTCGCGATGACGCTGCGCCACCAGCTCGACAAGGAGGAGAAACTACGCGAGATCTATAACCCTAATCCGTTGCCAATCCGCTGGGACGTCACTTCGCAGTCGCAGGAAGGCCTCGACGGGCACTATGAGCAAATCCTGCAGGTGTTCGACCGGCTCCGTGCTCGCCGACTGGTTGTCCTAGGTCCCGGAGGTGCCGGCAAGTCTATGCTGCTCGCTCGACTTGCCCACGATCTGTTGAAAACCCGCCGACCGGGTGAGCCGGTGCCAGTGATCGTCTCGATGGCGACCTGGAATCCCGACGATATGTTGGATGACTGGCTTGCTGGCCAGTTAGCTAGTAAGAATCCGGGGCTCGCTGATCCCGTGCGGCTGGCGACAGGGGATACGGTCTCGCTCGCCGACGCCCTGCTGATGCAGGGCAGAATTCTGCCGCTCCTTGACGGGTTCGACGAACTCCCACCGGCGTTGCGGCAGCGGGCCCTCGCGGCAGTCAACGCGCACGGTTCCAATCAGCCGCTGGTGTTGGCCAGCCGGCCGGAGGAATACCGCGTTGCGGTCGCTGGAGGCCGCGCGGTCTCTATAGCCGCGGTTCTCGAGCTGCGCCCGCTGCAACTACCGGAGGCCGAGCGCTATCTCGAAGAGGCGACCGGCCGCCCGGAGCGCTGGAGGCCAGTCTTTGAGCGCTTGGCTTGCGAGCCCGATGGTCCACTCGGCACGGTCCTTACCAACCCACTTCTGTTATGGCTGGCTCGGAAGGTCTACGGCCCGCCGGACTCCGACCCAGCCGAGCTTGCCGCTGACCACTGGGTACGTACGCAGCTCGAGGCGCATCTGCTCGATGCTCTCGTGCCGGCGTTGTATGGACGAGAGCTGCGCGGGCGGCGTGCCGAGCGCTGGCTCGCCTTTTTGGCCGCGCACCTTCAGCGCGCCGGTCCGCCGGAGGTGGCATGGTGGCGGCTCCCCCGCGCGCTGCGCGGCTGGCTCCCGATCGCTGTTGGAATTCGAGTTGCGCTGCGGGTCACGGCCGCTTGGGTAGCCCTTGTCTGGCTGCTCGCACAGCACGGGTACTGGCGTGATGGCACCTTCGCCGGCCAAAACGGCGGCGAACGCAGCCTGCTCGAGGTTTTCCTCGGCGGCCCCGTCGGGCAGCTCCTGGCCCCGGTCCTTGACGCCTTCTTCGACGGAACGGGTTGGCCCAACGACCTCGTCGATGATGTCTTCTCGGCCATTCGACCCGGCATCGCGTCCTGGCTTGTACTAGGCCTCGGCCTCCTCGCTGCAGCTGTCGCCCTCATCGACTTCAGTACCCACCCAGCCAACGTGGACGGACAACCCGTCGCGGTGCGAGTACGGCCGCTCCGCTTGCTCCGCGCAATCACCGAACAGGTCCTTGGGTTCATCGTCCTGCTGCTTCTGGTAGGCGGGCTTGTGCTGACCGTCGCGGTGTCCGCGGACCGCGACGCGGTCGAGCGAGCGTTCGCCGGGGAGTCGCTCTTGACACTGGTGCCATGGGTGCTGCTGTTCGCGGTGACAACCTGGACACCGCCGGTCGCCGAGCCCGTCGATGTCTCCCGCGCCGTTAGCTCGCCCGAAGTCCTGCGCCTGGACCGCCAAGCCTTTCACCTGAAGGTTGTCTATCAGACCACGCGAACCGTTGTACTCCTTGGATTGATCGGCGGCCAGTGGGTGGCGGGGGCCTACCTGGGTTACGCAATGTTCGCGATTCTTTTGCGACTCACTCTCGGCACCCCAGCCATTAGTCCGGATCACAACGCGAGCCAGTCCTATGCCGGCGCGCGGTTCTGGCTCGCCATGACTGGCCATCTGCCGTGGCGCACAATGGCCTTCTTGTCAACGGCACACGAGCACGGCGTGCTCCGGCAGATCGGTGCCGTATACCAGTTCCGACACGTGCGCCTTCAGGAACACCTGGCGGCGAAGTTTCCGTACCGGACAGGGAGCACCGCTGCATTCATCGCGCGCTTGTCGCGGTGGTTGGTGTCCGTCGAGAGGGTGCACGCGGCGGGTAGGGAGGCGCGGGCGGCTGGGCTGATGGTTGAGCATGTGCAGTGGAACACACAACGGTTCCGCGACTCTGGTCTACCTGCACGCTTGGACCGCAGGCGTGCAGTCGGCGACCTGGTGGCGGACGACGAGACCCGCGCGGCGATGCATCACGCGGATGCACTTGTAGCGCGGGTCGACCAGCTGAACCTGTCCGTCCGGCTGCAAGCGAGGATTCGACGGAGATTTATTTCGGCGTCGGCTGCGCGGCGATTCGTGGGCAAGCGCCTCAACATCGGAGACGACCTGGAGGACTTTGCGTGGCACGACCTGGAGGCCGGCCGGCTGTTGCGAGATAGCGAGGTCGGCGTCGCCATGACACGCCTGCACTTGGCGCGGCTGGCTCCGGCCGCACTGGTCACCGCCGGGCTGGCCGGACTGCTCTGCTGCCTGGTAGTAACAGGGGCACGCCCACAAGTCGTCGTCGTGGTGGTGCCGCTGCTGGCCAGCGCTGCCTGGCTACTTGTCTGGTTCCTGGACTGGCGCAAGAGGTTCTTTATCATCACCGACCAACGACTCATCATCGCGGACCGGTTCGGTCGGAGCACGACTGGAAATGACCCGCTCCGCGTCGAGGTGCCGCTCGCCGACATCGCCGACGTGAGCTGTATCCAATCGCCGTTCGGCGCACTTCTCGGTTACGGCCGCCTACACGTCAACACTCTCGAAGGATGCCCGCCGGTCCGCTATGTCCGGTGGTCGCTGCCGTGGGGGCGGATCCTCGATCTCGGTCGATGGGACGTTGAATCCCAGAAGCGCAGCTTCCAGCCCACAGCCGCGCTCCCGCGGCCGCTGTTGCTGCTGGGGCTGACTATTCACGAGCTGGACGCGCCGAGCGACGTTGCTGGCCAACCGGGCGACGCCTGGGACGACATCGCGGCGCTCATTCGCACCCGTCGGCCCAGGCAGTACGACGAGGCTGTCACTAAGCTCAAGCGGCTGCGGGCGGCGGAGGATCGCAGCGGCGATGGAGAAGAATTCCGCGCGCGCATACGCCAGCTGCGTCACGATCACGCCCGCAAGCCAAGTCTGCTCAAGCGGATGGATGACGCCGGCCTTTGATCGCGCTCAGGCCGATCCGCTCACGGTCGGGTAAGAATCTGTTCCGTCTTATAAATCTGTTGCATAAGCAGCGTGGTCAACAAGTTTTCACCGCCCATTTGCTAAGCGCCGGCCTCGTCGACCGCAATGCTTGGACCAACTGAGCCGCCACGGTCAAAGCCGACCTGTCTTCGATGTCGGCGTCCTGTCGGTCTCTAGCCGCGCGTAGGTTGGCACCAAAGACGTCACAGAGGTCAGCACCTCGCGGCTGATCAGCATTCGAGTCTCTGACCAACGGCTTAGAAGGCCGCCGGACCGCATTGACAGGGGTCGATTTGAGCCTCACGACCCACGCTGAGTTCGCCCGTTCTCGACTCGGGCAACTCTGTTACTCACCAGTTCGTTCCAGAAAGTGTTCCATGAGTGGGCCATGGTCTCCGACAAGCCGAGCCGCGTGTGGATCTGTCGGGGACACGCCCCTTGTCGGCGTAGAGTTCACGTCGAGCCTGCCGGACACGGCTCTTATGGATCAAGGCGCGCCGAAGCGGCGCGCAGCGCGGCCCAGCCTTGCGACCTCCGGTCGACGATCTCCGCCGCGCGCACCTCTGGGCTGCGGGCGCCGGTTGCGCCGTGCAGGCCAAAAGGTGTCACTCCACGATCGGGTGGGGCAGAGCGAACTGCGGGGGTGAGGTACCGAGGTCTGCAGCCGCGGGCTCGATGAACGCCGGACTGCATCGGCCAGTGCGCCACGTGCCGGACCCCGGCTGCCAGCAACCTCGGGCCGTTCGGAGCCGAGGTACGGCCTATGTCGAACCTGGCGGCCTCGCCCGCCCGCAATGTAGCGTCACGGCTGCGGCGGTGATTGTCCGTCGGCGGACAGTCTGCGATGCAACAGCCATGTTGGGGGAGTCATGAATGGTATTTATCCCGGATCAACCAAGAGTCGCCTTCAGGCAACCGAATCAAAGACAGAGGTGCCATCGCTGCCAATGTCGACTCTTCCAATCCGAGAGCACTGGGGTGCATTAGCCACGGTCATCGGCGTGACTGTCATCGTCGCCTCTTTTGCGACGCAAGAAGTTTCGCAGTGGCTGTCAGACATGTTGCTCAATGCTGGCGTGGCAGTGATGCTTCTGGCGCCAATCATATATCTGACTCGCAGGATTGAGCGATCGGTTAATAGGCAGATCAAAGATGTCGAAGCAGAGATCGATGCGTCGCAACAGCGGCTCAAAAAGACGCTTGATGAGATCGATGCTGGCGTTCAGACCCGGTTGTCAGATGACGCTGACCGGGCGACTGAACTATTCGAGGCATTGCGCTCCGCACCTAGTCAGGAGGACGTGAAGGCAGCGGTGGCGTTCGCCCAGGACTGGCTGATCGCGAGTTCGTATGGAGCCAGAGTAGGTGTCGCCGGTGGCGAGCTTTATGTTCGTTACCTTGTACGGGACGGTGTATTGCGGTTAGCCATAGACGACGGATTCACTGCGAACATTATGGTTTATGAGTGGAGCCCTGGTGTCGCTCCATCAGATGCGTTCACTGAGATTGCCCGTAGGCTGAGATTAACTGCTTCTTGGCCGACGGTTGGCGAATTTCACGGCGCAACTACGCTCGCGGGGTTGGCTGATATTTATGCTTTTGGATTGAATGCCCGAAAGCGTGGCGAGTACTCCATGCGAAAGCTCATCCAACTGGTTGGCGCTGAGTGGGCCCTCACGGAAACCGCTCTGGTATCACGAGCGCATCCGCACTACACAGTCGCCTTGCAGCGTCTGCCGAAGGAAATGAATTGGTACGAGCATCTTGGCGACAAATTGTGGGTCGACGATAAGGGTTTGCTTGCTCAGGCCCTCGGTCTGGGGGAAGGCCTTCTCGGGTCTGTATTGCCGAAAGAAGGTGTTGCGTAGCGGCGGCGCTGGCGGACGGTGGTCGCTAGCTACAACTCGGACGAACGCGAGATTTCCTTGGAGGTCAGCCCGTGAGCGCGACCGCCTGGTCGCAGCCTTCGGGCGATGGCCCAGCGGTCCAACGTGGTGGAGCCCTATCAACACGGTGACCGAAACGGTCCGGGCCCCGATGTGATGCTTGACGAGGCTGGCGCCCAGCCAGTCGCATGATCCCTAGCCACCTTCGCCGCAAACTGATCGTCTGTCAGTCAACTTGTGTAGAAGCCGCCCGCACCGAATAGCACGGTCTTGCGCGAGCAGGCTCAGCACGGTCTGTCGAGACTCACTCGCGCTTCCTGTGCGCTCTGCTCCGGGTGTTGTCGACTTGACCTCGCCCCGAGCGCGGCATACCTCGTGGTGGGGATGTGTTTCATGGCGCCAACCAAGCAGGCGGAGCGGTCTGATCTTTGGTTCGTTGGATTCATGGGGTTGCGGTGATTGGCGCTCGCGGGGTGGAGGAGGGGGGACTTGTCGAGGCCAACGCCTTGCACTCAGGTGTGCCTGCCGACGATCCGCCGCTCGAGGCGAGCCAGCGGGGTGTCGTGGCCTTTGCGCCGTCGGCTGCTGGGGCGGTCGTCTTTTCGAACTCGACGCTTTCGCGGCCGACGTCGCCTCGAAGACGGTCGCCGGCTGGGCCGGTGATGTCGATCGCACCGTCGCGGCCTAGGTACCGGAGGGCGCGACGGTCCTCGCAGGTGTCGACCGTGGCCTGGTTGGTTGTTGTCAAGGTGATGGAGAGGCCGTCGATCGGTACCGGGCCGATCAAGCCGATCGTGTCGGGCTCGGTTGGCGCGAAGGGCGAGGTGGGTAGCACGCCGCGTGCGAATTCTGGGTCGATGATCAAGGGATGTGAGTAGAAGCGGTAGCGGGCGTTGATGAGCTTGCTGTAGACGGCAAGGATCTGCTGTTGCTGCGGCGAGAGCTGACCGCGTGGCGGCCTGATGATCACATCGACGTTCGACGCCAGCATCGCGGTGGGGGCCTCGGTCGGTGATGGCGGGGTCGTCGTCGGCTTCTTGGTCGAACTGCCGGGATCACAGCCGACGACGGCGAGGGCTGTGACCAGTACACCGGCTGCCAGGAGTCGTGACCTCATTGCGACGGGTTATCTGTGAAGTCGTTCATGACTGCTTGGCCGTCATCGATCTTCTCGCTTTGGGAGTAGGTGTCGAAGAAGAGGGATCCGTAGGCGGTGACGTATCGTTCGCCGCCGTTGTTTAGCGCCCAAGTGCGCAGCATTGTTCGCTGTTGTCCGGTCATGGTCGCGAGTTCTTTGAGCTGCGGATGCCCGTTGGCGCCAGCTGTGAATAGTTCGCTGGGGAGGTTCGCCGGGCCGCTGCGGAGACGTGCCTCTGCGAAGTCGTGGGCGCCGCGGGCTTGGGCGACCAGGACGCCGGTTGCGTCGGCGCCGGTCGGCACCTTGCCTGGCAGAACGGGAGCGGGTTGGGGAAGTGTAAGACCCTCGTCGAGGAGCTTGGTCAACGCGGTCTTAGCTAGGCCCATCGTGGTCCCACCGGACACGGTACCGGCGAGTGTGCCGTAGAATTCGCGAAGTACCGCGAGCCGGGCCTGATCGTCTGCCCAGGCTGCTTGTCTGGCCTCGGTCTGACCGGCTGCATCGCCGACTTTGTCGTAGTACAAGGCATTGTGGCCCGCGGCGACGATGATGGCGTCGATCGCTGCGACCTTCGTTGCTGCCTCACTGTCAGGTTGTGGACTGGTGAAAACCGTCAGTTTGTAGGCTTCGGCCGCGATTCTTCGGTCGCGAAGCCCTTGTCGAGAAGCTTAGGCAGAAGCTTGTAGCAAATACGTTCTTGCCGGTACTCGGGGCTTCTGGCTGCGGAAAGTCATCGTTAGTGATGGCCGGATTGGTGCCAGCCCTGCAGATACCTGATGAGAGTGTGGCGTACCTATCGCCCGGCGCTCACCCAGTCGAGCAATTAGATGCGACCCTAACTGAACTCGACAGTGAACCAGTCTTGCTAGTTGTGGATCAGTTCGAGCGACGCACCCGCAAGAGAAGCTCGATGCGCTGCGGAATGGGCTCTTGAACTCGGTCGGTCCTGACGCGCCGGACGTCGATGAGCAGGCCCGCTTCAGCCGTTGCGTAGCCGAGTTCTCCGTGGCCCCGTTATATGCGCTCAAGTTCGTCGACAACCCAGCCATCGCGTTCGCCGATGTAGCGGGCATCCGAGCAATCTCGGCGTACTGCTCGAGGGTTGTCGACACGAGTTTGTCGGCACCCCTTGTCAACGTCCCACGGAGCAGCGACGACTCGAGCTGCTCGATGGCGCCGGTTGACCGTCGTTGTCGCTCAGCTCACGAACCCCGGATCCAAGGCTCAGCCGGGATCGCTGACCAGGGCTTGGAGACCGGGAGATGGAATGAGGCCGAGTTCGCCGCGTAGCAGATCGGCGAACTGGCGGTACTGGCGCTGGGCTTCGTGGATGTTGCTCTCGCCCAGGTGAGCGCGGATCACCAAGCGGTGGGCGCTCTCGCGTAGCGGTTCGAGGGCGATCGCGCGCAGCCCGACGTCGATGGCGTGCCCGTACCGCTCAGCGTGGAGGGCGCATTCGCAGGCGGTTTCCAACATGTGCAGGAGCTGCTGCCGCAAGCGTTCCCGCTCGACGACAAGCCAGTCGTCGTACCAGTCGGGCAGCAGTTCGCCGGTGAGCCCGAGGTCGTCGAGGATGCTCAGCTCGGCGTCGGCGAGACCGTGCCGGGCGTCCACCCAGACATCGCGGCGCAGTCGCACGTGCGTGCTGGTGGCCTCGACCAGGGTGACCGGCAGCGGTCGCAGCCGCCACAGGGCCGAGCGGAGGTTGGCCATGGCGCGGTTCTCGCCCTTGTCCGGCCAGAGCCGGAAGGCGGCGTAACGACGCTCGACCGCGCGCTCGAGCAGGGCCAAGAAGGCGACCAGGCGTTCCGTTCCCGGCTTGAGGTCCAGAACCTGCGCGTTGTGGATGATCTCGAAACCCCCCAGCAGGCGCACCTCGGTCCGAGGCACGGCCGGCGCAGCGCCGGATCGGTGAAGAGCCATCTCCATCGGTAGGGCAGCAGTCATGCCGTCGCCTCCTCTGTTGATTCAGGCTCGGCTTTGTCTGTTCAGAGCGAGCTTGGTCGACCGCAGATACCTCGGGCTAGCCGCCGGACTGGCGGAATGCGCGCAGCGCCCGCGCCACCAGCCCCAGCAGTTGGTCGTCGTCGCTGCCGGTCGTGGGGGCGGACAGCTGAGGGGAGATGAGACGGCCGTGGATGATCGGCTGATCCGGGTCGCGCCAGACCCGAAGCACGATCATCCCGAGTGCGGGTGGCATTGCTCCCACGTCGGGTTCGCCAGGGCTCACCATGACCTGATCCCATCTGTTGGCCGTCACCGCGGCGTCGCGCAATCTGGTTCGCGGCTAGCGAGCCGCGAAGTAGCTGATCCGGGAACCGTTGAGCCGCGCGGCCTGCTGGTCGGATCCGGTCATCGAGCCGAAAGCGAGGTCCGCGAGCCGGGTGGCGCCGGCGGGCGGCAACCCGTGCACGGCGAGCTCCAGCCCGGCGGTGGACCGGGCGATGGTGGCGGTCACTCCGCGCGCGATCGGCACCGTGGACGGCGTGGGCGACGCCTGGTCGGCCGCGGCCCGCAACCGGCGGACCAGC
The DNA here is from genome assembly GCF_040680855.1 of Kribbella sp. NPDC051952. Taxonomy (NCBI): domain Bacteria; kingdom Bacillati; phylum Actinomycetota; class Actinomycetes; order Propionibacteriales; family Kribbellaceae; genus Kribbella; species Kribbella sp. NPDC051952. Next base: position 18,596 of record NZ_JBFAXQ010000030.1, read on the forward strand.
TCCAGGGTCAGCGCCGGTGGCCGTCGCCCGACCACGAAGATCACGGTCGCAGCCGTGAGAACGACCGCGGGAGCGGCCACCTGGGCCAGGTCGACCCGGCTGCCAGACCAGACAGAGGCAACCACCAGCAGGGCGATCAGCTGGATCAGGGCCATCCAGCGAGCGGCCGAGACGCGCAACCGGGAGTACGGTCGGTCACCCCGCAGCAGTTCGGTGCCCGAGCGCAACAGGGCGTACGCCAACCCCAGCCCGATCGCCGTCCAGCCCGCGCGCAGCCGCAACAGCCCGGCGAAACCGGCCACCGCGAGCAGCGCCAACCCAAGCGCCTCGACCAGTGGCAGCGGGAAAAGCCGGATCACCGGCCACGAGCCGTCGCCGGACGCCGCCGCGCGCGGGCCGATGATGGACGGGTAGCCGTGGCAGCAGCCACCGAGCAGGCACCCGACCCGCCCCGCGGCGAGGAACACGGTCAGGCCCACGGCCAGTACGTCGAGCCAGGAGCTGACCGGCTCGCCCAGGGCAGCGAGGTAGCCCGCGGCCAGGCCCATGGTCACCCAGACGTGTTCTAGCAGCACCAGCGACTCGCGGCCGGTGACCAGCCGGCGCAGCAACGCCTCCGCGAAGAAGCCGGTCACGCTCACCGCGACCACGCCGGCCCCCACCATCGGGGGGAGCCCGCGCACCAGCAGGCCCGCCAGGAAGGTGAGCATGGCTGCCAGCAGCCCGATCTCGCCCGCGACCCGGAAGGCCGGCCGTTCTCGCCCGGTGATCCAGACGACGGGACCCGGTAGCTGGTCGAACCAGTGGTTGATCCGATCCATGGAGACCAGCCTCGGCGCCTGCCGTCACCGCGACGTCACCGCCGGCGGGCCGGAGGCGAAGAACAGCGCCGTGACGCAGCGGTGACGTCTGTCCTGGTTTGGTACCCGGCATGGGCGCTTTCACCGCGATCGCCGCCGTCGGCCTCAGCATCGCGAACCTGCTGAACCGCGGCTTCGACGCGACCTTCGCGGCCGACCCGAACCTGTTCAACCGAAAGCCCAAGGCCCGCTTGGTGAAGACCGAGAACTTCGACCGCAGCACTCCGGCTGCCGAGGGCTCGATCGACGACGGCACCGTCTCGATCTTCTGCTACCACATCGCGGTCGACCCGACGACGCGCCCCGGCTGGTCGGCGGTCAGCGCGCACGAGGACGGCGCCGTACGGCTGCCGCTGGACGTGCACTTCCTGCTCACCGCCTTCGAGAGCGACGCCGAGGCCGAACTAACCCTGTTGGGCCACGTGCTGCTGACCCTGGAGCAGACGCCCACCTTGACCGGGACCGCGCTGCACCCGGCCGGCCGCTGGTCGCCGGGGGAGTCCGTGCAGTTGGCCGCCGAGGACATGAGCACCGAGGACGTGCTGCGCACCTTCGACACCCTCCCGGGGGACTTCCGCCCATCGCTCTCCTACCTCGCGCGCGTGGTCCGGATCGAGGCCGAGCCGAACGACGGCGCGTACCCACCGGTGCTGACCTCGGTCCGCGGCCTGGTCCCGGCGGCGGTGCGGCCGTGAACCTCAACGCGCCGAACCTCTACGCGCCGCCGCCCTACGCCGAACGGATCGTCCGGCTGGCCCTCGGTGTCGAGCCACGCGACGTGGCGCGCGGCGGCCGGGCTTTGTCACCGCTGCGGGTCACGGTGGAGGAGCACCCCGACCCGCTCGGCGCGTGGCGCCGCTGGGCACCCGGCGAGCAGCTGGACGACGTCCTGCCGGCGTTGGAGCGGCACGGGACCGGGCGGTTCGCGCGCCTTCTGGACGACGCGACCGGCACCACGCAGCGGATCCGGATCAGCGATCCGCGACGGCGGTACGTGCCGCGCCGGTTCGCGGTCAGCATCGCCGACGAGGACGCGGTGGTGACGGCCGAGACCGACCCGACCATCCCCGACATCGGCCCGGCCGCGCGGATCTTTACGCCCAGCCTGTACCCGGGAGCGGCCGCTGAGGTGGCCGGGCTGCAGGTGCGTGGCCGGATCACCAGGGGCGGCCTGGCTGTGCGCTGGGCGCGGGTCCGGGCCACCCTCACCAGCACCGGCGAGGTGGCCGGCTGGGCGCATGCCGACGACCGCGGAGAATACCTGCTGCCGATCGCAAACCCGGTGCACCAGATCGGTTTCACCCCGGACCCGGTGCCGGTCACGCTCACTGCCGGCTACCAGGACCCCGCCCCGGTGCCACCGGACGACGACCCGCTGCGGGTCGTCGTCGATCCACTCTGGGACCTGCCGGAGGAGCCGGTCCTCGCCCTCCCGGTGCCCGACGACCCTGCCGGGACGGTGACCGACGGTCGCACCTTCCCGACCGGTTTCGCCACCCACACGTTCGCCTCGATTCCGCTGGCGCAGGGTCGGCCGCATGTCGTCGACCTCGATCTGCCCTGAAGGAGCACGCATGCCCGAGTACCTCGCCCCCGGCGTCTACATCGAAGAGGTCAGCTTCCGTGCGAAGTCGATCGAGGGGGTGGCCACCAGCACGACCGGGTACGCCGGCCTGACCCGCTTCGGACCCGTGCAGTACGTCGACGGAGCCCGCCCCGGGCCGCGCTCGACCGAGCCCCGGCTGATTACCAGCTTCACCGAGTTCGAGCGCGTCTACGGCGGGCTGGAACCGCTGGCCGTCGACCGCGGTGACGGCATCCCGATCAGCGAGAACTACTTGGCGCACGCCGCGCGCGCGTTCTTCCTCAACGGCGGCACCCGGCTCTACGTCTCGCGTGTGTTCACCGCCGGAGCGGACAACGGGATCGCGTCGTCGGTGCTGAACTTCCCCGCCGACAGCGCGGTCTGGCGGGCCCGCTGGCCCGGCGCCTACGGCAACGTGCTGATCACCGTGCGGGCGGTGCGGAAGCGGAACATCGCGATAGCGGACCCGCGCTTCGGCGGGATCGTGCAGGCCCGCTCGCTGGCCCGGGGCGCGGTGGTCGAGATCACCCCCGGCGGCTCCGCCCCACCGGCCGACGGCTCCGACCTGGTGGCCGCCTCGCTGGCGGTGGTCGACACCGACGCGGCCGGGCAGCAGACCTTCCGGCAGGCCGGCGGGGGCACCGTCCTGCCCGATCCAGCCGCGGTGATCAAGGAGGTCGTGCTTCAGGTGACCGTCGACCCCGACGGCGATCGGTTCGACGTCTACACCGACCTGGCCGCGCATCCGGGCCAGCGGCGCTGGATCGGCAAGATCCTGCAGGCCGACGACCCCGAGGATGAGAACGCCATCGTCTACCTGGACACCGGCGCGCCGGACGACCCGACCGACCCGGCCACGCTGGAGCGGGCGATCGGGCTGATGCTCGCGCTGGAGACGCCGCTGGCGGGGGCGCCGATCCCGGCGAGCATTCGGCTGGACGGCGGCAACGACGGCCTGATGCCACCGCCGGACTCCCCGGAGGGCCTGCTCGGGCATGAGGCCGACCCGGACGTCGCCACCGTGAAAGCCACCGGCTTGGAGGCGCTGGGGGAGATCGACGACATCGCCATCGTCGCCCTGCCGGACGGCGGCACCTACATCGACGACGACAACGTTCGCGCGCTGGCCGCGGCCGGTGCGGTGATCGGCCACGCCGAGCGAGCGCGCTACCGGATCGCCGTGTTCGACGCGCCGCAGGGCTCGTCGCTGACCGAGATCCGCAGCTTCCGCGGGCAGTTCGACTCCACCTACGCCGCGCTCTACCACCCGTGGGTGGAGGTGCTGGACCCGTTGGAGCGGCCCTCGCAGGGCGCGCCGCCGCGCCGGATCGTGCTCCCGCCGTCCGGTTTCGTCACCGGCATCTACGCCCGCAGCGACATCGCCCGCGGGGTCTTCAAGGCGCCCGCCAACGAGATCGTCCGCGGCTTGACCCGGTTTGAGGCCAACATCAACAAGGCTCGGCAGGACGTGCTCAACCCCGAAGGCATCAACGCGCTGCGCTTCTTCGAGGGCCGCGGCAATCGGGTCTGGGGCGCGCGGACCATCAGTTCGGACCCGGAATGGATGTACGTCAACGTCCGCCGGTTCTTCATCTTCCTGGAGCACTCCATCGACAAGGCCATGCAGTGGGCCGTCTTCGAGCCGAACAACGCTCGCCTGTGGGGCAACATCCGCCGCACGGTGGAGGACTTCCTGTTCGTCCAGTGGCAGTCCGGCGCGCTGCTCGGCGCCAAGCCCTCCGAGGCGTTCTTCGTGCGCTGCGACCGCACCACCATGACCCAGAACGATCTCGACAACGGTCGGCTGGTCTGCCTGATCGGGGTCGCCCCGACCAAGCCGGCCGAGTTCGTGGTGTTCCGGATCGGGCAGTGGACCGCCGACGCCCGCACCTGACCCTCACCCACTCGTGAAAGGAGGCACGATCGTGCCTGAACTGCGCGACAACCCTTACTCGAACTTCAATTTCATCGTCTCCCTGGGCGGGGATCAGGGGACTGGCGATCTCGGCGCCACTGTGGGCGGCTTCTCCGACGTCAGCGGCCTCGGCATGGAGGTCAAGTACGCCGAGTACCGCAACGGCAACGAGAAGGTCAGTACGGTACGGAAGATCCCCGGCACGCACACCAACGACGACGTCACCTTCAAGCGCGGGCTGATCGGCTCGGACGACCTCAAGGCCTGGCTGAACACCGCGCGCGACGGCACCGCCGACGCCCGCACGGTCACCGTCAGCCTGCTCGACGAGGCCCGCGAGACGGTGGCCACCTGGACTCTGCGCCGCGCCCAGCCGAAGAAGTGGACCGGCCCGACCCTGGGTGGTAAGGGCGGCGGCGACGTCGCGATGGAGGAGCTCGTGCTGGTCCACGAGGGCATCGAATACACCTGACAGTCAGCTCATCTCGTCACCGCGTGACAGCTGGGAGAACCATGTCGGTCACCGCCCTGGGAGCGCCAGGGATCCGCTTCGCGACCACGGTCGCCCCGGTGCCGCTGCACGGCGTGCATCGGGACGTCGCGGCGTTCGCCGGGGTGTCGCCGCGCGGGCCGGCCCGGCTCCCGGTCACGCCGCCGGCCGCGGACGAGGACCTGATGGCCTTCTTGGGCGGTGCGCCCAGGCAGCGCAGCGTGGCCGTGCCGGTGGACTCCTGGCAGGACTATCGAGCCACTTTCGGCGGCTTCGAGGGCGCCGGGCGGCTGCCCTATGCCGTCTCGGCCTTCTTCGCCCAGGGCGGGCGGCGGGCGCATGTGGTCCGGATCGTGCACGACTATGCCGACCCCGCCCAGGATCTCGCCGGCTGCGCGACCGGTTGGCTCGGCCGGCCCGCATCCGCGGTGGCGGCCGCCGCGCCACTCCTCACCACGGCCGGGCAACCGGTGACGGTGCAGGCTCGCAACGAGGGCACCTGGGGAAACCGGCTGCGGGGCGGCCTGTCCTGGCGATTCCGCCCGGTGCCGATGGCGGTGGCGACGGTGGGCACGCTGACCGTGCCGGTGCAGGAGTGGCTGCCGGTCGGCACGCTGCTGCGGCTCACCCTGGCCGGCGGGGCGCAGGCGCTCCAGTTCGTCGACGGCAGCGAGCGCGTGCTCCGCCCGGACCGTAGTGGCGCCGACCGGGTGCTGACCTTCGACGCGCCCCTGGCGGCGGCGCCGGTTGTGGCCGAGGCGGTCACCGCCGACCTCACCGTGGTGGACGACGACCCGCTGCTGCGCCGCCGCGAGCAACTGCTCGAACTGGGCCTGCGGGCCGATCATCCGCGCTGGCTGGCCCGGGTGCTGATCACTGAGAGCGCGCTGGTGTGGCCCGCGATCGAGTGGGCCGGCGCCACGATCGCCCTGCCCGACCCGGGCTTGCCCGCCCTGACCCTGCTCGGGGACGGCGGCGCGGCACCCCAGCTGCGTGGCGGCGGCGACCGCTCGGCCCAGATCGTGCCCGCCGACTTCTTCGACCTCACCTGGCTGCCCGGTGACGAGCTGCCCGGCTCAGGCATTCAGTGCCTGGCCGAGGTGGACGAGGTGGGGCTGCTGCTCGCGCCGGACGTGTACGCGCCGTCCTCGCTCGTGCCGGTCGAGGCTCCCGCCGACCCGCCCACCCTGGCCGGCCCCGCCTTCGCCGCCTGCGTGGAACCGGTGCTGCCGCCGCCACCCGTGCCGGTGATGCCCGAACTCGCCGGACTGCGGCTTGACCCCGCGGTGCCGGCCGACCTGGCCGCGATCACGGCGGCCCAGACCGACCTGATCGGCTTCGCCGTGCAGCGGGGCGATCTCGTCGTCCTGCTCGACGTGCCACCCGGACTCGGCCTGCAACGCACTCTCGCCTGGCGCGGATCGCTCGGAATGGTCGGTTCGGACAGCGCTTTCGCCGCCTCCTACCACCCCTGGCTGGATGTGTCCCGGCCGGACGACGACCGGGAGGGGCTGATCTCCATCAACCCGTCCGCCTTCGCCGCGGGCATCATCGCGGCGCGCGAGCTGCGCGACGGCGTCCACGTCGGCCCGGCGAACGTGCTGGCGGCCGGGGCGGTCCGGCTGGGCGAGGCGGTCAGCCCGGACGCCGCCGACCGGCTGCACCCGGTGGGCATCAACGTCTTCCGGACCGAGCGGGACGGCATCCGCCTGACCGCGGCCCGCACCCTCAGCCGTGACCTGGACCTGCGGCAGCTCAGCGTGGTCCGGCTGCTCACCAGCATCCGGCTCGCCCTGCAGCAGCAGCTGGCCTGGCTGGTGTTCGAGCCCAACGGCGAGCCCACCTGGCGTGCGGTGCGTCGGGCCGTCGGCACCTACCTCGACAGTCTGCACCGGGTCGGTGCGCTCGCCGGTGCCACCCCCGGGCAGTCCTACTTCGTGCGCTGCGGCCGCGACACGATGACGAACACCGACCTCGACAACGGCCGGCTGATCGCCGAGATCGGTGTCGCGCCCAGCCAACCGCTGGAATACCTGGTGCTGCAACTGAGCGTCGAGTCCGAGGTCCTGGTCCAGCTGGAGGGCAGCCATGGCTGAGCCGGTGCTCCTGCAGACCTTCAACTTCGAGGTCACGCTCACCGAGGCGGGTGGCTCGGGCACGTTCACCGACGGCGCCTTCGCCGAGGTGACCGGCCTGCAGGTCGAGGTCGACCTCAAGGAGTTCTACGAGGGCGGCAGCAACGACCGGGTGGTGCAGCGGATCGGCCGGGGCAAGTACTCCCAGAAGCTGGTGCTCAAGCGCGGCATGTTCAGCCCCGGCTCGGGCGCGGACACCGACCTGTGGCAGTGGCTGCAGGACGTCGTGGCCGGGGTCCGCCCGGTGCGGCGCTACGACGGCACCATCGACGTCCTCGACGGCACCGGGAACGTGGTGGCCACTTGGAGCTTCCGCCGCGGCCTGCCCGCCCGGATCGTCGGTCCGACGCTCAACGCCAAGTCCGGTGAGGTCGCGCTCGAGGAACTGCACATCGCCCACGAGGGCCTCTTCCTGGAGGGAACCCAATGACCGCGCTACAGAAGGCGAAGCTGGCCGAGGTCGACGGCTCGGGCAAGGCCAGCAAGGAGGTCGCCGTCCAGTTCAACCCGGCGTCCCTGAAGCTCAACCGCAGCAACAGCATCGACGCCGGAAAGTCCCGCGGGCGGCAGGTGCAGCAGTACAACGGGACCAGTTCGACCACGCTCACCCTGGAACTCGAGTTCGACACCGCCGACCAGGACGCCAACGGTGAGGCGGTCGACGTGCGCACCCTGACCGCCGACATCACCCGGTTCGTGCTGCCCGGCGGCAAGGGCTCGAAGGCGGCGCCACCGCGGGTGCGGTTCAGCTGGGGCAAGTTCGTGCTGATCGGCGTGATGGGCAGCGCCAACGAGGATCTCGATCTGTTCTCACCCGAGGGCGTCCCGCTGCGGGCCAAGGTCAGCGTCTCGATCAAGGAGCAGGACCCGAAGTTCGAGGCCCTGGAGAAGGGCGCCGGGGCCAATCCGTCCACCGGCGCACCGCCCTCCGGCACGCCCGCACCGGCCGGACCGGGGACGTCCGGCGGCGGGTCCGGCCCCGCCGACCGGGTCGCGGAGGCGATGGACGGCGAGAGCGTTGCCGACTTCCTCTCACGGCAGGGCCTGCTGCCCGAGGCGTGGCGCTCGATCGCCGACGGTGTCTCCGACGTGCTGAACCTGCTGCCGGGCGAGGCGATCGGCTTCAACCTCGACCTGCCGCTGGGTGGCTTCTCGATCGGCGGGGGTGAACTCTCGCTCGGCAGCGGACTGGAGGCGTCGCTCGGGCTGGAAGTCTCAACGGGAGCCGGCAGCGGAGCCGGTGGGGCCGCTGACGCCGCCCGCCCCGGCGGCGGAAGCGGTCCGGACCCGGCAGGTTTCGCCCTGTCGGTGGCGGGCGGGCTGACCGCCGCAGTGCAGACGGCGGCCGTTACCACCGCTGGCCTGGCCGCCGACGCGAACCGGCAGAAGTTCGCCGCGCCGGCGCGGCCGGCCGGGCCGGCGAGCGGTGGACAACGGCCCCGGCTGCGGGACACCGCCGGCGCCCGGACCCAGCCCGCGGCACCCGCCTCGGCGCAACCCGCGCCTCCCGCGGCCGACCGGCGGGCCAGCACCTACGGCTCCGGGCTGCCGCTGCGTGAGCGGATCACGCCGGAGGACGTCCGGGTCGTCGGCAGCCCGTGGGTGGTGATCGGCGCCCGTCAGCCGGCCCCGGCCCCCTCGGTATCGGCGGCGAACGCCTGCGGTTGCAGCTGCCGCTCGGCCATCCGGCCCACGCCCGCTGCGCTCGCGCCCGCTCCGCTCGCGCCCGCTTCGCTCGCGGCGGCCGACCTGCGGGCAACCCTGACGCCCGTCTCCCCGCCCGCCGCCGCGCCCGCCGTCCCGCCCGCCGTCCCAGCTGCGGCGCCGAAGGCTCGGCCGGCCACCGGTTCCACGCCTCGAAGGAGTGGGTGCGGATGTCAGTGAGCATCGGCGAGCTCGACAGCGAGTTCGCGGTCGAGGGTCCAGCCGAAACCACTGCGGCAGCGGCCGAATCGTCCGGCTGGGCCGAGCAGGAGAAGCACGACGCGCAGGAACGCCGCGCCCACCAGCTGCGCGCCCGCACCACCGCCTGGGGTTTCCATGACTGAGCCGCACCCCTACGCGGGCACCGCGCCGGTCTTCGACGTCGACGGCACGCACCGTGGCGAGTTGGGCCGGGACGTGCTGCGGATCGACGTCGCCGAGAACACCGCCGGGCTGCGCACCTTCGTCGGGCACTTCCACGCGGTCGGGCCGCAGTCGGACGGCAGCACCGGCCAGCTGTCCTATCTGGACGGCAAGGTCGTCACGTTCGGTCAGACCCTGAAAGTCACCATCGGCCCGCCCGAGGCGCAGCGCCAGATCTTCGACGGCCGGATCTCCGCCCTGGAGGTCAGCTTCACCGAGGGCGGCACGCCGTACGTGAGCGTCTACGCCGAGGACGTGCTGATGAAGCTGCGGATGACCCGGCGCTCGCACACCTATGAGGACACCACCGACGCGAACATCGCGAAGGCGATCGCCACGGAGCACAGCCTGACCGCGACGGTGGATGCCGACGGTCCGACGTACTCCCTGGTGCAGCAGTGGAACCAGAGCGATCTGGCCTTCCTGCGCGAGCGCGCGGCGCTGGTGAACGCCGAGGTCTGGGCGCAGGGGACGACGCTGTGCTTCCAGAGCCGGATCAAGCGAACCGCCACCCAGATCACCCTGGTGCAAGGAAACACCCTGCTGGACGCGCAGCTTCGCGCCGACTTGGCGCACCAGCGCGACGTCGTCACGGTCACCGGCTGGGACCACGACGCCGCGGACGTGATCGAGTCGAAGGCCGAGGCCGGTGTGATCCAGCGCGAAGTCACCGGCGGGCGCACCGGCGTCTCCATCCTCGGGCCGGCGCTCGGCTCCCGGGCCGGTGCCTGGGCCCGGCGGACGCCGGTGAACGCCAAGGAGGCAACCGCCTGGGCCGAGGCCGACTACCTGCGCCGGGCGCGCCAGTTCGTCCGGGTGGACGGCGTCACGAGCGGGACGCCGGACCTCACCGTCGGGTCCCGGCTGACGCTGGAGCGGGTCGGCCCGATCTTCGAGGGCGCGGCCTACTACGCGACCTCGGTGCACCACTCCTATGACCTCAGCGTCGGGTTCCGGACCCGGTTCAGCGCGGAGCGGGCGACGGTGTCAGCATGAGCGCCGGGATGAGCCCGGGGATGGGCATCGGGGACGGCGGCACCGACGGCGGCCCCCGGCACTACGGGCTGTACCCGGCCGTGGTCACCCAGCTGACCGGCGATCCGCTGCACCTGCAACGGATCCAGGTTCGGTTCCCGTGGCTGGGGAAGGCCGGCGAGACGGTGCGCGCGTGGGCCACCGTGCTGTCGCTCTACGCGGACAATGACCAGGGTTTCCAGGCGCTGCCGGAGAAGGATTCGGCCGTCGTGGTCGGGTTCGAGGCGGGCGACATCGAGCGGCCCTACCTGGTCGGTGCGATGTGGACCGGCAAGGCGACCATGCCGGTGGCACCCTCCGACGACAACAACCAGCGGGTGCTGCGCACCCGATCCGGCAGCAGGCTGGTCTTCGACGACACCAAAGGCAGTGCCACGGTGAGCCTGTCGGTCGCCGGCGCGGCCAGCGACACCGTCCATAAGATCGTCTTTGACGACGCCGCGGACACCATCGAGATCACCTCCAAGGGCAAGGCCACGGTCAAGCTCACCTCCGGTGGCGGGGTCAGCATCACCGCGCTGACCAGTCTGTCCATCACGGCGCCGACCGTGAAGATCGACAGCCCGATGGTGAAGTGCTCGGGTGTGGTCAAGTGCGAGAGCGTGATCACCAACGCCACGGTGTCGAGCCTCTACACCACCGGCGCGGGGAACATCCTGTGAACGCGGCCAGATGGCGGGCGGTCGCCCCCTGGTACCGGTGGGACCTGCAGGACCACCCGGACCCCGAACGCGCGAAGCTGGCCGGCCGCCCCGCGCTGCACAAGTTCGGCAACGAGGACTTCATCGACGACTTCCAGGCCGACGCGCAGTCGGCCCAGCCGTTCACCGAGGAGGACTTCTACTACCGCATCGATGCGCTGGACGCGTTGCCCCCGATCGTCGGTGGCCCGAACGGCGGCAAGGTCCGCCGGCTGATCACTCGCACCCGGGTCAAGACCGATACTCGCAAGCTGTTCCTGCCGGTGCACAGCCGGTACTACCTGGTGGCCTTCGAGCTGCATTGCGACCGTCCGGGTTTCCCGGTGGTGCAGCCGGATGCGGTGGCCGAGGCCGGGTTCGTGATCCGCCGCCGGGTCACCCCGATCGCGCCGGATCAGGTCAAGGCCGGCAACTCCCATCTCTCCCGGCTGGCCGTCGCACGCGCCACCGTGGCGCAGGCGCAGCGGTCGGCGGCCAGCTCGCAGTTGGCGGAGGCGCGGGCCTCCATCGAGGTTGCCCGGGACCGCACCCGGCGGCTGGTTCCGATCGGTAGCCGGGCCCGCCGCCAGGTCGCCCATCCCGGCCAGGCGCTGGTCGCCGCCCGGCGCGAGGTGGTGCTGGCGCAGCGCAAGCTCGCGCTCTGGTCGGCGCAGTCGCAGCTCGAAACCACTGTCCAGGGTTGGGTCCGCAGTCCGAACGGGGTGATCGGCACCTGGCAGCCGATGCCGGACGCGCCGGAGGTGATCGTGGAGGAGACGTACCCGATGTTCCGGCTGGTCCCGAACCCGGCCGACCCCGACTCGGCCGCCCGCTCGGGCACCATCTTCTACGGCTATGTGCCGACCTGCGGCGCGGAGCTCGCCCCCGACGGGTCGCCCCGGTTCGGGGACGCCGACCTCTACGAGATCCGCTGCTACGCACGGCCGGTGGACGACGGCGACTGCCCGAGCACGCCGGTCTGGAGCGAGCCCACCGACCCGTTTAGGTTGGCGTCGTTCTACGACCCCGCCGGTCTGGCGCAGCGCCCGATCAACGTCCGGATGCCGGATTTCGCCGATCTGGAGGCGTCTGCCGCGCTACCCAGCGTCCGGGTGAGCACGCCGCCCGGCTCGGGACTGGTCTTCGCGACCGACAAGGTGCCGCCGACCACAGGTTCGGTAACCGGGGCGGCCGAGCAGATCTGCTTCTTCGCGATCCCGCTGATCACGATCGTGGCGATGTTCCTGCTCAACCTGTTCCTGCCGATCATCATGCTGCTGTTCGGGCTCTGGTGGATGCTCAAGCTCAAGCTCTGCATCCCGCCCAGCCTGGAGGTGGGTGCGCAGGTCTCGGCCGAGCTCGCAGTGATCCCCGGCGGCATCCAGGTGGCGGCGTCGCTGGAGATCGACGTCGACCTGACCCCCGGGGTGGACCAGCAGAAGCTGCGGGACGCGCTGGTCGACGGGTTCAACACGATCGACCCGAGCAGAACCCTCGGCACCACCCTGGGCGCCACCTACAGCAACGGCGCGATGGTGACCGCGCTGGCCGGTCAGGGCTTCGCCCGGCCGAACAACGCCACACCGGCCTACCCGACCACGGTGCCGACCAGCCCACGGGTGACCCGCGACCAGGTGGTGCACCCATGACCATAGACCTGCGGCTTTCCGAATGGCTGGGCGCCGGGTGGAACCACCCGGTCGCACCGGACGTCGCCCGCGGCGCCCTCGGCTACAGCGACGGCGCGGAGAAGGTGCGCCAGTCGATCCGGTTGATCCTGCAGACCGAGCCCGGCGAGCGGGTGATGCGCCCGTCCTTCGGCTGCGGGCTGACCCAGTTCCTGATGCTGCCCAACAGCGTTGCCACCCGGGCCCTGATCCAAGCCGAGGTGAGCCGGGCGATCGACCTCTGGGAGCCACGGGTGGAGGTGCGCGCGGTCACGGTCGACACCAGGGACGACGACCCCGCGCTGGTGATCATCACCATCGGCTACGAGCACAAGACCACCGGCCGCACCGACGCCGTCGTCTTGCCCGTCGAGTTGCAGGAGGCCCGATGACCCTGCGCACCCCCATCCTCGACGACCGCTCCTACGCGCAGCTGCGGGACGAGCTGCTCGCCCGGATCCCGGTCTACGCCCCCGAGTGGACCGACCACAGCCCCTCCGATCCAGGCATCACCCTGATTGAGCTGTTCGCGTTCCTGGGCGAGAACCTGCTCTACCGTTTCAACCAGATCCCAGACGCCACCCGGCTCGCCTTCCTCGACCTGCTGCAGATCCCGCCGCGCCCCGCAGTCGCCGCGACCGGGCTGGTCAGCTTCGAAACGCAGCGGCTGGACGCGCCGCTGGCCGAACTGCACCTGGCACTTCCGGTCGGCCCGGTCAGCTTCCAGACCCTGGACGAGACCGTCGTGCTGCCGGTCACCGGCCGGGCCGCGATCCGCGCGGCCAGCGAGTTGCCGGAGGACGAGGAGTCGTTCGAGTACCTGGCCCGGGCCAGCGCAGCCCTCGGTGTCTCGGTCGGCGACATCACGCCCTACCTGACCCGCCTCGCCACCGGCGATCCCAGCCAGCCGGGCGGGGACCTGCTCGACCCGACCACCTCCATCGACGGCACCCTGTTCCTGGCACTGCTGGCCACCGACGAGGATTCCCGCCTGCCCGTGCTCGACGCGCTGGCCGGCCGGGAGCTCAGCGTCGGTTTCGTGCCCGACCAGACCGCCCCCGGTCTGCGCGACATCACGGCATGCCCGGGTGGGGCGGGTGCCCCGGCGACGCCGCCGATGGAGTGGCAGATCTCGACGACGGCGCCCACCACCGGCGCGGACGGCGGCACCGAGCCGGTGTGGCGGCGGCTGACCGTCACCGGGGACACCACCAGCGGCCTGACCGTCAGCGGCATCGTCCGCCTGAGGATGCCGGAGGACACCCACGACCTGGGCGTGTTCGTGCCGGAGGATCCGGACGAGACCGGCAGCGGCGACCAGCCACCGCTGGTCGAGGACGACGATTTCGCGCCGCGGATCGCATGCTGGCTGAGAGTTTTCCGGCCCGGCGGCGGCCAGCTGCCGGCCACCGAATGGATCGGCGTCAACGCCGCCCGCGCCGAGAACGCCGTCACCGCACCGGCCGAGCTGCTCGGCACCGGTACCGGGCAACCCGATCAGCAGTACCCGTTGGTGCACGGCTCGGTGCTCACCGACGGGTTCGTGCCCGAGGTCGAGGAACAGGCCGCCGTCCCTCGCTGGGTGCCCTGGCAACTGGTCGACGATTTCCGCGCCAGCGGGATCGACGACCCGCACGCGATTCTCGAACCGCGAACGGGCGTGATCCGGTTCGGCGACGGGCTGCGCGGCCGGGCACCGCAACTGGGGGAGCGGATCCGGGTGCGGTCCTACCGCTACGGCGGCGGCGTGCAGGGACTGGTCGCGCCCGGGGCGATCAGCAAGAGCGGGCTCACCGGGGTCACCGTCACCAATCCGCTGCCTACCCGCGGCGGTGCCGCGGCCGAGACCACGGCGGAGGGCGTGGCCAGGATCCCGGACGAGATCCGCCGGCACGACCGGGCCGTGACCGCCTCCGACTTCGCCGAACTCGCGAAGGCAACACCCGGCGCCGACATCGCCCGGGCCGAGAGCCTGCCGTTGTTCCACCCGGCGGTGCTGGACCAGCAGGTGCCGGGTGCGGTCACTGTGATCATCTGGCCACGGCACGACCGGGAGCATCCGGCCGCGCCGGTGCCCGACCGGGTGCAGCTGGGTGCGGTCTGCCGATACCTCGACGAGCGCCGGCTGCTGACCACCGAGCTCTATGTGGCGCCGCCCACCTACCGGCGGATCGCGGTCAGCGCGGGCATCGCGGTCAAGCCCGGCTTCGGCACCGAAGCGGTCCGTCGCTGGGTGGAACAGATTCTGCAGCAGTACCTCTCACCGCTGCCGCCGTACGGGCCGGAGGGCAACGGCTGGCCGCTGGGACGCCGGGTGCACGCCCCCGAACTGGAGGCGGCGGCGCTGCAGGTGGACGGCCTGGAGTACCTGAACGGGATCCGGCTCGCGGTGCAGACGGACGACGGCTGGGCGGAGCTGACCTCGCCGGCCACCCTCGACCTGGCCGGCTACGAGGTGCCGGAACTGGCCGACGTCCTGGTGGTCCCGGGTGACGCGCCCGAGCCCGGCTCCGGCGCGACCGCCCCCGCGCCGACCGGCCGCGCCGTCCCGGTGCGCCCGCCACGGGAGGTGTGCTGATGGGCAGGCAACTTCGTGGGGTGAGCGGGTGCGACCAGTGGGTCCGGGCGACCCACGAGCACACGGCGGTGGACGGCGAGACCGGCCGGGTCGGGCTGAGCTGGACCGTCGACGACATCGGTGACGGCCGGGTGGTGCTGCCGGCCGTGACCCGCGGGCTGGCGTTCGACCGGTTCTGCCGGGCGTATCGGGGCGTCACCGGGAACATCACCCGCACCCTGCTCGGCGACACCCGGGCCGGCGTTGACTACGCCACGCTGGCGCAGCCCCTCGAACTGCTGGCCGGCGGGCCTGAACCGGCTGGCGGAGACACCGGTTTCGCGCCGTCCCAGCCGGTCAATGCCACCGCGTTGGACGATCCGGTCGGGGTGGTGGTGACCGCCGACGACCGCCTGGTGATCAGCGAGCGCGGCCGGCAGCGGCTGCTCGTGCTGGACCTGTGGAGCCGCCGGATCGTGCGTACCATCCGGCTGGACACCCCGAACCACCCGGCGCGGGAACCCTGGGGGGTGGCCGCCTTTGGCCGGGACGTCTGGGTGGCGACCCGGAACCCAGCCGGGCTGTTGCGGTTCACCGGGCGGGGCGAGCCGGTCACCGAACCGCTGCCGGTGCCCTCGCAGACCCCGGCCCCGGACGGCGTGCCCGGCGCATGGGCGCCCAGCCGCGTGACCGTGGCCGGCGACATTCTTGTGCTGCTCTACCAGAAGCCCTCCGGGGAGGGGCTTCTGGTAGCCGCCGGTCGCCCGGCGCTCGCGGTGGGCCCGGCCAGCGATCTGGCCACCGACGCCGAGGGCATGGTGGTGGTGGCCCCGGCGGCGGGCGGCCGCGCGCTGCAGCGATTCGCAGTGCTGGCCGGGCGATTCGTGTCGGCCGAGTCGCTGGATGCCGCCGGCTACGACGGCGGGGGCATCGCGCTCACCCACCAGGGGCGGATCGCCTACACCACCGAGGCCGGGTTCCGACTGGCCGTGCGCGGGCGGCTGCGCTACGCCGGCGACGGCCGGGTGGTCACCTTCCGGCTGGACAGCGGCGAGTACGGAACCCGCTGGGGGCGGCTGTTCCTCGACGCCCACCTGCCTCCGGGAACGACGCTGCGCTGCTCCGTGCTCACCTCGGACGACGAGGACGCCGCGGCCGTCGCGGCCGTCGCGGCGATCCCGGCGGACCCGCAGGGCTGCGACCCATACCGCCCCGAGCTCACCCCACCGCTGCCGCCGCCGCGCTTGGACCTGGACGTCCCGCTGATCGCCGGTGCGGTGCAGGAGCGCCCGTCCAGCCCGGTGCCGTGGTGGCGGCCGGCCGCGGACGACTGCATGACCAGCTACGAGGGATACCCGTCATCGGCTGCCGGCCGCTACGCCTGGATCGCGGTCCGGCTCACCGGCAACACCCGGGCCACCCCGCTGGTCGGCGCGGTCCGGATCGAGTCCGAGGCGCACACGCTGATGCGCCGCCTGCCCATGGTGTTCTCGGCCGAACCGGCCCAGGAGTCGTTCCTGCACCGGTACCTGGCCATGTTCGACGGGATACTGCACGACCTCGACCAGCGCTCGCTGCTGCGGGAGCTGCTGCTCGATCCGGCGTCGGCACCGGAGGAGGCGCTGGACTGGCTCGCCTCGTTCGTCGGCATGGTGCTGGACGAGCGCTGGCCGCTGGCGGCCCGGCGGCAACTGCTGGCCGAGGCGGCCACCCTGTACCGGCGGCGCGGCACCCTGGGGGCGCTGTCCCGGTACCTGGAGCTGTACCTCGGCGTGGCCCCGGTGATCGTGGAGCACTACCGGCTGCGCGGGCTGGCGGCGGGCTCAGGCCTGGCCGAGGCCGGCTGGGCCCAGTCGGTGGTGGGGTTCGGGTACCGGGTCGGAGGCGCGATCGGTACGGCCGGCCGATCGCCGGCCAGGGCGGCGTCGGCCGGTGCGGTGGACGCCAGCCAAACCCCGTTCTCCCGGCAGGCGCACCGGTTCTCGGTGATCGTCCCGCGGCTGCTCGACGAGGTGCAGGACGCCGTCGTCCGGCTCGTGCTCGAGCGCGAGCGGCCCGCGCACACCGCCTACGAGCTGTGCACGGTGGATGCGGGCATGCGGGTGGGCCGCTCGATGCACCTGGGCCTGACCTCGGTGGTCGGGCGGACCGGCGGGTTCGATCCCGCGATGCTCGGCACGGTCCAGCTCGGCGGGGCCGGGATCCTGGGCGGCGGACTGCCGGGTGCCGTGGCCGAAGCGGCGCGGGCCGGAAAGGCGCGGGTGGGCTGAGCGATGGACGCCGAGCGATGAACGCACAGCCCGTCAACACCGTGACGATCGGCCGCTTCCGGCACCGGATCGTGCTCCCGCCCGCCCTGGCCCGGGCCGGCGATCCCGGCCCGCAGGTCCGCCGGGCCATCGACCTGCTCACCGGCCTGCTGCCCGGCGTCCTGGTCGAGCTGCGGCTGCCGCCCAGCACGCTGATCTGCGTGCGCTCGCTGTCCGTGCGGCTGCGGGTAGGGCAGCTGGCGCTCGCGGATACCGACCTGCTGGCCCGGGCCTGGGCCGAGGCGATCAGTGCGGCGGTCGAAAACGCCTATGCCACCGGCATTTCTGTCTCTGGTCCAGATGCCGGCGTCGGCGAGGTAGTGGTCTACCGGAACCGAGCGGCGGCCCTGACCGATCTGGTCCGTCGGGTGGCGCTCGGCGACCTGCGGCGCCGATGGGCCTGGGAGCAGTCCGGTCTGGTCTCTCCCGCCGACAGCGGCCACCCGACCACGCTGGCCGTTGGCGCCTGCCTGCGCGGCCCGGACGTCGCGGTCCCCGTGCTCGCCTGGGCGGCCGGGCAGGGATGGCTCGAACCGCTCGCGCTGACCTGGGCCGGATGGCACGCGTTGGCCCGCGCCCTGGTGCCGGTCGTACCGGCTGCGAATGAACTCGCCTCGACCGGGCGGTTACCCGCCGGGCCCGCACCCGTGCCCGAACCGGCCCGCCCCGAAGGAACCTTGCCGACACCGGTCCGGGCGGCACTGACCTCCGCACCGCTGGCCGGTCAGATCCGGCGCAGCCGGCAGCGACTGGGTGACCCGCCGGCCGGCAGCCGGACCGCCATCGCCGCGCTCGCTCTGACCGCCGCCGGTGCGGGAGTCCGGGTGGTCGAGCTGCCGGCCGCCGCGCGGCTGCTGTTCGCCCCAGAGGCACCGATCGCCCCGGTCCGCGATGCGCGGCCGGTGGCACCCGCGGCGGCCACCACACCGGCCGAGCCGCCGCAGTTGCCGGTCGGGCCCGCCGGGGAACCGTTCGACGAACCGCTCGGCGTGATCGAAACCGCGCGTCCTGCGGACGAAGTCACCGCCAGTGCCGCTGCGGAGCCGGCGGCCGCCGCGGCAGCAGCCACCCCGGATCCGCCCGACGGCGCGGAACCCGGTGCCTGGACGACGCGCGCCGGCCTGCTCTTCACCCTCAACCTGGCCGCGCTGCGCCTGATCGCGGCAGGGGCAGCAGTCCATGTGCGCGGGCCGGCCTGGTGCCTGCTCGCGCTGGGCTGCCGGCTGGCCGAATGCGATGCCGCCGACCCGGCCGTCCGGGTGTTCGCCGGGCTGGCGACGACCGTGCTGACCGGGGCGCCGCTGGAACTCCACCTCACCGAGCCGACCACCGCCGCTGACGAACGGCTGCTCGGCACCTGGGTGGCCCGGTGCGACGAGGAACTCGCCGCTCGGCTGCCGGGAGCACTCCCGGCCGCAGAACTGCGCCGCTCGGTGATCCAGCGGACGGCGCCGCTGCTGCTGGACCCGGGCTGGATCGAGGCCGAACTGCCACTGGACGGCGTGGACGTCGCCATCCGCCGGGCCGGCCTCGACCTCGACCCGGGCGCCGTGGCGCACCTGGGATGTGTCGTGAGGTTCCGCTATGTCTGACCCCGCCTCCCTGCCCATCGCGGCAACCTTCGCGAGCATCGCCGCCGATCTGGCCGAGCGGCTGGCAGCGATGATCACGGTCACCGGGCCACCGCTGACCCAGACCGCGGCTGAACTGCGGGCTGCACTGCCGGACACCCCCGATCCGCAACCGGTGTCGCGCCTGCAGCGGTTGGTCGCCGGCTTGCGCCTGTCGCCGTTCGAGCGCGACCTGATCGTGTTGGCCGGGTTGGTGAACGAGCATGAGCGGCTGGCTGACGTGCTGGGGCAGTTGCACCCGGCCGGCACGCCCGCCGCCACCCCGGCCGTGGCTGGGGCGCTGCTCTGCCAGGCGACCGACCAGCGGCCGGCGTTGGTGGCCGCCCTGAGCAGTGGCCCGCTGATCGGCGCCGGCCTCGTCCGGCTCGGCCCGGGGCCGTTCTTTACCCGCACCCTGGAGCTGCCCCCCGCACTCTGGGAGACCCTGCGCGGCCTCGACTGCTGGCCGCCCGGCCTGATCGCCCAGCCGATCCCGCCGCTGCTCGGAGCCGGCGGCTGGCAACGCGATCCGGCCGTCCAGCGCGCGGTCGGTGCGCTCCGGACCGGGACGGCACCGGGGGCGGTGCCGAGGCTCGTGCTGGTGACCGCCGACGACGCCGGCGAGGCCCGCGCCCGGGCCGGGGCGCTGTGCCGCTGGGCGGGTGCGCGGGCCCGTGAAGTCCGCGGCGACCTGACCGATCCGGACCTGCTGCGCCTGGCCGGGCTGCTCTGCCTGGTGCGGGGTGAGGTGCCGGTGCTGGCGGCGGCCGACCTCGCGCCCGCCGGCAGCAGCACCACAGTGGCCGAACCGCTGCCGGAGCATCCCGGGCCGGTGCTGGTCTGCCGGGAGCCGGGCACCGTCGTCGCCGCCGGCGGCCGGCCACTGATCGCCGTCCAAGCCCGGTCGCCGGCCCTGGCCGAGCGGGTCGAACTCTGGGACGCCTTGCTGCCCGGGCTGCCGGCTGCCGCGGCGGAACTGGCGGTGCACCGGGTCGGTGCCGTGCGCGCCGCCGAAGCGGTGGCCGACGCGCGAGACCTGGCGAACGCCGGGGGAGCCGAGCTCACGCCCGCGCTGGTGGTGCAGGCGCTGCACAACCGGGCCCGCCATCAGCTACCGCATTCGGTGCGGCTGGTGCGGCCTTCGGCACCGGCGGCCGACCTCGTGCTCGATCGGCGCAGCCTCGACCTGATGGACGCGGCGCTGGCCCGCTGCCGGCACCAGGTGCGGGTGCTGCAGGACTGGGGCCTGCAGCGCGACCGCCCCGGCGCAGGCGGCGTGCGGCTGCTCTTCACCGGCCCGCCCGGCACCGGAAAGACATATGCCGCCGAGGTTTTTGCCGCCCGGCTCGGTCTCGACCTTCTCGTTGTCGACCTCTCCGCCCTGGTCAGCAAGTGGCTGGGCGAGACCGAGAAGAACCTGGCCGCGGTGTTCGACGCGGCCGAGCAGAGTCAGGCGGTGCTGTTCTTCGACGAGGCCGACGCCATCTTCGCCCGCCGGACCGAGACGGCTGACGCGCACGCGCGCTGGGCCAACCTGGAGACCGCCTACCTACTGGGCCGGATCGAGCAATTCGCCGGGATCACCCTGCTGGCCACGAACCTGCGGGCCAACATCGACACCGCGTTCGGTCGCCGGCTCGACTACGTGATCAGCTTCGATGAGCCGGATGTGGCCGCCCGCGAACGGCTCTGGCGCGAGCACATGCGCGAGCCCGCGCCGATCGGGCCCGACGTCAGCTTCGAACTGCTCGCCCAGCTCTACCCGGTGACCGGTGGCGTGATCCGCAACGCCGCCCTGGCCGCGGCGTTCATGGCGGCGGCAGGCGGCGGTCCGATCACCGCCGGTCACGTCTTCACTGCCGTGCAGCGCGAGTACGAGAAGGCCGGCCGGTCCTTCCCCGGCCGCCCGCAGGCCCTCCGACCCGCTGCACCCGAGCGCACCGAAGCATCGATCAGCCCACACCCGGCACCCGCCGGCGCACGAGAGGCAGAGTTCCATGGCCGCAAACCTTGAGGACCGGGCCAACGCCGAACTGGCCACGTGCCAGCAGCGGCTCGCGGAGGCCCAGCTGGCACTGGCAGCCGCCCACGACGAGCTCGACCGCCGGGTCGCCGACCCCGCGGCGGTGCCACCGGCCGAGCGCCGCAGCCGGCTCGGCGCCGCGCAGCATCTCGCGCAGGCGACCCTGGACGACGCCGATGCGCGTGCCGGGGAGGGCGAGCTGCGGGCCAAGCTGGCCGGCGTCCCGTCCCCCGACGCAGCCGACCCGGTGGTGGTGGACCTGCGGAAGAACCTGATCGTTCAGGCGGGCGCCCGGGTCGAGCTGCGCGCGGCCACCGAGCGGGCTGGGGTCGCCCGGGCCGAGATCGCGCGCACCGCCGGCGCCTTGGCCGCAGCCGACACCGCCTGCCGGGCAGCAGGTTCCACCGTCACCGCGGCCACGGCCAGGCAGCAGCGGTTGACCGATCTGAAGGCAGCCCTGGCCGCTGCCCCGCTTACCGGCGTGCCCGCCGATGCGGCCGCGCTGCGCGCCGGACCGGTGCATGCCGCCGCCGCCGACCGGGTGGCCGCCCTGCTGCCCGCGGCGCTGCTGAGCCGGTCGACCGAGCGCCACGCGGAGGCCGCGCAGCCGTACACCGAGGCGCAGGCCCGGGTCACCCATGCCGAGGCGAAAGCCGCCGCGCAGGCGAGTGGATCGGGCGGACCGGAGGCTGCTCTGGTCGTCGCGGCGGTCACCCTGGAGGCCGCCGAGGCCAGGGCCCGCGCCTACGCAGGCACCGCCCCGGACCGGCTGGCCCGCGCCTCCGCACTGCTCACCGCGCTGGCCACCCTGCCCGACCTCGACTCCGCAACCGCCGCGTCCATCGACCAGGCGGCCCGGGCCGACGCGGTCACCGCCGCGGGCCAGGAGAAGGACCTCGCCGAGGCCTACGCGGCCTGGGCGGTGCTCGACCGCGCGGTGAACGACGCCCGGCTCGACGCCCTGGCCGACGACCCGGACCGTGACCCGGCCGGGGTCCAGGCGGTCATCGACGCCATCGCCGCCCGGGACGACCCGGCGGTCACGGATCCGCTGGACGACGCCCGCACCGCCTACGACGCCGCGGCCCAGGGCGCGCTGGACGACTGGGAGGCGGAGGTGCCGCCCTGGCTCTGGGCCGCCGTCCACGACCTGCACGACGCGACGGCGGCTCTCGACGACCTCAGCGACGCCGCGGCGGCGGCCGCGCTGGTGACCGAGCTCGATGCGGCCATCGACGGCTACGCCGCGGCGGCCGACACCGCCGCCTCGCGGCGCCGGGCGGTGGCGGTGGTGTCGCAGGAGGCAGCCCGGCGGTCCGCGGTCGCCGGGGTGCTCGCCGGGACGGGCGGGCTGCGCACCGCCCAGTACGTGCGCGGGGATGCCCGAGGAGGCCGCCATGACCGTGAGTCCTGATGTCGTCCTGACCGCAGGCCCGACCTGCGGCGACGTCGCCGTCGCGGTGAACCCGTTCCGGTCCAACCACTATCACTTCGGGATGCTGCTCGGGGTCGACGACCTGGAGGCCGATCAGGGCTACCACCGGGGCAAGACCTGGCTGCACAACGCATGGCTGCACGGCGCCGGCACGGTCTGGGGGCTGGAGGTCAGCCTGCGCGCCGAGCGGCGGGAGATGGTCGTCGCTCCCGGGCTGGCACTGACGTCGGCCGGGCGGGAGGTGTACCTGGACCAGGAGAACTGCGTCGACATCGGGCGCTGGCTGGACGAACTCGCCCCGGACACGCTGTCGATCACGGTGGACGGTGACCAGCGCCGGTTCGTCGTGCACATCATCGCCTCACCCCGGCAGTGCCTGGAGCGGCCGGTGCCCTCGATCGCCGAGCCCTGCGCCGGCGCGAGCACCGAGACCGCCTACTCGCGCAGCACGGAGACCGCCCGACTCGAGATCCGGCCCAACGTGCCCGATCCGGCGCCGGTGGACTACCCCGCACTGCGCGCCTTCCTCGGACTGATCCCGGTGGACGACGCCGAGCTCGCCACCGCGGTGGCCGACGCCTACGCCGCCATCGCCGCCAGGCCGCCCGCCGAGCAGGGCGCGGCCACGGTTCGCTGGCTCAACCGGTTCGCCACCCGGGATGCGCTGGCCCGCACCCCCGACGAGCCCGGCGCCACCTTCCCGGTGCCGGACGATGCGGGCGTGCTGCTGGCCACGGTGTCGGTCACGCTCGCCGGGAGCGGGGACGCCGCCGTGCTGGTCGTGGACGGAGCCAACCCGAGCGCGGTCGACCAGCACGACCGGCCGGTCCTGGTGCCGACATCCGTGGTGCAGGAGCTCGCGGCCGCGGCCACCAGCCCGGGCAGCCCGGTGCCTTCGGTGGAAGGCCCGCGCGCCGACCCGGACTCGGCCACCCTGACCGGGGCCGAGTTCCGGTTCGCGGTGGATGCCACGCTGGACCCGCTGACCGTCGTCCCGGCGGCGTTCACCGTCACCACCCTGGGCGCGGGCGGCTGGACGCCGGTCGGCGTCACTACGGCGGCCACCGAGAACGCCGACACGACGGTGGTGCTCACCCTGGACGCGGTGGACGCCGGCCAGCCGGTCCGGGTGATCGGTGCCGGCACCGGGCCGAACCCCCTGCTCGGAGCGGACGGCCGGCTGGTGGCCGGAGTTCGCGGCGGACCCCCGGCGAGCATTCATGACGGCCACGACATCGTGCTGATGGTGAGGAACTGACGATGACCACAATCTCCGCGGGAACCGGCGGCGCCGGCCCGGTGCTGGTGGGCGACAGCGGCCGCCCTGGGCTGACCATCGTCCCCTCGTCCACGCCGCTCACCCGGCTCAACTACTTCGACGGGAAGTTCCTCCGGGCGGCGGACTTCCAGCTCGACCAGGGCTACCTGCGGATGCTGGTCGCGCTGACCGCCCGCGGCTCCGGCTCCGGCGTGGTCACCGGATTCGAGGCCGAGCTGGCCGGTGGCGACGGCCTGCTGCTGCGCGGCGGGCTCGCGGTCAGCGCCGCCGGATCGGTGATCGACCTGCCCGGCGACGTAACCGTCTCGATCACCGAGCTGCTGGCCCGCACCGACGGCGTCGCCGTAGCTCCCGGAAGCACCGGCGGGAACAGTGATTTCGGCCCGTGCGCGGCGGTCACTCCGGCCGGCCCGGATGCTGTGCTCACCGATCAGCCGGTCTACCTGCTGACCGTCGCCACCGAGGATGCGCTCTGCGGCGAGGAGGAGAGGTTCGACCAGCTCTGCACCGACGCCTGCCTGACCGAGACCGACCGGCCCCGGCGGGTAGAGGGCGTCCGGCTGCAGGCGCACCGGCTCGATCTCGGGACGCTGCCGTCGTCCACCAGCGTCACGTTCACGGCCACCCATCTGCGGTCCCAGGTCGCCGGCGCCTACTTCGCACTCGAGCAGGCGCTGGTGGCGGATCGCCGGTCCGCGGCCGGGCTGCGCAGCTCGGTCTGGTGCGCCGGCGCGGCCGGGAGTACCGGGGACGAGGTGCCGATCGGCGTCCTCGGCCGCAACGGCACGGCCACCACCTTCCTCGACCTCTGGACCGCCCGCCGGGAGCTGATGGAAGGCCCGGCGCAGCGGTACTGGGCGGGACGCTTCGGGATGCGCCCGTGGGACATGTTCATCGCCCAGGTGCTCCAGTTCCAGTGCCAGCTGGCCGGTTCCGGCTCCGCCGCCGCGGCCCAGCCGGTGAGCTTCGGCCGTGCGGCCGCTGCCGTGCGCGGGGTGTCCGAACGGCTGGGCGGCATTCTGGCCGACCCGGACCGGCTGATCGCGACCCGGCGGGCACTCGGGCCGGAGCTGGTGGAGCAGCTGCTCAGCCTGCGCCTGGAGGCTGGGGAGTTGCTGCGGCTCGCTCCCCGCGCGGCGGCCGGCGGGGCGGGTGGTGCCGGTTCCGGCTCGCTGGTGGCCGGCGGGATCGTCACGCTCCCGCCGTTCGGGTTCCTGGCGATCGACGTCGCCCGGCCGGTGACCGAGCAGCTGCCGGGCGTCTTCGGCGCCGGCGTCGACCTGCGGTACGCGGCGGCACCCGCCGACCAGGTGGCCGAGATCATGCGCCAGGCACAGGATCTGAACCGGATCTCGCTCACCGCCGGCCTCGACGACCCCGCCGATCGCGCGCCCGTCGACGTGATCGTGCCCGACGGCACGCTCAGCGGCGGGACCGCGGTCACCCTGCCCACGTATGCGGGGTCGGTGCGGATCCTGCCGCAGGAACGCTCCGACGGCAGCACCAGCGGATCGGTCACCGTGATCACCGGCGTGGCCCGTGACCTGTCCAGCAAGAACGTGGCATGGGCGGCCGCGGGGCACACCGAGATCCCCCAGCGGGTGCCGTTCGCCCGGGCCGTCAGCGCGCTGCTGCGGGGCCGGACGCCGGCCGACCCGGCCGGCGGGCCGGTCGCGGGAGGCGAGCCGGGCGACGGGCCGGTCGAGGTGCCGGTCACCACCGACGCCAGCCTGGACGCGGCGGCGGCGCGGCCGAGCCTCGCCTTCCGACTCAACCGGGAGCGGCTGCTGGCCCGGGCCCGGCGCACCCAGGTGGACCTCGCCACCGGCGGGGCGAGCAAGCTCACCGGGGAGCTCGCACCCGACCGGCCGATCGCGGCCACCGACGCCCGGACTATGGACCTCTGGCTCGACTTCACCATCAATGCGCCGCTCGCGGATGCGCAGACCGGCGACCAGGCCCGGGTCCAGGGCATGCTCGCCGCCTACTCCCGGGCGAGCCGGACGCCGTCGGCGATCGAGTTCACCCTGGACGGCCAGCTGACCGTGATCGACCGGGTGGACCAGGCCGGCCAGTTCGGGGCGGCGTCCACCACCGTGATCAGCTCCCGGTTCACCGGCACGCTGACCCTGCGCGAGTTCGCCGACACCACCCAGACCAGCTCCGACGGGATCGCCGGTCGGGTCGACTGGACCTTCGTGCGCACCGGTAGCCAGACCCGGCTGGTCGGCGTCTCCAAACTGGTGGTCGAGGAGCAGAAGTCCCGTGCCAGCCTGGTGCTCGGCGCCGAGGTCACCCGCTCCGCGCTCGGGTTGACCGGCAGCCTCGGCTCCAGCGACGCGGCCGGCTCCGGGGTGCAGCCGAACATCAGGATCGTCGGCAACTGGATCGGCGCCGGTTCGAAGGCGACTGCCATCCCCGGTGTGGACCAGACCCTGGCCACCTTCGAGCTGACCCGGGACGACGAAGCCCTCACGATCGGCCGGACCGAACGCGACCTGGCCGAGGCCGTGATCGAGTCGATTGGGGCCGGGCTGGCCGGAATCGACCGGGACCCGGGCTTCGTCGCCCGGGCGCAGGGGCTGCTCCTGCCGGCGCTGCCCGACGCGCCCCAGACGATCACCGCGACCCGCGACTGGGTCGCCTTCACCCGCCGCCGCGACGTCCGCTACGTCAGCGACGCGCCGCCGCCGGTGGTGACTCGCTCCTACCTCGTCTACCACGTGGTGGTGGACGACCTGGAAGACCTTGACAGGTTCGAGAATCCTTCCGCAGGGCAGGGATTCGAGCGGGTCGGGGTGGTGCAGTTCAGCCCAGGCAGCGGCCTGCTGGTCACCCCGATCGACGCCGTCCGGGCCGCGTTCGCCGTCCAGGACCGGGGGACTGCGCTGGTGCTGCAGCTCGCCGCGGACGCCGGTAACGGGGACGGGGACACCGTGCTGGCCAGCCGGCTGGCCGCCTACCGCGGTGCGGTGGCCGGGCTGATCGACACCACCCAGGTGCAACCACCCAAGCTGCTGGCCGGCGTCCCGCCGGACTTCGTCAGCTCCGGCATCGACGGCGTCCTCTTCACCGTCGGCTACCGGGCTCCGGTCGCGACCGGCACCCAGGCCCTGTTCGCGGTCACCCCGGCCCAGCGCGAACAGCTGGAGGGGCTAGCCGTGCGGCTGGGTGGCTGGAAGGCCGTGACGCTGGAGAAGCTGCGATCGATCACCGACGACCTGAACAACCAGGTGACCGCCCGGTTCGTCGGGGAGACGCCGACGAACCCGGACGAGATCGACACCTGGTGGGCCGCGAACAGCGGGGCGCCACCGGCCGAGGTCGTGCTGCATGTGACCGCGGCCGTTGCCACGGCCGGTGAGGACGCCCTGGAGAAGGATCGCGCGAACCAGCCCAATGGGGCCGCCTCCCCGGTCACGGTGGACGAGCCGATCGCGGACGCCGGCGACAACCGGGCGGTCGTGCTCTGGGTGCGTGCCGACGACCAGGTGCTGATCGAGGTCACCAGTCAGTTGCTGGTGGCCCTGACCAAGGGCGAGGCGGCCCAGCTGGACCTGGCCGCGAAGACCCAGGGTGGATACCCGGCGCTGGACGACGCCGCAGTGCGGGAGCTGGTGCAGGACAGCCCGGTGCTCGAGGTCAGCTACAGCGGCGGTGACATCGCCGAGCCCGAGAAGGTGCGCGAGTGGTGGGGGCAGATCACGGCCGATCCGCCGCGAGGCGCCTTCGTCCATCCGGCCGCCGACGCGCCGAAGATCGCCGACGAGGTCCGGCGGGCATCGCGGGTGACCAGCCTGCTCGGTGGCCGGCGCGCCGTCGCCCGCGAGCCGGTCGGTGGCGCGGCCGGCCACCGCGCCGTCGTCTACCTGATCCGCTAGGCGGAAGAGGCGGAGGTCGCAGGCATGCACGCCGGCCGGGCGGTGCGCGCCGATTCCGAACCGGAATCGGCCGCCCGCCGCCGCCCGGCGCGAGGCTCCGGTGCAGGTGCGGGGCCGACGAAGCCCGGCGGGTTGCGGGTTCTCGGCGCCGGGCAGGCGGTTCCGGCCGCATTGCGGACGAGTGCCGAATCCGCCTACGGGGCGAGCCTGAGCGGCGTCACCCTGCACACCGGGCCGGCCGCCGACGCCTTCGTCCGCAGCCAGGGTGCCCGCGCCACCACCGAGGGCAACCGGGTCGCGCTGGCCAGCGGCTACCGGCCCGGAACGGTCGAAGGCGACGCCGTTCTCGCGCACGAGCTGGCACACGTCGTGCAACAGGGAGCGCCGGCCGGGCTCAGCTCCGGCACGCCCTCCGCAGCGGGGCACGGCGGGCACGAGCACGAGGCCGACCATGCCGCGGCAGCGGTCCTCGCGCGGACCGGGCGCCACGACAGCGCCTTTCGGGCCCGCGGTGCCGACCCGGCGGCGATCGCGGCCGCGCCCGCGCCACGGCTGAGCCGAGGGCTGGGCCTACGGCTGCAGCGCTGCGGCGACGACCCGATCTACGCCACCAGCCAGACCGGGCCCGCGCCCACGACGAACGCGCCGGTCTACGCCGGCGCCAAGGGCGAGAGCTTCTACGACACGCTGGGGATGTTCGACTACCGCGACGGGGCGTTCCGGGCGACGATCGACGGCGACGGCGACCAGTCCGCCGAGCTCGAGCTGGCGATGCGTGGCAGCAAGCCGGACAGCACCGTCTGGCAGTACCCGCAGCAGCTAGACGTCACCGCCAGCCGAGTGGGCAACACCCCCGGAGCGGCCGCCTCGGCGACCGGGGCGCAGACGAAATCCTTCGACATCAGCGGGAAGTCGGCCGAGCGGAACATCCGGCCCAAGCTGAAGCAGCGGACCGACGGTCGCAGCCCGACTCGGATCGAGGCCGCCGGCGGGTTGTACGTGCCGTTCGCCACGATGCTGATCCACCCGCCGTCCCCCGACGGAGCCCAGGCCGACTACCGGACCGTCGTCGAACGGGTCAAGGACTACGGCGAGGACAAGACCCGCACCGAGCAGACGTTCTCGTTCTCGCGCGACCCGAACGACATCTTCCCGGTGTTCCTGCCGGGCAAGCCGCAGCAGGCGGGCTCGATCTGGGCCATCGACGTCACCATGGGCCGGTTCGGTGACCTCTACCGGTTCACCTTCTACAAGCCCGATCCGACGGCGAACCGGGTCCGGGTGGGGATCAGCCCGATGTCCGGCGGGGCAGCCGTCGGCACCGAGTCCCTCGACGTAGAAGCATCGGGAACGCTCGGGGTCGCCGTCGTCCGCGCCCGGGGACCACTGCTCGAACTGGACCTCAACGGTGACGGCCGCACCGACATCCGGGTATACGAACGGATGGCGCCCCTGGCCGACTACGACAGGAGCAGCTTCAGGCAAGACCCCGCGCAGTTCCGCGAGCTGCGCCTGACGGTGACGGACTCAAGTGGGAACCGTGAGTTCGGCGCCGGATCCCGACGGGAGGTGCGCAAGGGCGAGTACGACCGGGAGACGGTGAATCTCACCGACGAGATGGACGTCGTCTCGGCCGCGGCCACCCCCGAGGGCCTGGTCGAGGCGGCCAAGGTGCCCGACCTGGTGACCGACCTGGCGCGTACCCAGACGACGTTGAAGCAGCTGCGGCAGACCGCCGTCGAGAAGGCCGGCTTCACCGCCGCCGTCTCCCAGGCGTACGACCGGCTGGTCGAGGCCTGGCTGGCCATGGCCGGGGCAGCAGGCGCGGCTGACCGCCTCGACGCGCGGAAGAAGGCGAAGGAGGCGGCCACCGCCTTCCACACGCTCTGGCTGGCCGAGACGGCGTCCGCAACCGTCCACAAGCACCACGGCGGCAAGGAACCCTACGACACCACCTCGAACGTCTACACCGGCTACTCCGACACCGACGGTTTCGTCACCGGCAGCGTGGTCACCCAGGACATCATCGACGCGGTCGGCGCGAGCGACCTCAGGCGCTCCGGCACTCTGATGGCCAATCTGGGCATGCGGGTCGCCAACTGGGTGGCATTGAAGCTGCGGTCGAAGGGCCTCGCAGCCGAGGCCGACCAGGTGCAGGGCCTGGTAGCGCTCACCCCGATGCTGGAGAAGCTTGCCGACAAGCCGCAACTCAAGCGGGTCACGGCCGTGTTCCATTCGGCGCCGGAGTACGTGAAGACAGGCACTCCGGGCAACCTGCCGCTGCGGCTCTACTACTGGCAGAAGGACTCCACCTGGTACCTGCAGGACCTGACCCACCCGACGAACGAGGACAGCATCGGGATCGTCGAGGCGCCGGTGGCCGCGGGCCAGACCGAGCCGCCCAAGGAGCTGTTCGACAAGCTCAACGACGAGAAGCGCTACCCCAAGGGCTGGATCCAGTACGTGCTGCCCGGCCCGGCCGGCCGGGCCGGGGTGGTCGCGACCGCCGGGGACAACGGCTGGACGATCGAGAAGGTCGCCACCTGGATCAGCTTGGGCCTCGCCGGTGCCGCCCTGCTCGCCGGGGTGGTGCTGTCTGGAGGCGCAGCGGCGGTGGCGATCCCGCTGCTGTGGACGGCGTCCGCCGCCGCCGGTGCGGTGTCCGCCGTGGCCGAGATGGTGCACGAGAGCGACCAGGGGCGGCTCACCGGCGGAAAGATCGTGATGGGCATGGCTCAGCTGATCGGCAGCATCGCCGGTGGCGCGGTAACCGGCGCGAGGGCGATCGGCGCGGCCCGGATGGTGATGGCCACCAGGGCGATCGCGGCCGGCGAGGCCGTCCTCGCCGCGGGCGAGGCGGCACCCACCGCGGCCAAGCTGGTGCCGCTGTCGGTGGGGACGCTGCGGGTGCTGACCATGACTCTGGTCGCAGGCGACAGCGTGCAGATCGTGATGGCCACCGGCCAGACGATCAAGTCGCTGGAAGGCATCGCCAAATCGTCGATGTCGGACGGCGACAAGCTCAAGGCATACGCGCTGGCGATCGGGCAGTTCGGCGTGATGGCCGGGCTGACCTACGCCGGCGTTCGGGGCAACCTGCACGAGCTGAACACCGCCCTGAGCAAGCCGGGTGCCCGGATCATCCAGGCCGGCGACGAAGTGCTGGTGCCGGGTCGGGCCAGCGCGGGGGACTACGCCGCCGAGCTGGAGAAGCACCTCAGCCCGGAGGCGAAGGCCACGCTCGCGCCGGACCGGGTGCGGATCGTCAGCCCGGAGGAGGCCGGATCGTCGATCGGCCTGACCCGGATCGAGGCGGCCGGCGACAAGGTGCGGGTGGTTGTGGTGGACGGCATCCACCCCTCCAGCATGCGCGAGGAGGCGATCCACCTCGAACAGCTCGCACTGGGCAAGCGCAGCGCCGCCGACATCAAGAAGATGAGCGCCGGCAACCCAGCGCTCGAGGCGGAACTGCTGCGAACCCGCAAGGCCACAAACGACCTGGTGGACATCAACAGCCGGTGGGCCACGGCCACTCCGCTGGAACGGGTCCGCGCGCACGAGGCCCGGCTCGAACTAGAGATCGACGGCCAGCGCCGGATCCTCCAGGAGTACCACGCCAAGCTCCAGGCGGGTGAGCCGGTCGACCCGGTGCTCGTGGACAACGCCTTTCAGAACCTGGACAACCTGCAGATCCGCGAGGCCGAGATGGTCGGCGTGCGGGCACACGTGTCGAAGGGCAGGGGCAAGCCGGGGGAGATCGACCCGCAGTTCGAACTGCCACCCTCGCTCTTCGCCAAGAAGACGGTGCCCACCACGCAGATCCCGCCGTCGTGGTACACCCTGACCTTCGAGGAGTTCCTCCGGGCCTACCAGAACCGGTACCCCGTATCGAGTTTGGACAAGGCCGACCTCAAGCTGCGGTACGACATGGGCAAGCGGCTCAACCCGGACACCGGCCGCCTGGTCGACATCAACCGCGAACAGATTGACGTCCCGGCCAAGTACAAGCCCGGCGAGGAGAAGATCCCCTTGGAAGGGCCGAACAAGGTCAAGCTTGACCCGGCCGACGAGGCGACCACGAAGTCGCTGCTGGCCAAGCGTGACGCCGCCCGGAACGCCCGGGACACCGCCGAAGCGAAGATCCCGCCCGACAAGCCGGCGGCCAAGGCCGCGCTGTACGACATGATCCAGGCCAGCCGGGAACTGGGCGAGCATGCGGCGTCGGTCTATGTCCGCCGCACCTACCCAGGTCCGCCCGCGCCGGTGAAGATCTACCCCAAGCCGGGCGCGCCGTCCCGCTCCGGGGACTTCGACCAGGTCTGGAAGGCCACCGGGAAGGACGGCAAGGAGGTCTGGCTGGTCAACGAGGCCAAGGGCGGTTCGAGCGATCTCAGCTCGCGCCGGGTCGACGAGGGCGGGACCGGGCCGCGCGCCGAGCAGGGCAGCACGCTGTACTACGACGACATCCTGCGCAACATGCGGAAGTCCGGGGGTGAGCTGCGCGACGCGGCCGACCTGCTGGAGAAGGCCGCGAAGGACGGCAAGACCATACGGTACCTGCACGCGTCGGCGCCGATCGAGTCGACCGCCGCGAGCGCGGGCGGCACGCTGACCTCGTCGCTGCCGGAGATCAGCGTCAAGGAGTTCGACGTCAGTTTCGGCTCCGCCGCCGCTCCCACCACCGGCACCGTAACCCCCTAGATCGCCATTCCAGGCCGCGCGAGGATGTCACGCGCAGCGCGTGCGTACCGCCGGACGGATGGGCGGCGTCAGCGGTCCTGGCGGGTCTGGCAGGACCAGCAGCGCAGCGCCTGCGGGTGCACCAGGACGGCGCAGTTCGGGCACGGCTCGCGGCGGGCCGAAAGCCACTGCGACAGAGGTACTTCCAGCGGCGCGTCGGCAGTCAGATCGGTATCACACCAGGCGCACTCGGGCTGGGCCGGATCGAAGGGTTCGGCGCACGCCGGGCAGGCGAGGATGCTGCCGCCTTCGCGCGCGACGACGGCCGGGGGGATCACCGCGTGGCCGGTCACGGCAGCGCCGGTGAGCAGTTCACCCAGCACCGCGAGCCCGCTCAGTGGGACGGACAGTAGGTTCTCGGGTGCCGCGTCGTCCCGGGCGGCCCAGTACCGGACGAAGCGGTTCGCGCCGTCCTGCAACGGCGGATCGATGGGCCGGTCACCGGCCAGTGCTTCGAGGACGGCTGCCTGCGGAACGACCAGATCCAGCGCGGCGTTGGCCTGGTCGCCGGGCAGTCGTTCAGGGTCGGTGCGTTCCAGGGCGGCCACCAGATGTGAGCCGATGTCGCCATCCCCAGCCCAGACCGTGGCGACGGCGGCGGCGATCTCCGCCTGACCCGGCCATCCTCCGGGCGTGAAGGCGTCGAACCGCACGCGGGAGAGGCGGACGGCGCTGGCGGCATCCTGGGCGGCGGTGGCGGCTAGCAGCGTCTCAGCCCAGAGCCCGGCGTGAAAACCGTCTGCAGGGAGGCCGACGGGGACCGAGGCCAGCGTGCCGCGGAAGGGCACACCTGCGACCTCTCCCCGCACAGATTGCAACAAGGCGACGCCCAGTTGTCCGGCATCCCGTAAGGCGCTGGAGATCCGGCCGTCGTCGCCGTCCGCGCCGGCCGCCCAGCGCGCGGCATCAAGCGCATCAAGGGTGGCCGTGCGGACGATGCGTGCGTCGGGCCGGGCGCCGCCGAAGGCATCGCCGACCCTTGCCAGGTAGTAGTCGCGTTCACTCGCCGCGTGTTCATGGTCGACCGCCATCACACCTCCTCACGCATGCTCCACTCCCACCCTAGCGATTGTGCGCTGGGGATGGTCAGCGAGCATCCAGTGCTTGCCCGGCTGTCAGGGTGGTGAGGTGGCCTTCGAGGTGGGGCGTGCTCGAGACGCAGGACCACGCGACGGCGGTCGCTGACCTCGCCGCGCTCCTGCTCGACGCTGTGGCGGACGGTGTCAGTGCAGGTTCCTGGCCGACCTGACGCTCGGGGAGGCGGTCGAGTGGTGGCGCACGCGCTGGCCGACCCGGGGCACGTCACCTGGGTGGCCCGGGACGACGACGGCCGGATAGTCGGCGTCGTCCAGTTGCGACCGGCGCAGGAGGCGACCGGCCGGCATCGGGCGGACGTGAACAAGGTGCTAGTGCACACTCAGGTGCGCGAACGCGGCCTTGGTCAGCGGCTGATGGCGTCGCTGGAGCGGGCGGCGGCCGAGCGCGGCCGGTGGCTCCTCATACTCGAAACGCAGACCGGCAGTCCCGCCGAACACTGGTACGAGCGGCGGGGTCGGTCACGGATCGGAGTGTTGGCCGACCACGCGGCAGCCCCGACCGCACGCTCACACCCACCACATTCTTTCACCAAGGCGTTGCCCCACGAGGCCGACCCGGCGGCCATCCCGTCGGCGCACACTGATCCCACGTCCTCGTGAAGACACTACGGCCAAGCAACACCCCCGACCTCGCAGAAGACGATGTGGCGTGACCCTATCGATTCTAGGCTCGGCGTTTCGTGCGACCAGGAGACAGGAGGTCGTCGTGGATAGGTGATCTGCTGTTGACAAGCTCGTCGTCGCCTGCCGGTGGGAGTCCGGTCCGGGTAGCTTTCAGGAAGCTCGGTAGCAGGCTGGCGGCGTCGGAGGGAAACGTCCGGCGTCGAAGCCCAGCGTCGAGAGCCCTTCAAGGGGGGAGCGACTGAGTGGTCCGTAGCATCAAGCGAAGCCTGCGGCGTCGTTACAGGTCTGCCCGTGAGGGTGGGCGCAGGGAGTGCCGAGCCCCCGAAATCAGGGTGAAGGCCATGGAAGCGGTGGAGAGCCTGGTGTGCAGCCGCGAGGGACTCCTCGGCGTATGGGGCGCGGAACGTTCAGAAGGTGATGGCGGGAACTGGTGAGGCCCTCCCCGGCCCGGCGACCTGCGAAGAGTCGTCGTAGGAGCGACTTCGTGCGCCTCACCGAGGCCGGGCGACCTGGATGCGTTGCCATTGGCCGGCGGCAACCAGCAGGGCGCGGCCAGGCGGCGCGCCAGCCGGGAGGCCGACGGGGAGCTGGATGCCGAAGATCTCGGCATCATCGTACTTCTCCGGGGCGAGCACGATGCCGGACCGGGACTTCTTCAGAGCGGCCACTGGCCCCCGGTACATGGTGCCCAGGTCACCCGTCGTACCGGCAGCGAGGATCAGATTGCCAGTGTCCCGCATCGTCGCTACTCGCGCCTCGACAAGCTCGGCCATCGGGGTGTCCTGCCCGAGCAGTTCGACGTCGTCGACGAGAATCGCGTACGGCGCCTTCAGACCGTCCAGGACCGCGGTCACTTCGTTGCTATCGGCATCGGCTCCGAAGACGCCGGCTACACCGTCGATACCGAGCAGGTCACGCAACGGGCTCCGCCTCGGCATGATGACAGCAAGCTGCCAACCGCGGGAGAGCAACGAGTCTGCCATTGTGAGCAATGTCGTACTGCGGCCGGACCGTGGTGGGCCGACCACGACGATCCCTGGACCGTGCTCGAACGCGTCGAAGGATCGCAGGCCGAGCGAGTCGCCGCCGACACCGACGAGAACCTCGGTGGGCCGCAGCGATTCGGGGCCGAGGGCGACGGCTGCGGCTGCGTCGATCGAGGCGAGCAAGGCATCCACCCGGAACGGCCGCCGGCTGAACGGAAGCTCGGTCACCGGCGTGGCCAGGGCCGCGATCTCGTGCAGTGCGGCGACTTGCGCCGTGCCGTCGGCGTCCTCGGTGAGCAGGGCCACCTGTGTTTCGCGGAGTCCGCGTGAGCGGAATCCGCGACCCGGTGGGAAGTGCTGGGGCACGTCCTTGGCCGGGAGACCCATCACCATGAAGTCCGACGGATCGGTCATCCGGAGCATCAGCCGGTCCTCCAGCAGCGCGGAGATCCGGCCGATCATCGCGGTCCGGTCGGCGGTCAGGATCACCTTCACACCGACCCCGGAGCCCTCTTGCAGGATGTGAAACCACGCCTCGACCAGCCGACCTCCATCGGTGGATTCGAACGCGGCGTAGAAGCCTTCCCATCGGTCCAGGAGGACGACGAGGTAGGGCAATCGATCGTCGGGTGCGCTGCGGCGACGCTGCTCGGCGATGTCCGCGAAGCCGCTCGTCGCGAGCTGTCGCTGTCGCTGCCCGATCTCCGCTCGCAACCGCGAGGTGAGCCGGGTCAGCCGATCGAGCTGATCACGGGCTACGACCGCGCCGGTGTGCGGCAGGCTGACGAGTGGCAGCAACGCATTGTTGCCACAGTCAACGCCGTACAGGTGGACGTCGCTCGGATGGGTCAGCTGGCCGATCGAGCCGGCGATGGCCCGGAGGACCGCCGACCGACCACTGCGCTGGGCGCCGATGATCGCGAGTGGTCCGGAGGAGTCGAGGTCGTACGTCGCCACCGCGCGAGCCTGCTCGTGCGGGAGGTCGGCGAGGCCGAACGGGATCGGTGGCAGGTCGTCGCCGGTCCGGTCGACCTCCAACTCGTCGAGTGTGACCCGGTCCGGCAGCGGTGGAAGCCACGGGCTCGGAGGCGTCGTCGCCCCGGTCAGGCGCGCTGATTCCTGCAGGCTCTGCACCAGTAGCGCCAGGTCGGTGGGAGCTAGTGCGTCGTCCGCCTCTTCGGGGATGGAGGCAACGATGATCGGCCGGCCGAGTTCGTCCCAGCGCATCGGCCGGGCGGTAACGGACGCGGCGACGAGTGCGGGCGATCTGCCGCCGACGCGAGACGTCTGGAACGGCACGAGCGAGGAATGCCCGAGCCGGGCGTACGCCCGGCCGGGAGTCGACTTGGCGACGTATGCCGCCTCCGGTGCCTCGATCACGTCCGTGCTGTCGCCGGTGTCGGTGACGCGGAGGGCGATCCGCAGGTTGGTGTTGGCCTTGATGTCGTTGGTGACCACGCCTGCGGGCCGCTGCGTCGCGAGAAGAAGGTGGACGCCGAGGGAGCGGCCGCGGCGGGCGATGTCGACGATGCCGGCGACGAAGTCGGGGAGCTCGGCGATCATCGCGGCGAACTCGTCGATCACGATCAGCAGCCGGGGCATCGGCTCGTCGCCGGGATTCATCCGCTCGAGGTACTCCTCGATGTCCTTGGCGTCCGCCTCCTTCGACTGACGTTCGCGCCGATGCAACTCGGCGGCCAGTGAGGCCAAGGCCCGGGTGGTCAGGTGGCCGTCCAGGTCGGTCACCATTCCGACGGTGTGGGGCTGGTGGTTGCAGTCCTTGAAGGCCGCGCCGCCCTTGTAGTCGACCAGTACGAACGTCATCTCGTCCGGGCGGTTGCCGATCGCAAGGGAAGCGATGATCGTCTGCAACAGCTCGGACTTACCGGCACCCGTCGTACCGGCGATGAGGCCGTGCGGGCCGTCCCGGACGATGTCAATGCTGAAGTTGCCATCGGCCCCTTCACCGATCAGGGCCCGGGTCGTCCGGCCGCGGGCGCTCCAGGCTCGGGCGAGTTGTTCGGGCTGCGGCGGATCCAAACCCAATACCGAGAGCAGTCGGCTAGTGGCGGGTACGGCCGTCGCTTCGTCGTTGCGGGAGACATCGCGGATCGGTGACAGGGATCTGGACAGTCGATCCAGCCACCGTTCGGTGACGAGGTCGGCCCGGATGCCGTCCACGGTCGTCGTCCCGGTCCGGCGAAGCCGCCACCACGGACCGGATGGCGTCACCACGGCCAGCGCCTCGTCGGGGAATTGACGTTCATCGGCGTCCATGCAAACGAAACGCACGCCGACGGAGGGGCCGTCCCGGAGCAGTCCGACGACCCCTGGAAGCAGGCGCAGCCTGCGGGCTCCGTCCATGATCACGACGATCTGCTCGGTGAACATGGCCGGGGGTGCCATCGGGTTGTCCACGGACTTGCGGCGGGCCTCCACGAGCGCGGCGAGCTCGGTGATGCGGCGCATTGTGGTCTCGTCATCGTTGCCCAGCCAGTTCAGGTAGCTGTCGTCCTCGGTTCCGCGCGTGTGCGGGAGCCAGCGCATCCACTGCCACGCGTCGGCCGCATCAGGCGGACAGAGGACCATCAGGCGCAGCGTGCGCGGGCTGTGCAGCGTCGCCAGCTGGCCGGCGAGCCAGGCGCCCAGCCGCTGCGAGTCGCCGTTCGGCCCGGCAATTCCCAGGACGCCGACTGCTGCCAATGGCACGGTTGCCGGGACGTCGGGTGCGGTCCAGGTGCGGCTGC
The DNA here is from genome assembly GCF_040680855.1 of Kribbella sp. NPDC051952. Classification (NCBI taxonomy): domain Bacteria; kingdom Bacillati; phylum Actinomycetota; class Actinomycetes; order Propionibacteriales; family Kribbellaceae; genus Kribbella; species Kribbella sp. NPDC051952. The sequence continues at coordinate 56,378 of NZ_JBFAXQ010000030.1, forward strand.
GCAGATGGGTCTCCTGGGTCGAGTCCTCGACGTGGACCTCGCTCGGCAGGTCCGCCGTACCGAGCCGAAGCTCGAGTCAGTCCGGATCTGTTGGTCGGCGTTCCCACAGGCGTGCGCGCGGGCCGGTTGCCAGGAGCAACAGACTGGCCGCGTCCGGCAGGTCGCGCCGCCGCGCGTTGCGTTCGATGGCCAATGCAGCGATCGCGTCGCCTTCGATCCGGAGCTTCCGCTCGCGGAACTCGGCCAGCTGCTGGCGGTACGAGGTCTTCCCTTCGCGCCGGCGCTGCAGGAACTGGCCAAGATACATCAGCGGCGAGAGCAGGCCGAACAGCAGGAGGGAGGGCTGTCGCATGAACAGTGCCAGTACCACCGATCCGACCAGCGGCAGCGCCATCATCACGAGCGGAAATCCTTGCCGGTGCGGCTTCTGCGGCTCGGCCGGCAGGGTGAACTCGGTCAGTCGCGGTGGCGCCAGCAGGCGTGGCGGCCGGTTGAAGTCGAGAGTGCCACCCACGGGGCTGGCGGACAGCGACGCGTCCGGCGGTTCGATGGTCGCGACTGCGAGGATGACCGGGCCAACCGTCAGTTGGGCGCCCGGCGGCCACGTCGTACCGGACCATCTGCTCGTGGAGTCCAGCGGCTTGCGGTTGAGTTCGAGCAGGGCTGGTCGCTTGCCGGACTCGAGAGTCTGGGTGGATTCCTTGGTGTCAATGACGATCGGTCCGGCCGAGGTGTCGACGGGCCGATCCATTCCAAGCGCGGAGTCCGGTACCTCGGACCTCAGGGTGACCTCGCCGACCGTCGACACGGTTATCGTGCCGATCACGTCCGGCAGGCCGGAGCCGCCGAGGCGGATAGCAGCTTCGGCTGCGGCTCCGATCGTGTACGTTCCGATCCCCATCCGATGCACCGCACCAGCTCCCGGACCGCTGACAACCCGCAGCTCCACGAGTCCGTGCGGCTCCGGCGGAAGGCATCCGCGGGAGTCACCGATGCTGACGATCGCCCCTTCCTTCAAAGGCGAATTGGCCAGCGTTAGTGTCGCGCCGACAACCTTCCCGTCGACGTAGATCACCGGATCCACCGGCAGCCCAGCAGACTCGTTACCGAGGCAGTCCCCGGTCCGGCGCTGATCCCGCTCACCGCTTGGATCAGCCGCGGGACGACGCTAGCGACCTTCGAGTCAGGTTCAGCGTCCACGATCACGTCGGCGCTCACACCCCGCACGGGATCCACAACCGTGAGCACAACTCGCATCGACTGTCACCCCGTCTGCCGCACCGACTGTCAGACAGAGACTACGACGTGTGAGGGTTCTGTTGCCTCGAACCCCACATCCGATGGCTGTTGTTACGACGGGGGCTCATTACCTGGGGCGTTCGTGTTGGTCCGGCATCGCGGCGCAGCGATGAACAATGCTGTGCCGTACCTGCACCGCTCCGACGAGAGGCAACCGATGGCTCAGAGAGTCGAGATCCAACTCACGGACGACATCGACGGTAGAGATCTGCCTGCAGGTAGGGGAGAGACCATCGTCTTTGCGCTCGACGGTAGCTCCTACGAGATCGACCTCGGTACGAAGAATGCCGCGGCGCTCCGCAAGGTCCTCGCGGTCTACATTCAAGTCGCTCGACCGATCAGGAATAGGCGAGGTGTGAAGGTCACCCGATCCAAGGTCGGTGCTGATGCTCGCACGGTCAAGGAGTGGGCTCGCGCCAACGGCTACGACGTCAGCGACCGCGGACGAGTCCCAACCGAAATCAGGGAAGCCTTCGACGCGGCGAACTAGTGGACACGCCCGCCGAGACTAACGACGACGAGTGGATCTCGGCCGCCGAGGCGGCTCGGATCCTTGGCGTTGGACGCCGTACAGTCTTCCGGATGCTCGACCGCGGCGAACTGCACCGCGACAAGCACTACCGCATGCTCCGCCGATCGGCAGTTGAGGCCGTGCGCGACGGAGGCGAGATAGTCTCATTGTCGGAGGCGGCCCGGATCCTCGCCCGGCCGCTCCACCACGTGCGAGTGTTAGTCGCGAATGGAGAGTTGAGTTCCGTTCCGAACCCGAAGTGGCCAGTGTTCCGGCAGGACGTCGAACGGTACGCGGGGGGGCATCCCGCCCCTGAAGACCGGACGCCGCCGGATCGGATCGGCCAGCTGGGCACTGCCGGTGCCGGCAGCGTTCTCAACGTCAGCATCGACCAGGTCAGACGACTCGCCAGAACGGGCCTGGTCCCAGCCGACCAGGACGCTAAAGGCCGGTACTGGTTCCGCCCAGACCATCTCGAGATGTATCAACGCTCGAGGGCCGCCGAAGAGACCGTGGAACACTTCGGTCCCTTACCTCCACCCGGGAGAGGTCCGAAGTGCCAGCGTCACGGCAGAGCGTAGGTCAGGCGACATCGGTGATCCGCCGCTCAGAGACAGCTCTGGAGATGATCCGATGAATCGCGACGCGAAGAAGAGCCCTGATGCTGCAATGCCCGGTCTGACTGTTCAACGTGAAGCCCCTACCGTGGCGTTACAGGCGCAGTTTGTTGAACCCTCGAGATCGACACTTCAACAAACTGCCTAGTAGTCCGGACCCCCATGAGCACCGCTGCCGGCATCGACGACGTCGTCGACATCGATGTGGCCTGGCCTCCAGGCTGGAGTGTCGCACTCCGTGACGGCACACCCGCCCTGATCGACGCAACAGGACAGATGGCCGCCCGGCCAGGCGACGAGATAGCCGTCGGTGGAGGCTTCGAAGCCACAACCGTAATCGGCTTCGTCTCATGCACGGGCCAAGAGCGGGTACTCGAGGCGTATAGGCTCGGGCGCACTTGAGCGTACTTGTCGAAGCTCGACGAGGATGTCCCTCGTCGTCCTCATGGCCCGACACTGCTCACGAACCAGAGTCAGTGATCACACTCCCCGATCGCCCGAAGGGGACGGGAATACCGCACACTTGAATGCACTGGTTGCCGGTCCACCGGTTCTGCCCGCGTCGCGACTCCAGCCTGAAGGTCCAGCAAGTGAAAGTCATCGTGCGGCCGCCATTCCACCGCTCACGGAACAGGAACGGCCATGACACTCGGCAGGCGACGCACTGAACCACGCGACCTACGGATCCCGGCCGGCCCGGTCGAGGTCGCCCTGGCGCGATCGGTCGATCAGATCCCCGGTGCACACATCTTGCCGGGCGGGTCGCGCTGCGAGGTTGAAGTGGGACGGCTACCTTCACTGAACTGTAGTCCGTATCCAAGCAGTTGCCCAAGTAGTCCTGGGCGCGGCGCCGGTGCTGAACTGGCAGAACATCAGCGAATCGAGCTGGTCGCCTTTGCTTGAGCCGGGAGGTGTCATTTTTCAAACTGAATATTGTTCAGACCTAGCCGTCCCGTAGCAAGGAGGTAAATCGATGCGGCGAGCAGGAACAAGCCCCAGGCGGCGGCAAATAGGCGCGCATAGGTCTCCAGTAGTTCGAGCATACGATTGGTGAATGCTTTCCACTTTCCCGTCGCCGCCACCCGCAGCTCTGGCATCGGGTTGCCTTGATCATCAAAAGCGCCGACGTAGTTAGCGATGTATTGATATGCATCCATGGTGCGAGGGCCTGCGAACAATGTTGCAACCATCGTCAGCATGGTTGTCAATGCAGCAGGTGAGGCCGGCCTTAGCGAACCGACGCGAGAGAGGTCTTGCCGGGTGTGTAGCGCCATTCCGCGCAGAATTGAAGCAATCGGGTGCAGTGGAGCTGACACCTCCAGGCGTCGTGCTGCTTTAACGAGAAGTCGAGAGATGCTGGTCAGCTGCGCACGCCGCTTCCCAAGCGGGTCGATGACAGAGGTCGAGTGAACTCTTTTCACTGGCCGAACCGTCGCGTCGTTGAAGCGATGAATAGCGCAGATCGACGCCATCGCAGGATTAGCGATATCGATGCTGGTCAGGAGTAGCCACCGGGTCGCCTAGCCGAGTGCAAGTCCGGCAAGCCACAGCGAATCGTAGATGTCCATCACAGTCCGGGAGTTCGTGGGCGTGGCTGGCTGAGGATTCCAGTTGGTCGATCCGCTGGCAACGGCCAGGCTCAGAACACCAATTATGGCTGAGGCGTTTACAGCGAATCGCAGTTGGTGATGACGATAGACGTTCCGAAGGAATTCAGTGCGTCGGGTCCAGCTCACCTCGCCGACCGGAAAAGATATTTGAGGCAAGGTGCTCCACGTTGATTTGCGGCCGGATGATGATGCGTACTGCATTGACCGTAGCAGTGACAATGTGCCTAGAAGCGCGCCGAGTATCCATGGCAGTAGAATGCTTCGGTTGCCCTCAGGTGGGGGGCCAATGACGTCTCTCACGATGATGAATGGCATCCACGCCACGAGTGTGGCCACGAATCCAGCAAAGGCTGATCCGAGTACGGCCCCAAGTAGCAGAAGACCCATGTCGCCGCGATTCGTGTGCCTCGACGCCAATCTCTTCGCTGGGCGAATCTTATGATCCGCAACCAGCGAGCCAGAACGCCAGAAAGTCCGGAGTCGTCCTCGCGTGGCCCGGGGAAGACCGTGATCAAAGCACTCAATTGGTACGTGGCTTGAGTGGAGATAGAAAGTGCAATAAATGTAGCGACAACCGATCCAGGTATCGAAAACAGTATCCATATCACGGTGACCCAGTTCATTCCCCCGTTGTATCACCCGCGCTCTACAACTTTGAATATGTTGTGACATGGATCGTGCGATGGCGGCGTTGGCGGTCGCGGTTCAGCATGATCGATGTCTGAGTATTCGGTCTGGCTCGGCGATGGCGTCAGCGCGGCCCTTGTCTGAGGGCTCGGCGGGAGCTGCGCTAGTTGTTCTTATGTAAGTTCCATTTGCATTGTTTGCTCGTTACTGCTCCGACGGTCGCCCTCGTGACTCGGACAGACGATCACCTTGCGATACGGGCAGGGTGAGACGCCAAGACCTTCTGGCGAGCCCCCTGCTTTGTGTAGCCACTCCGCAGCGCACACCACGCCGGCCGGCCGGCCGATAACCAGAATCAGTGGTTCCTGGTCGACTGGCTGTCCATCATCCGCGCCGAGCTGATGCGCTTGTCCCCGCGCCCCTAGCGCCCTTCATCACCTCACAACGGCACGCCTTCACACGCCCGGTCATCATTCCACACTCAGGGGAGCAACAATCGGAACTGTTGCGCCCACGAAGGGAACCTTCATCTCGATCCGGACGAAGGCGTCTTCAACTCTCCAATCAGAGCATCCTTCAGAAACTTTGCAATCACTTTCACATCGGATTCCTGGGTAACCACGAATTCGATCTTGACGTTCGGTCCCTTGACGGAGACCTTGACCTCGTCTCGACGCTTCCTCCCAGCCGATTCCTTCAACAGCCGCGCGAGGTTGACGAAGGTCTCCGGCCCCTGGAACAGAGAAATAACTGTCGCGGCAGAAGCGAAGCCCTCCACCAGGACTTGGCCAACCTGCCCACGGGCCCCGAACCGGCCGGCCGTCAGCCCCTCTGCGGCCAACGCTTCCGCCAGTTCACCGGGAACTTCGATAGCTATCATTCCATGTCCTTTGTCTCAGTACGCATGATAGAAGGCCCAGATGATTGGGTGTGGGTCGAGGACATCCTCGGACCAGTCCTGGCCGCCCCGGGTGGAGAAAATTTTCCACTCTTGAAGCATTCTCAACTGCAACTCTCTCAGCATATGTGCATGTCCGTTCTTCGCTTTGCGTATTCCGTCGATCAGGAAATCATCGAATGCGCCGGTGAAGGACACGTCCAGGATATCGATTGAGGTAGCGATCACTTCGTCTGCTCCCGCCTGGATCAATCCGGCCACCAAGCCGATTCCCTCGCCTCCCAACAGCGCCCCGGTCGAACTAGAGCAACACGACAGGATAACCATCGAAGGCATAGGGGCGAACGGAATACCACCTTCGAGTTGACCGAACAACTCGCCCGCATATAGCGGTTCATCCTGCAGTGGAAGGTAGGTGGTGGCCGGGTCTATGGAGTGCCTTGAGTGTCCGCGGTAGAAGAACAAGCCGTCGGTGTTGGATCCGATCTCATGTAGACTTCTGAGCAAAACCTGCTTAAGGGCTGGACCGTCGCCCGCGTACGTCCCCAGCCGAACGGCGCCATCCTTGATGCTCGATCCGATGGATCTGTCCCGAAGGGTTCCGTCCGGGTTGTCGCAGGCAATGAGAAACGGACGCCGAAGGCCGGCTTCTGGTTCACGCGACTCACATCGCCGTCGCCGCACCGATTCCGACCGCACCGACGTCCACATCTGCAACGCCACATGCTCGATCAGTCTGGTATCCAGGCCTGGCATCAGCGCGATCGCCCACGGCACGCAACTGAGTTCGCGAGACGAGGCCAGAGTCAGGATCGGCGTCTGGCCAGTTGCCGTGTTAATCAGCTCCACCAAAGCCGGAGGCAGCAAATTCCCGATAGTCCTGCAAACGACCTCCTCCTCGACCGATCGCCAGCTTCCCAGGTCGCGAAACGGCTCCCAGTCTTCGACCTCGTCCGCCGCGGTTAGGTCGGGAAGATTCCACAAGTTGCCTTCGCTGCCGTGCGAGTAGCCGGTCAGCGCCGTGAGGATCGGCGTGAGATGTTGGATGACGCGAAGGTCGGTCATGCCGTGACTCACTACCTCGCCGTCTCGCGCCACATACCAGAACATATGCGCGTTCTCAATGTGCGATGACCAGAATAGTCCAGCCGGGAGCGCGTATTCTAGCGGAAGCTCCTCGAGCTTGCCTTGCAAGTCCGGATCCTGGTCGACGAACTCCTGAGCCAGTCGAGAGAAACCTTGGTAGGTAACAAACGAAGGGATTCCCAATTTGTTGGAGTTTTGCGCATCCTCCATGGCTTTAAAGAGAAGCGACGGCAGAGACTTACCACTGTCCGGCGCCTCGTCGGACGGCCCTTCAGAACCGTCCGCACTGATTCCCGACCTATCTTCGAATTTCTGGGTCCCCTGCTCCTCGTCGTTGTCGAAGACCTCGGTCTCGGTGGCCAAGATAGACTGCACACGGCACGCTTCAATCAATTCAACCAAGGTCCTGACATCGCCGAGCGCCAAGGCGGAACTCAGCGCGACCCACCTCGCCCCCGCCATGTTCTTCCACAGCGACAACCGCTGAGTGTGATCACATGCCCGATACCGTTGGGAGTCCAGCTTGGCCCACGCCACCAGCGCGCTCCGTAGCGCTAACTCGTAGTCTCCCGACGCCGCCCGAGCCAAGGCGACCTGCTGCTCGACATTGCCCACGATCCAGCCATCGGCCCCGGCAGGTCCAAGATAGTCCGCCGCCGCGCGCCCAAACTGAAGAGCTCGATCATGACTGCCCGCCAGCCGAAACCGATCTGCGAGGACGGCGCACGTCATCCCGAAGACATGGTCTCCAAACTCAGCCAGGCTTACCATCTCCTCGCCCGTACACGAACGCGGCATGCGTCCCTCGTGCAGCGCCCGAATCAGATCGACAAAGAACGGAACGGCCGGATCGGGATGCTCAGCCTCCCCGGCGATCGCCAGCAGTCTGTCGGTAACCTCTGCATCTCCTGCCTTGAGCGAACAAACCATAGCCGTCATGTACAAACGCAGGCTCGCACTCGGAGAACTGCTCGCTCGGCATTCTGCTGCGTAGTAGTACGCCTGGGTGCAGAATTTCCAATCGCCGAATCGGGAATACTCACGGGCCAGCAATTCATACAGTTTGCCGACAGTATCGTCAGACAGAACGCCCAGGCTTGTCGAACTGGTGTCCTCACTGATCTTGATGAGAATCGCCCCCGACCACGCGAACAGTGCATTACCGGAATCACCCTCGTCAGATGACCCGAGACCGGCCAGGTATTGTTCCAATCCAAGCAATCTCCGACTGCAGAGACTCTTCGGCATTCTGTCGATTTGGGCAATCAAACGTTTCGCGGCCCACCTGGACCGATGTGAAGACAACTTTCCGCGGTGCGGTAGTTCTCGCCGTCGAATCATCGAACCCACAGCTGACGCGATCATCAGTCCACCCCACCGCTTCCCCCAAGACACTCGGATGCACAGCCAACCCGACGCGGATGAGCTGTGGCAAGTACTCGTCTCGTCTCAATTCGCTCCGCCGAGTGCCGCGATCATCTTCCTGACGCGACGCGCTGATCAAGGAACACCCAACAGTTGGCACTGGCCGGCACCAACGCAAACGGCGAGGATGTTCATGCGATGATTAAGTGGCAGGAACGGGAGTTGCTGAGCCGGGAGTAAGCGGGCGCGACGGGTCGCGGGACGATCATCTAAGGGTGTGGGGCAGCAACGGCTTCTCAACGGTGAGGAGGTCTTCGATCGGGCCTAGCCAGCTCGACGGGACGAGGAGCTTGTATGTAGGCGAGTGGGAGACGGTCCCAGGGGGCGGCGATCAGTTCCGGCCGGACCAGACCGAGCCAGCCGAGCATCGGGACAGCGGATAGCACCTGTACTACCGGCAACCTGCAGGCACGCAGCTCGGCAACACCGCCGGACGGCTGGGCTGGAAGATCGACACCCGAGGCCGCGGCGGCTATGTCGTGGGAGCAGGGTCGGTCGTCTGTGGTCAGCGTTACCGCGCGGACGTGATCCGCCGACCAGCTGATCTGCCGAATTGGATCGCGGAGGCGTTAACGCCGCCACCTGCGTCTCCGACGACCGTGCATGTGAGTGCAGGGCGGCCGGGCGCGGCGTACGGGCTCAAAGCCCTGTCGGCGCAGCTGAATAGACTGCTGGCATCGACGAAAGGGACAACGCAACAACGATCTGAACGCGTCGGCGTACGCGCTGGGCCGCGTCGCCGCGACGGGCGCCTGCACCCGCAGGCAATCCGCGACGAACTGCTCTCAGCATCCGGACGGATCGGGCGCAGCCGACGCGAGGCGGAACGGACCATCGAGTCAGGGCTCAGCGCCGGACTGAGACGACCAACAATCCCGCGATAGACCAGCCGGAGAACTATCTCGGCGCGGCTGGCGAGGCTACCGGTTGTCAGTCGCCTCGCCGGCGGCTGGTGTGCTTACGTGCTCAGCCGAGTCGTTGAACATCCGGTTACGGACTGCACCGGCACCTGCGATGCTGCTGTGATCATTCGGTGGGTGAGGAGGGGCTTGTGGCCGCGGTCGAGATGAGCAAGCTGACTTTGAGCCGAGTGGAGAAGCGACTCCTTCAATGCGTCCGCGATGGCGACGAACTAGATCTCAGCAACGGCGAGCTGGATGTTACCGCAGAGGAGATGATGGCATGGAGTGCAGAGCGGACCATACGCGCGGACGTGATCCGCGAGATACTTCGTGGCCGCGGCGTCGATGATCCCGACCCGCGCGGGATCAAGCTGACCGGTGCAAGAATCGAAGGCCCACTGAACCTGCGGCATCTCGAGGCCGCGATGCCGCTGAGACTGTACGTCTGCTTTCTTCCGGCGGGTGCTGATCTGGGCGAAGGTCGATTCAGAGCACTTGGTATGCCGCGGTGCCGCGTTGAACATGCGCTCGACCTGACCAACGCGCACGTTGGCGGCCAACTCGACGCAACGGGAGCCACACTGCGCAATGATTCCGGCACAGCCCTCCGCGCCGACAAGCTTGCGGTTGACGGGAACTTGTCTCTGGACGAGGGGTTCAGCGCGACAGGCTCCGGAGGGGACGGGGCGGTGCGGTTGGCAGGCGCGCGCATTGGTGGCCAGCTGGTCATGTCGAGAGCCACTTTGAGCAATGACTCCGGGCCTGCGCTGATCGCTGATGGGCTGAGGGTGGAGCAAGACCTGTTTCTGGACGAGGGGTTCAGCGCGACAGGCTCGAGCGAGGCTGGGGCGGTGTGCCTGAGTGGCGTTTACGTCGGCGGACAGATCGACGCCTCCGCTGCGACGCTGACGAATGCCTCCGGCCCCGCGCTGGCGGCCGATCAGCTTACGGTCGATCAAGGCCTCTTCATCAGCCACGGGTTCGAGGCGATCGGCTCCGGGCGTGCAGCGGTGCGACTACGAGGCGCCCACGTTGGCGGCAAACTCGACGCTTCGGGCGCCGCCTTGAGCAACGACTCAGGACCCGCGCTGGATGCCACGCGAACAAGCGTCGATGACTCCATCTACCTCACCGAGGGCTTCACCGCCACCGGCTCTAGCGGAGGTGGAGCGGTGTGTCTTCTGGGCGCTCGAGTCGGTGGCCAACTCAACTTGTGCGGGGCCACTCTTAGCAACGACTCTGGGCCGGGCCTGGACGCCGAGCTGCTTGCCGTCGAACAGGGCCTGTTTATGAGCGACGGATTCAGAGCCACCGGTGGAGGTCGTGGGGCGGTGGTTCTGGTCGGCGCCCACGTCAGTGGTCCTGCTGTACTGTCCGGGGCGATACTAAACAGTGGGTCCGGACCGGCGCTGAACGCGCTGCGGCTGGTGGTTGACGAGAACCTGTTCATGGACAACGGGTTTACGGCGATTGGCGCTGGCGATGACGGCGCGGTGTGCCTCCTAGGCGCTCACGTAGGTGGGCAGATTATCGGTGTCCGGGCGATGCTAACGAACGAATCTGGTCCCGCGCTGACTGCTGACGGCCTGAGAGTTGAGCAAGACCTGTTCCTGACCGACGGGTTTAGTGCGACAGGTTCGAGCGATGCCGGGGCGGTGCGCTTGCCCAGCGCTCATGTCGGCGGCCAACTCGGCTTTGTCGGGGCCAGTCTGCGCAACGACTCCGGGCCCGCATTCGTCGCCGATGGGCTCACGGTGGATCATGGCCTGTTTCTCCAAGGGTTTGAAGCGATTGGCTCTGGCGAAGACGGCGCGGTGCGCCTGCTTGGCGCCAACGTTGGCGGCCCGGTGAAGGCGGCGGGAGCGTCGATGAGGAACGACTCCGGGCCTGCGCTGGTAGCCGATGGTCTGACGGCCGACTACGCCCTTCTGCTGCAGGACGGGTTCAGCGCGACAGGTCACGGCAAGCAGGGGACTCTGACGCTAGCGGGCGCCCGTGTCGGAGCCTTTGCTATCGACATCAGTAAAGTGCGGGACAAGTCAGGCGGACCCGGTTGGTTGGACGTCGACGGACTGACTTACGCAGGCCTCCCCTCAGGGCCCTCCGTCGAAGATTGGCTCAGCCTTCTCGCATATCGCACCCCTGCGTACGCTGCGCAGCCCTACCAACACCTCGCGACGGCGGCTCGGGCTGCTGGCCACGAGGCGGATGCACGCGAGATTCTGATCGCTCAGCGCCAGGACCAGTTGAGACGCAAAGCCATCACTGGCCGGCGCGAACGCGCCTGGGCCAGACTCACCGGCCTCCTGCTTGGCTACGGCTACAAGCCAGGGCGCGCGTTGGTAGGGCTGCTGGCCGTCGTAGCGATCTCTGTCATCCTCACTTGTGTAGCTGGTCAGCACGGCGGGCTCATTCATCGTTCGCAAACCATGTCACCCGGCACCGCCTGCAACGCCGTCGAACGGATTGGCCTTGGCCTCGATCTCAGCCTGCCACTAATCAAGACCAGCGCCAGCGCCACATGTACAACCGCAGCGACGCACACTGGAAACATGCTCACCATGACAGGCTGGTTCCTCCAGGCAGCAGCCTGGGCACTCGCCACCCTGTTCATCGCCGGCTTCACCGGCGCTGTACGGAAGACCTGATGGCCATGCTGGCTTCGACGACCGATCAAAAGAGTTGAGGAGTTCAGTCAACTAGCCTTACTAGACAAGTCAATCCCTGCCGAGTTCGACCAACCGAGTTGTCTGAAGCGGTCGAGGTTGTCTTCGAGGATCTAGGTGTCGGTCATGCGCCGGTGAGCCGGCTGACCTGCCCCGGCGGCGCGCGGACCGGAACGCGCGCTTGGTTCGCTCCAGCCGGTAGGCCGTCTCCGCCCTGATCGAGTCTGGTGTCAACGGTGTCCCGAACATGGTTTCATCTCCTGCGATGTGTGGCGCCCCTCGTGGGCGGCCGGTCACCCCTTCTACGAACACCTCTGGCCGGATCCGACAACGCGCCGAGCTGAAGGCAGCGTTGCCGAGACCAGCTCGGCCGCGCGTGGTTGAGAGAGGTGGACACAGACACTGCGGTCGTCGAGCTGTACGGGCTGCCGCCCGAGCAGTTCGTGGCTGCCCGGAACCGGCTCGCCAAGGCGGTCGGGGCGCGCGGTGGCGACCGGGGCGTCGCGGCGGTGATGGCGCTGCGAAAGCCGACGGTGTCGGCGTGGTTGGCCAACCAGCTTGTCCGTGTCGACCCGGACGGTATCCATGCCCTCACTGAGCTCGGCGAGCAGCTGCGCGAGACCTACCTGACCGCAGACAGTGCCAGGCGGCGCGAGCTGACCCGGCAGCGGCACGATCTGGTCGGCAACCTGGTGCAGATCGCGCGGGACCGAGCCGCCGGCGGCCGACGTGTCACGCCGCAGACTGCAGAGCGTTTGGCCGAGACCCTGGACGCCGCATTGATCGATCCTGGCGCCGCGCAACTTCTGCGGACCGGGCAACTGACCAGTGCGCTGCGCCATGTCGGCTCGGCGTCGTCGACGAGAACGGCGACCCTGCCCAGTTGGCCCCAGCCCGGCCCCGCGTCGTACGACGGTCACAGCCACCCAGAAGACACCGTCCCGAAAGGTTGCAAAGCGCAGTGCGCCGACGACCGCTGGCCGATCCGAGGCCGACTGGACTCTCGGACAGCGTCGGGTCGCTCTGGAGCGTCTTGGGCAGGCCGAAGCGGATTACGCCGCCGCCGAGGCCGTGCGCGAGGAGGCCGAGCAACTGCTCGACGCGCATCAGCACCGGCTCGCGGACCTTGAGGCGGACCTGGTTCGGCTGAACGAGCAGCTCGAGCAGACCCGGCAGGCGCTCCGGCCACGCGCAAGCAGACCACCCGCCTGGAACGCGCGTTCAACCAGGCCGTCCGCAATGCCGGGGCGATCAGGAAACGGCGCGATACGGAGGAACAGCGGCTCAGCACGCTTGGACGCTGACATGATGTCATCTCTCAAGACATCGGTAACAGTTTTTGATCGGGACATCGGTGACGGTTCCGGTCGTCTTGGTGGTGACAGTTCGGTGGGTCGGCGCGGCTGATGCTGCTCGGGCCGGTCGACTGCGCTGGGTGTCGAAGAACGAGTCTGTTGATCCTCGCGTCCGCCTTGCGATCACCCAGTGGCCGGCCGACGCACCTCGTGGGGCGGTGACGTCCTTTTGCGCCGAGCAGGGCATCTCCCGCAAGACGTTCTACGAGATCCGGCGGCGCAGCCTGACCGACGGGCCGGCAGCGGCGCTGGAACCACGGTCGCGGCGGCCGAAGACGAGCCCGTCGAAACTGACCGACGAGGTCAAACAGCAGGCGATCGGGGTCCGGGCTGCGCTCGAGCGGTCCGGCCTGGACTGCGGCCCGATCAGCGTGCACGACAAGATGCGCGCAATGGGCCTGGACGTCGTCCCTTCGATCGCTTCGCTGGCCCGGATCTTCCGCCGGGCCGGTGTCGCCCGGTTGGAACCGCGGAAGAAACCCCGAGCGGCATGGCGCCGGTTCGTCTACCCTGCACCGAACGCCTGCTGGCAACTCGACGCCACCGAGTACGTCCTCGCCCGCGGCCGCAAGTGCGTGATCTCTTCCAGCTGATCGACGACCATTCCCGTTACGCCGTCGCCTCCCACGTCGCCTGGAGCGAGACCGCGCAGGCCGCGATCACCGTCTTCGACGAAGCCACCGCTGCCCACGGTGTCCCGCAGAAACTCCTGTCCGACAACGGCATCGCGCTCAACCCCTCGCGGCCACCTGATGGCCCTGGGCGTTGAACCGATCACCGGCAAGCCCTACAAACCGACCACCCAGGGCAAGAACGAACGCTTCCACCAGACCCTGTTCCGCTACCTCGACAAACAACCCCTCGTCGACAACCTGGCCCAACTGCAAGCCCAGGTCGACGCCTTCGACCACCTCTACAACACCCAACGCCCCCACCAGGCACTCCCCGGCCGAGTCACACCCCAGGCCGCCTGGCAGGCCATCGACAAGACCGAAACACCACGCCCCGCCCGCGACCTGATCCGCCTGCCTCCCGCGCCGCCCCGCCGACCCCGCACACCGGCACCCACAGACCTGCCCGACGGCACCATCACCAAGAAACTCACCGCCGGCGGAGGCTTCGTCCTCAACAAAGTCACCTACCAGGTCGACGGACGGCGAGCCTTCCAGCGGGTCCTCGTCATCACCGCCGGCGACAAGATCACCGTCGCCGACCTCGACGGCGAGATCCTCATCGAGCACACCCGACCCGCCCCCGGGATCATCTACGTCGGCAACGGCCACCGCAGCGGCCCACGCCGCGACACCTGAACCGTCACCGAAGTCCTGACACATCAACCGTCACCGATGTCCTGATGCAGAACCGTCACCGATGTCCTGAGACAGGACATGGACGCTGACATGACGCCTGCACCTGACTAGAACATGAGTTCGATTAATGTCATGATGAGTTCCATGGTGGGACGCTTCAATGAGCGACCTGGCGACGGGGACGACAGAGACTGGCTGGTCTGGGACAACGCGATGAACGGTCACCGGGGCCGGTGCGCGACCGAGATCGAGGCCAACGCATTGGCCTCGGATCTGGAGTTGCAGTACACCGTTCACGGCCCCCGGGATCAGGCCGACGTCCGGCGCGTCGATCCGCCGGTGCCGGTCGACGGCTGGCAGCAGCGGATCGGCGAACTTGACGCGTGGATCAATGAAGGCGGCCGGTGGCTCGGCCGTGTCCGGCACGCCGACGGTCGCGTGTCCTTCATCGATCAGAGCCAGATTCGACCGGTGCCCGAGCCCGGTGCTGGCTGATGTCCGGGCCGCTGCGCGAGCCGGTGATCACCCTCGTGAGTGGACCGTGGGACCGTCAGGCGTTCTATGTCTCGGACTGGGCAGACGCGCGACGTGCGGCTGAGCCCCTGATGAGTTCTGCGGCTGGCCGCTCGCCTACCGGGTCGAGGCGTCCGGTATTCATCGCTGGGTATGGTCTGCCGGCGCCGACTGGCCGCGGAAGCCGTGAGGGACAGAGCTCAGCCGACGAGCTGGCCGCCAACTTCGATCGGTGGCCGGCCCGAACGCCGCCACGCCCACGCGAACGTGGCAGCCACACCGGCGACATACCCCGGCAGATCAGGCCAGTCGCCGGCGCGCAAGGCTTTGACCTCGGCCCGCACGGCTTCCTCTTCGATCAACTCCTCGTAGGCGGATTCATGCCTGCGGGAAATCGGAGACGCAGCCACGTCGCCGCGACGGCCGTTGACCGGCCCGTCGTATCGAACCCCGGCGTTCGCGATCCACCGGCAGGTCCACACCACACCAGTCACAAAGCCGTCCTCGCGCCCCAGCGTCTCGAGCGCATCGGCACGCCGCTCGGCGGCCAGCCAGACGCGGGCGAAGTCCGCGACGCGCACACCACGAGGATGCTCGCGCCGGATCCCGTCGAAATCGCTGCACGTCAGCTACTCCTGCTCAGGTGGTTCTCGGAGGCCAGAGGCTCTGACGCCGAGGTCGAAGAGAATCCGATGTTCACGATGCCCGCGTACGCCGGACAAGGCGACACCCGCGAGCTTCTGATTGAAGACTTGGTTCGCGCGCACCTTGTTGGGCCAGCTAATCCCGGGGAGGAAGTACTCGGGCACGGCGGCGAAGATTTCCTCGGTCACACGACCGACCTCGGCAGACGGTTCCTGCGGTTCATTTCCGATGTGTGACGAGTCGTCGCCTGCTGCCGAGTGGCCCCTTCCGTCGGGAGGCCGAGCGGGCGGCGGAGTCCGGACTCAGGGCCGAGTTTCGTCGGGCTGCAGATCTATCGCGCTAAGTGCGGTGCTGTCAGGCGGATCTGCGAGGAGTTGATGGAGTCCCCGGAGGCGAGCCAGTACCTCATCGAACGTGATGACGTCGACCGTGCTCAGACCGTCGCGATATCGCATGAACGACTGGTTTTGTTCTGCGTTTAGAGGCTCGGCGGTCCCGACGAGCACTGCCCCGCGCACGACGCAGTTCTCGATCGGCGCGAGTTCTGGTGTCCTCGCTAATAGGGCGGGAAGCTCGACGCGAGTCGACTCGATTTGAGCTTGGATCTGGGCGACGGCGCCGGATAGTTCAACGTTCGGAGGAAAGATGTTTCGGTATGGGCTTCCAAGAAGCTTGGCGGCCGGCGTCTTGATCTCAACTAGGTGAGCACTTCGTGTGATGCTGTTGATCAGCATGAAGTCTGCGATGCGTGCGCCCCGGCCAAGTGCGTCGCCGCTTCGGACGTGCAGCTGTGGTCTGTAGAGCGCGACAGGTGCGGCGAATAGCTGTTGAAGCGCGAAGGTGTTCACTTCGAAGAACTTCTGCCAGTACCCCTCGTCTGAGCGGTGGCCGCCCTTCAGGCCGGCCGCGAACTGATCGATGAGTACTTCCAGAGTGACGAGCTGGATGTCGCGCCGGAGCTTGCCAAGTTCTGCGGGCGCTTCGGTAGCTGCAGCACGGGACTGGGTCGCTGCCTCCCGGAGGAGCAGGTTCCTCTCCACTGGCTGCATCCCGGGCTTTCCGGCAAGTTCTCCCTCCATGGCCCGGATAATCGGGTGCCTGCCAACGAGGGGGTTCTGTGGTTCGGCGCCGATCAGATCCGCGATCGCGTTGTGCGACTCCGCAGAGTTGAACCTTCTGACGACCGTGTCGCGGCGGCTGTTGTTCCTATCGATTGCCCGTTTGTAGAGGCGGAACCGGGCTAAGCTGACCCGGAACATGTCACCGTCCCGACCTTCCTCGCTGCCGGGTCCGAAGCGCACGATGCTGCATGCTGTGTGATCTTCAATCTGATGAAGCAGTCCTCTGTACTTGGCGCGTACGCCGAGGCCGCGCTCGAAAGCAGTACCAAATCCATCCGGGAGCCCGACCAATTGCCAGCCATAATCGCCCTCATTGACTGGCTCCTCGTCGTACCAGTCAGTCGCCGAGCCAGCCTCGATATGGAGCTCGGCGATCTGGTCGAACTGCTCTTTCAGCTCCAGACCAGAGCGCACGGTGGGGAAGATCTTCAGCACATGCTCCCGTGGGACGAATCGCGCCATCGTCACTGGACCGTCATTTGAGTAAGAGTCCTGCCACTGAAAGACCGTCTCGGATCCATCGTCGAAGATCTCAACAGCTCCTGCTCGACTGTCGTATCGGGCCATGGCGACTGCTCTCCAGGTGTTGTGCCGTCCGCGTGGGCGTAGCGTACGGGGCGTGACGCCAGCAGTAATGACAGGCCGCGCGATCGAGCGCCGACGCCGGCCGACGACGGCGGAGGCCCGCACGTGAAGATGCCGACGATCTGGGAGCTCAGCCCTCACACGAAGGCTAAGCACGATCTGCTCCGTAAGTACCTCGGTGGCTGGTTCCCGATCCTGTCTCGCTGGGACAAGAAGACCATCTTCCTCGACGCGTTCGCAGGTCCTGGCATTTATGCCAACGGCGAGCCCGGCTCGCCGCGACTGGCCCTGGAGACGATGCTCGACCATAGGCATTTCAAGAACATGACGGCCACAGAGTTCGTCTTCCTGTTCAACGAGAAGGATCCCGCCCGGTACGGGTCGCTGAAGAAGGTCGTGGCCGACATCGAGGCCGAACGCGGGGGCTGGCCGTCCAACGTCCGTGTCATCGTCGAGACTATGAACTTCGTCGACCTCGCCGACGAGATGCTCGCCTCCCTTAGCGGTGAGCGTATGGCACCTATCTTCGCGTTCGTCGACCCGTTCGGGTACCGCGACGTACCGTTGGACAAGATCCGTGCCATAACGCAGTACGACAAGGCGGAACTGTTCATCTACTTCGACTACAACAGCGCCAACCGGTTCAGCACGTCCGGCAAGGTGGACCAGGCCTTCCGGGCCCTCTATGGAACCGACGAATTCAAGAACGCACCCTCGGCTGGCCGTCACGCGCGCGGTCAGTTCCTCCACGACCTGTACGCCACGCAGCTCGAGAACGAATGCAGCTTCCGCTTCGTGCGCAGCTTCGAGATGATCAACGCCCGCGGCCGGACCAACAACTATCTGTTCTACGGCACGCGCCACCTCAAGGGCCTGGCGCTCATGAAGGAGGCGATGTGGGACATCGCCCCGGGTGGTGACTACAGCTTCTCAGACCTCACGGCGGGCCAGCCGATGCTGATGTCTCCGGACGCGAATACGAGCCCGCTCATGGACGACCTTGCTGCGCAGTTCTCAGGTCGGAGCGTCGACTATCAGGCCATCGAGGACTACGTCGTCGAGTTCACCCACTTTGCGCCCTCGCACATCAAGACGCAGACGCTCAAGCCGATGCAGGAGGCCGGACGCTTCACCGTGACAGGGCAGCGACGTCGCGGCACGTTTCCTCCACAGGTGCAGATCACGTTCCCGTAGAGCCGTGACAGCAGGACCCTAGACTCTCGATGCAGGCCGCCGAGGCATGTCGTCCCAGGTGGTCCCGTCCAGTGTTCGTCCATTAGCTTTGGACGTCCGGCCACCCCACTGCTTGAAGAAGAACGCCACACTCTGCTCGCGGCAAGCATCTCGAAGCTCGCGGACCCACTCGGCGTCGAGCGGACGGTGGCCGGGGCCGCTCTCACCGCCAGCGACAAGCCAATGGAGTCCGACCAGGTCGATGCCAACCAATGACCCCAGCAGGGGCTCGGCTGAGACGAAACGAGTGGCCGCCGGCACCCGACGAAGGTCATCGATACGCCACAGCTGAGCTGTGGACTCGACGCTGACTCCGAGCCACACATTGCTGGGCCAAGGCAGTTCTGCTGCCATCCGCGCGGCGCGCCGTGGTCTCTTCGTGAGCAGCTGGTAGGTGTGCCGGGGCGTCTCCTCCATGACGCGGAAGACATCGCGGACGAACGCCGCTTCGACCCGGGCATGGAAGAGGTCGGACATGCTGTTGACGAAGATCAGCCGCGGGGCTGACCAGCGGTACGGAATATCCAGCGCAGCTGGATGCTGCGTGATCGCGAAGCCCGGGCCGCTCGTACGCGGATCCCCGTCTTCCTGATACTTCGGGTTACCCATTGCCTTCAAACGTTTGGCCAATGTCAGCGCGTAGCAGTTGTCGCAACCAGGACTGATCCGATCGCATCCTGTGGTCGGGTTCCAAGTCGCCTCAGTCCACTCGATCCCGGTGCCATCCGCCATGGCCTCAAGGTATGCCACACACGACCGACAACCGAGGAAGACTGTCCGTCGGAGCACGGCTCGATCCGGTGAGGAAAGGCGGGACCGATCGCTTCGCCGATCGGCGCGAAGCCGACGCCCGACTCGTGCTTTAGCTCGAACTTTATGACGCTCATTGGCGCACGGCCGTGGTCACCACCTCGATGCCGATGATCTCGGGACCGTTGTAACCCTGCCGTCGCATCTGCTCGACGGCGAGCGGTGTTCCTTGTGCTGCGCAGTGCAATTGCTCGTGGGTGCCGTGCAGTGTGGCAGTCGGTCCGCTTCGGCGGACCTAGTGCCAAGCGCGTCACCTCCCCAGGCAGGGGAAGTGAGGCGCTCACTCCTCCGAGGCCGCTCAGTCCTCGACAGTGGGCAGACCGGATTGTTGCATCAGGCTCTCCTGCTCGCTGAAGTCGTGGGTGGAGTAGTCAAGCTTCTGCAGGAGCCGGGCGATTCGCAGTGACCGTCCGCTGAACTGACCGTCGGGGTTCGCGGCAGAGCGTTCCGGAAAGGGAAGCCACGCTCCGTCGAACGAGAGCACCCAGATGCTGTCCACGCACGGCTTAGGAAGATGTGCGATGCCTTTGGAAATCCTGGGGGCCGCTCCGGAGCCCTCGCATGACTGTGGAGCGTGCCCATTCCGTCGGATCGCGGTCAAGCAGGGGGATCGTGCTCGGGCTATTGACAGTCTGTCAGTCGGCCAGCGAGCGACGTCGTCGGTCGAGGATACTGGCTGCGTCCGTCAGGGACGGCGGCGTTGTCCTTGTCGAAGCCGGACGGGCTTTGCTCGACGCTCCGTGATGCTCCGCGGGACGTTGAGAAACGTCGATGAACGCTGGCAGCCGATGAGCATGAACTTGCTGGTCAGAGGGCGAACCGGGAGTGCGGTCCGGTTCGCCCTCTCCTGCTCCGTCAAGATCACGCAGATCTTGGATGGGTGGTCGGCGCTGACTCGGCTCTCAGGCCAGGTCGGGGTCCTCGAAGGCATCTTCGAGGGCGCGGGCGCCGGCGGGATTCGCGGCCTGGCGGCCTAGGTGGTGTCTTGGGTTATGGAGACTTTGGCTTGGCCTAGTTGGTCGGCTATTTGGCGGGCGGTGTGGCCGGCTTGGTCTAGGGCGGTGGCGGTGGTTTTGCGGAGGGCGTGGGAGCGGATCCAGGCGAGTTTGTCGGACTCGGCTGGCTGGGTGGCGTCGTGGATCTGGGCGAGTAGGCCGTGTAGGTGGTCGAGTTGGACGCCGTAGGGCTGGATGAGGGTGGCGATCATCTCGTGGTCGACCTTGATGCGGCCGGTTTCGATGAGTTCGATTCTGGTTTGGGGCCAGGTGAGGTTGTCGGCGACTTGTTTGCGGGTCATGCCGGTTTCGCGGCGGAGGTGTCGAAGGGTTTGGCCGAGGTCGCGGCGGGCGGTGCTGCCGATGGGGGAGAGGGCGGTGCGGAGGGAGCGGCGGACGTTGTTGGGGTCGCGGAAGCCGCGTTGGGTGTCGGGGAAGATCGGTTCGTCGAGGCGAATGCCACCTGCCTCGCGGGTGCGGAGTACAGCGATCGCCCAGTGGGGAAGGTGGAGGAGTCGCTGGCCGGCCCTGGATTTGGTGGGTTTGCGCAGAAGGCCGTCGCCTTTCACCCGGACGATGGTGTGGGTGATTTCGATGGTGCCGGCTTCGAGGTCGGCTTGGGACCAGAGGACGGCGAGGGATTCGCCGATGCGTACGCCGGTGCCGAGCATGAAGGCTGTCAGGTCGGGGAGATCGGCGGTGACGGCGGTCTGGTCGTCGGCGAGGTGTTTGCGTAGAAGGGTGACTTCTTCGCCAGTGAGGGCGCGTGGTGGGTTTTGTGGTTGGGCTTCGATGGAGTCGACTTCGCGGACGGGGTTGATGGCGGTAGCGCCATAGCGGACGGCGAGACTCATGGGCGCCGGAGAGGATGGCGCGGCAGGTCTTGGCGGTGGAAGCGCCGGAGCGTTGCTTGATCCGCGCGAGGACGGTGTCGATGCGTGGGGTGGTGGCTTCGCCGATGCGGAGTTCGCCGAGGGCGGGGCGGATGTGGTTCTTGTTCGCGCGGCGGTAGGTGTCGAGCGAGGTGGGTGAACGCGTGCCGTCGGCGACCAGGCCCTCGAAGCGACGCTCCCAGAGGTCGAGGAGGTGGTTGATCTTGTGCATCGCACTGAGCTCGCCGGACTGGTTCGTCTTGGCTCGGTCCTGAAGCTTGTTGAGGAGGGAGCGCTCAGTCGCTGTCTTGTTCTTGCCAAACGCGGATACCGGCCGGACGTGACCGTCGTGGTCGCGGAACCTTGCCTGCGACTTGTACTTGACGGGCTTGCCTTTGGCGTCTGTCTGCACGACCCAGGTGGAAATCTCACCCCAGGATCCCAGGGGTAGAGGTGGCCTCGACATGTCACGCCTCCAACCGGTGTGATGGTTGGCTGCCCAACGCAGACCGAAGCCGCAGACCAGAGAGAATGGCAACGCCGCGAAGGA